>DASYAZ010000066.1:0-6621 GCA_036501085.1 Pseudonocardiaceae bacterium | reverse complement strand
CCCGGGCTGGAGGTAGAAGACGTAGCCGACGTTGTCCGCCAGCATCTTGATGTAGTTGAGGTCGGTGCCGCGCTGCCCGGGAATCTCATCCAGCGGGTTTGGCACATCGACCAGGACGCTCGGCATGATCAGAGGCACGATCTTGTACAGCGGGAGATACTTGGCGACCATCAGCGCGACTCGCACCTCGGCGGGCATGCCCGGGAACGGAAACCCGCTGAAGTCGATCAGGTCCATCATCCGGGTCAGGTCCTCGCCCTTGACGGAGAGCACTGATCGGCCGGACTCGTCGCTGGGGACCAGTTCCTGGTGGGTGATCACCCCGTCCATGAGAACCGTGGCCTGACCCTTGACCGTGACTGTGATGATGATCCTCGTGGGAGGATCGAAGTAGCCCGAGGGCAGCAGCCGGGTGACGATCGCGGACCGCTTGCTGAGGGCGAAGGTGAGATCGAAGCCGCTCCTGTCTTGTGCGCTCGAGCGGACCTCGACTTGGGTCAGCGCCTCCATGACCTCGCGCGGTGCCGGCGTCGGCGTGAGGGTGCCGACGAGGAGGCTGAGGGTGATCTCACTGGCCATCGGCGGGTCCGGGAATGCCGAAGGGAAGTGGGACCCGCACGCTCCGGCCGGTTCGGATGAGGTCGCGCGGGCGCATGACCGCGTTCGCATCGGCGAGCAGCCATGACAGCTCAGGATCGCCTAGTTCCACCGCGGCGATCAGATCAGGTCGTTCACCCGGTCGCACGTGGTGGATCCGCAAGGTGGCCAGGGCTCCGGCGGCGGGCAGGAACCGGCGTCGAAGGTAGGGCACCTGGCGGCCGTCCGCCGTGGTCAACGTGGCGGTGCCGACGGACTGGTAGCGGCTGGGGGCGGTCATGGTAGTCGCTCGAAGCCAAGCGGCCGGGTGTTGGTGGACGCGACGGACGCGGCGAGCCCCTCGGCCTTCTGGCGGTAGGCGAGGTACAGCGCTCCGCCGGTGTGCGCAAGCGGAAGATCGACGCTCGTCAGTACCTTCATCTCGATGCTGGCCTTGGCCCGGATCGGATTGAGGCGGGGGTCGAAGGCCTCTTCGGTGAGCGACAGGCTGGTGATCAGCACGGGCACCACCCGCTGCGCGCCCCAGACGAGCAGAGTCAGCGGCGCCTCCACGGGAGCGACCTCCAGCATCCCTTGGTCGAAGAGCGCGTCGACGTCTCTGAGCTGCTGATTCGTGGGCGTGACCAGTGCCTCGAGCGCGGCGAGCACCGGGAGCAGGCCATGGAGGGCGACCGGTCCGTTGGCGGCGGTCTCAGGATGTTCCAGCTGATCGGTCGCGTCGAACTCGGCGTCCAACTTGACGGTCTCGTGGGGCGGTCCGGTGAGGCGCAGCATCTCAAGCCGGTCGCCGGGCTCGCCGGTCATCGACCGCGGTTGCAGCGTGCGGGTGACCGTGTCGGGGTTGTACTGGAACGCGACGACGTCGAGGACGGCGCGGCGGACCGGATCGAGCCGCACCAGGCCCCCGCGCAGCAGTTGTGGTGACCGAGGATAGCCGGTGAGACTCTGGGAGGTGGGCAACCCGCCAGCGACCACCTGGGCGAAACTGGTCATACCTGCCGCCTACCCGGCTGCCCCGTTGACGAGGCCGCGCCGGTGGGCCGATGGCCGATGTCGGGGGGCAGCGCGGCGCGAACCGCGGAGGCGATGCGCGAGGCCAGAGCGTCCCCCGCAGGCGGTGCCGCCGAACCGGTCGGCTCGGAGAGCAGGTGCGCGAGTTCGCGTCGGATGCCCTCGCCCAACAGCTCCCGGTCCCGACGGGTCAGCGGCACCCCCTCGAGCACGAGCCGTTCGATCCGCAGGTCAAGTTTCATCCCGTCACACTCCCCACCCACCGGAAGTCCTGGTCGTTCAGCGGCAGTTCGAGCTTGTGGAATTCCACCCTCGCCATCTCCAGCACCAGGCGGGTACTGATGGCAGCGCCCTGACCTGCGGCGCAGAACGCTGCGTTGAGCGCGATGTTGCGGATCATGCCGCCGGTCGCGGCCAGGGTGACGAGGCGGTCAATGTCGAGGTCCTCCACGGGACTGCGCGGCGGGAACGCCCGTTCCCACAGCGCCCGCCGCTCGGCAGGTGACGGGAACGGGAAGCTCACCACGAACCGCAAGCGCCGCAGGAACGCCTGGTCCAGGGCATGCCGTTGGTTGGTGGTCAACACGGCCACCCCCCGGTAGTCCTCCATGCGCTGGAGCAGGTAGTTCACCTCGATGTTGGCGTAGCGATCGTGACTGTCCCTGACCTCGCTGCGCTTGCCGAACAGCGCGTCTGCCTCGTCGAACAGCAGCAGGGCGCCGCCCTCATCGGCCGCGTCGAACACCCGCCGGAGGTTGCGTTCGGTCTCGCCGATGTACTTGCTCACCACGCCGGAGAGGTCAACGCGGTAGAGACTCAGGCCGAGCTCGTGGGCGACGACCTCGGCGGCGAGGGACTTACCGGTACCGGACTGCCCGGCGAACAGCGCCGTGACCCCGCTCCCGCGGGTCATGCGGTCGCCGAAGCCCCAGTGCCGCAACACCTGGGTGCGCCCCCGGACCTGGTCCACGAGGTGGTGTAGCAGGGTCAGCTCGCGCTCGGGCAACACGAGATCGTCCCAGCCCGCCGCCGTGTCCACCCACAGGGCCAGCGCCTCGAGCCGGGGCCGGGTGTGCGCCTGGCAGCTGCGCCACACGTCCCCGAGAGCCTCGCCGTGGTGGGCTACCGTGCGCGCCGCAGCGCGGATCGCGACCTGGTTGAGGTCGAGCCTGCTCGACAGCAGCGTCACCATCCGCTCGGCTTCACCACTCCGGTCGTCGGTGCCGTCCGTGGTGAGCGCGTCCCGCCAGATTTCCTCCTGCTCGGCGGCGGTCGGCCGCCGGGCGTCCACGAGCCGGATCGGGCAGCGTGGGATCGGCCACGGTTCCCGGCACCCGACGAGCAGCGCGGTGTCGAGATCTGCCAGCGAGCTTGCCAGGCTGGAGTGGCTCGCCCGGTCCAGGTCGCTCACGTCCACGTACAGCGCCACCGGCGAGAGAAGGGTCTCGCGTTCCCATAGCCGCAACCACTCCGCCGCCTCCATCCCGGACTGCGGGACCCGGTCGGCGATCAACTCGTGCAGCACCAGCCCGACCCGATCGGCCACTGCCCAGGCAATCCCGCGCAGCACCTGTTCATCGACGCCGAGCAGCTCGATCGCCGCGGTACGACCGGGGGCTGCCGGCTCCAGCCACGCGGCGACAGCCTCGTCGACCGCCCGCTGCTGGCTCTCGGGCAGGGGGTTGCCGAGAACGTCGCCCACCGGACGGGTCAGGTGCTCAAGGCGGCCATCGAGGTGATTGAGCCCCTTGAGATAGTTGACGATGCGCTCGTCAGCATGCAGCGGTGCGGTCACGAGTGGGTGGCCGGGGCGCTGGTGAACCTCGATGAGCCGCCAGTAGCGCAGTGGTCGCCGGGTGGACAAGACGTCCCACGCTGGTGCGGGCAGCATGCTCATCGCGAGCGCGAAGCTGGGTGGGTCGCCGCCCGAGCCGGCCCAACCCTCGACGATCCCGGGGTCGAGCTCGACCGACGCGCACAACAGCAGCACCAACCGTTCGAAGCGAGACAGACCGAGCCGGTCGCCCAGCAACTCAAGCGCCGGTGGGACCGCGCACCCCACCCACCGCTCGTCGTCCCACCAGCCGGCGCCGTCACTGGTGGTATCCCGCTCGTCGTTGCCACCAAGCCTGTCGCGCAGCCAGGCCAGCCCCGCGCCAAGGTAGGCGTTGTTGTCCGCCTCCCAGTTGGCCTCGGGCCGCACGGTCGTCCCGGTCATGACAGCACCAGGCGTTGGGTGTCGTCGAAAGCGAGCAGATCGGTGGTAACGGGGATGCTGTCGTGGCCATCGACCCGCAGCCGCAGGGTGTAGCTGCCGGCCGCGAAGTTCGTCAGCGCGAAATCCAGCTCGGACCGGGGGGCGGTGCCCGACGCACCAGGAACACCGGGCACGACCTTGTCGCCTACGACAAGCGCGACGGTCTGCCCCGGTTCCACCGGGGGCGTGCACCCGAGCCGCAGCGCGGCGACCCCGTTGGTCAGCGTCGCGGCCAGGGGGAGGCTGCCGGTAATCGTGGGGGCCAGGCCAACCGGCACACGGTTGCTCATCAGCGTCGTTCCAGGTGTTGTCGTCGCCAGTGCCGGAGACGCTACGACGGCGACAGCGACAGTGCCAGCGGGCAGCGCCGGCGCCTCGGGAAGCTGCACGGTCAACGCGCGCTCGCTCACCGTGGATGGCGTGAGCAGGACGGGTTGGCCCAGCCGAAGACCCGAGACGCTGATCCGGTCCACCCGATCGAGGCGCCGTCCGAGCAGCGTGACCTCCTCACCGGGGAGCGCGGCTGGCCTACCGCCCGGTGCGGACGCCAGCTCGAGAACCGGCAGCAGCTCGCCCAGCACCGACGGGCCGATGTCGCCTGCGCTGCGCGCGAGCACCGGCAGCGGGGCCCGCACCGGGCGCGCGCTGTCGATGAGTACGACGGCGACGTCGTAGCTCACCGAGATGCGGTATCCGGTCTGGAAGGTGGCCCACATGCGGGAGATCTCATCCAGCGGGATCGGGTGTGGCGTGATGCGGACCCGCTCCACCTGATTTTCCAGCTCACTACCTGGAAGGGCCGCAGCGATGTCGGCTGGTGCCAGGAGGGGGCGGTCGTTGAGCACCCGCAGCCCGACACCCAGTAACCGGTGGCTCAGCACCTCGTCGTCGTTCTCGCCGTAGGCAGTCAACAGGTAGGACAGCACAAGCGGTAACGGTGGTTCGCCCGCTTCGCCTGGCCGCAACCCCGGCGGGTCCTGGTTACGCCAGGCCGGGTCGATAGAAGTGCGGTACAGGAACAGATTGATCTGACTGCCCGCCACACCCCCTTGACGTGCCCGATCCGGTGGCCGGGCGGTCACCTCGGTTCCGGCCAGATCGGCATCGGCCGAGAGCGCCCGGAAGATCATGTTCTTCAGTGTCGCGGTCACGGCCGCGACAGCCCGCTCATTGCTCACCCCGACCTCCCCGAGGATCGCGCTCGGAGGTAGTCGTCGAGGCGACTCGGTGCCGGGCGCGCTCGCTTGGGCGCGGTCGGGGCCGCCGCTGGCGCCGGTGCTCCGCGCACCTCGATCCGTCCTATCGTCACCGTGATCTCGATCGGCGGCGGATCGGCGTTGCCCGGGATCACCCTTGAGCGCGTGGGTTCGGACCACCGGAGCGGTATGGGTGAGGTGAACACGCCGGCCTGCTCGCTGTTCGCCTGGTCGGCGGTGGCCGGGTGCGCTCTCTGGGGGGGTGAAGCCTGCCGGTGGTGGTGCTCGGTGGCCTGGTCGGTGCTGGGTGTCGCTGGTGGTGGCAGGCTGGGCTGGTCGGGTCGTGGTGCGCTGGAGGAGATTCGCCCTCCGATTGGTCGACGTCGTCGGGGTGTGGTGGTCTGCTCGCCGCCTGGATCGGGCGGGTCATGGTGGATGGTCGGCGGCGTTGCGGCAGGGACGGCGGAAGTATCGGTGATCTCGGTGCCGGCGTCCAAGATGCCGGCGTCCTCAGTGCTGGCGTTCGCGGGGATGGCACGGCTGGCCACCTCGACGGTCTCGCGGCCGGGGTGAGCAGGTGGTGGCCGGTGGGTTGCCGGGGCCGGTGGGGGTGAGTCGACCGAGGGTGCTGGGTGATCCGGTGTGGTGAGGGTGACAGTGGAGGCGGCCCGGGGGTCGGGTCGAGCAGTATCGGTATCGGTATCGGTATCGTTATCGGCGGGGATGGTGTGCCTGGTCACCTCGACGGTCTCGCGGCCGGGGTGAGCAGGTGGAGGGCGGTTGGTTGCCGGGGCCGATCGGGGCGGGGCCTGACGCACGGGCTCCGTCGGAGGGTCCGCGCTGCCAAGAGTGATCACGTCCTGCTCGTCATCCACGCCGGGGGTCTGTGTCGGGTGCGCCGCGACGGTGACGACCTCAGGTCCCACGAGTTCGGAGCCGGCGCGGGGCGAGTCCTGCCGGTGGTGGTGCTCGGTGGCCTGGTCGGTGCTGGGTGTCGCTGGTGGTGGCAGGCTGGGCTGGCCGGGTCGTGGTGCGCTGGAGGAGATTCGCCCTCCGATTGGTCGACGTCGTCGGGGTGTGGTGGTCTGCTCGTCGCCTGGATCGGGCGGGTCATAGTGGACGGTCGACGGCGTTGTGACGCGTACGGCTGAAGTATCGGTGATCTCGGTGGCGGCGTCCCTGGTGCCGGCGTTCGCGGGGATGGTGCGTCTGGTTACCGCGACGGTCTCGCGGGCGGAGTGAGCAAGTGGTGGCCGGTTCGTTGCCGTTACCGGTGGGGGTGAGTCGACTGAGGGTGCTGGGTGATCCGGTGTGGTGAGGGTGACGGTGGAGGCGGCCTGGGGGTCGGGTCGAGCAGTGTCGGTGTCGGCATCGGCGGGGATGGTGTGCCTGGTCACCTCGACGGTCTCGCGGCCGGGGTGAGCAGGTGGAGGGCGGTTGGTTGCCGGGGCCGGTCGGGGCGGGGCCTGACGCACGGGCTCCGTCGGAGGGTCCGCGCTGCCAAGAGTGATCACGTCCTGCTCGTCATCCACGCCGGGGGTCTGTGTCGGGTGCGCCGCG
>DASYAZ010000065.1:0-11989 GCA_036501085.1 Pseudonocardiaceae bacterium | reverse complement strand
AGGCGCAGTGTCGCCATCGCAGTTCTGCTCGTCGTTGGCGTGCTCGGCGCGGTGCTGGCTGGGTGCGCGGCAAGCCACACCTCGTCATCGTCGCCGGCCGCGCAGAAGCCTTCCCCACCGCCACCGCCTCCGCCGGTCGCCTCGATCAGCACCGACCCGCCGGATGGCGCGACTGGTGTCTCGGCGCTGGCACCCATCACGGTCTCTGTGACGAGGGGCAAGCTCATGGGGGTGTCCGTAACCAACAAACAGGGAGCCCAGGTCGACGGTCAGCTCGATTCCGGCGGCACGACCTGGAAGGCCAGCAAGCCACTGGGCTACGACAAGATCTACACGATCACAGCGACCGCGCTCGGTGATGACAACCGGACGGTGAACAACGCCTCCACGTTCACCACCGTCGTACCGCGGACGCTGACCTATCCCTCGATCAACCCGCTCAACGGGGAGACGGTGGGTGTTGGCCAGCCGCTCGCGGTGTACTTCGATGAGCCGATCACGGACAAGCAAGCAGCCGAGGACACCATCACCGTCACTACGACCCCGCATGTCGAGGGTGCCTTCTACTGGTTCTCTTCCAAGGAGGTGCACTGGCGTCCCGAGCAGTTCTGGGAGCCTGGGACGCAGGTCTCGGTGGAGATCCACGACTACGGCAAGGACCTCGGCAATGGCGTGTACGGCCAGGAGGACCGGAGTACCCACTTCACCATCGGTGACGCCGTCATCGCCCGGGCCGATGGTGCCACCCACCAGATGACCGTCGAGATCAACGGGCGGTTGGTACGCACGATGCCGATCTCGATGGGCCGCCAGGAACATCCCAGCTCCAACGGAGTGCACGTGGTCACCGAGCGGAATGCCAACATGGTGATGGACTCCACCACGTTCGGCCTTGCGCTCGATGCCGGCGGATACCAGGTCAAGGTGAAGTGGGCCACCCGCATCACCAACAGTGGCGAGTTCGTGCACTCCGCGCCGTGGTCGGTCGCGCAGCAGGGGCACAGCAACGTCAGCCACGGCTGCATCAACCTCTCGCCGGAGAACGCCAAGTGGTTCTTCGACAACGCGAAGAAGGGCGACGTGGTCGTCAACACCAACACCGGCGGCCCGCAACTCAAGTCATGGGACGGCTTCGGCGACTGGCAGATTTCCTGGGGTCAGTGGGTGTCGGGGAACAAGTAGCCACACCCCGACTGGGCCGGGCCTCATCCAGCGGCGACATGCCTGGCGATCAGGCGGCAGGCCTTGTCGGGTTGCTCGAAGATCGCCAGATGTGCACCCTCAAGAACCTCCACCTTGGCCCGGTAGATGGCCGCGCCCAGGGTCGCGGCATGCGGGGTGACGGGGGTGTCCTGATCCTTCGATCCGGCGATGATCAGCGTCGGTGTCGCGATCCGGCCGAGCATCTTGCGGGCGTCCCAACCGGAGATGGCACTACAGCACTCGGAATAGCCATCGTCGGTGGTCTTGGAGACCATCTGGATGGCCTGGTCGATCGCCTCCGGATGCTCGGTTGCCCAGTCAGGGGTGTACCAGCTGGCAACCACCTCTGGTGCTATCCCCTCCGTGCCCATCCACCGCACTGACGCGGCCCGTTCAATCCACGGACCATGATCGTCGTAACGGGCGCTGGCGCTGCACAACACGAGCGAGGACAGCCGCTCCGGGACATACGACGCGAGCGAGATACCGACCACCCCACCCAGCGAGAGCCCGCAGAACGCTACTTGCTCGATCTCGAGCCTATCCAGCAGCCCCAGCGCATCCGCGGTCAGATCCATGATCCCGTAAGACGCCGCCGGAACCGGCGATCGACCATGGCCCCGGTAGTCAAAACGAAGTACCTGGAACCGCTCGGCCAGTGTCGGCACCAGAGGCTCCCAGATCTCCAGCGTGCTGCCCAGCGGCCCAGCCAGCATCAACACCGGCGCGTCGGTGGGTCCGGTGATCTCGTGGTGGACCTCGACGGTTCTCATGAACCGAACTCTAATGCCAGCCAGTCACCGCGGAGACAAAATGGGGTGAGTGACGGGACTCGAACCCGCGACATCCTGGACCACAACCAGGTGCTCTACCTGCTGAGCTACACCCACCATGCGCTGGCGCCGCCAGCCTGCGGACCATCGTAGCGGTGGCCCGATTCATCTATCGCTGGGGCATCCACGTGGTTACCGCCTGCGCTGCGGCCTGCGCCTCCTCAGAGCTGGGCCCCGGCGCTGGTACGAAAACCGCACGCCGGTAGTAGGCCAGCTCACGGATGGACTCGGTGATGTCGGCCAGCGCCCGGTGGGCCAGTCCCTTGGCCGGTTGGGCAAAGTAAACCCGGGGGTACCACCGCCGGCAGAGTTCCTTGATCGATGACACGTCCACCATCCGGTAGTGCAGGTGCCCATCGAGCCCGGACATGTCGCGCGCCAGGAATGCCCGATCGGTGGCCACCGAATTGCCGGCCAGCGGCGCCGAGCGAGCCTCCGGTACCCAGGTGCGGACATACGCCAGCACCTGCCGTTCTGCCTCGGCGAGGTTCACGGTGGAGCGCCGCACAGCCTCGGTGAGGCCGGAGCGAGCGTGCATATCCCGCACTACCTCGGGCATCGAGTCCAGCGTGGCATCATCGGTGTGGATCACCACGTCGATGCCCTCGCCCAGCACCTGCAGCTCGCCATCGGTGACCAGCGCGGCGATCTCGATGAGCGCATCCTTGGCGAGGTCCAGCCCCGTCATCTCGCAGTCGATCCATACCAGACGGTCGTTCACGCTCGTGAGCCTAGTGCCTGCGCGGTGCTTCCCGCGCCATGCTGCAGAAACGGATCCAGAAGCCCGGGCACCGCCTGCTGGGCGAGAGCCAACCCCTCGGCGGTCACGACGTCGATAACCTGATACCCGCCGCTACCGGCCGAGGTGGTCGCGGTCACCGTCACCACTCCCGCCCGGCGCTGGAAGAGCGACTGCGAGACCGTCCAGCCGATCACTCCGGAGCGCTGCAGCGCGACGGTTCCGCGCACCCCGGCCCCATGCCGGGTGACGAGATACCGGCTGGTGAGGGCATGGCCCAGGTTGCGGTACGCGTCGAGGGCGAGCACCACCGTCACCGGCAGCAGGCCCAGCCCCGCCCATGCCGCCCAGGACGGCGCTGGAGCCAGCCACAAAGCGGCCGATATCACCAGCACCGGTAGCACCGCACGGACCAGCCGCCGTCGCAGCGCAACGAGCGGGTGCCTGCGCAGCGTCGCACCGGTGGGGGAGGGGTCTTCGACCAGCACCACCCCGGCCACCCGGTGCGCTTCCTCGCGGGGAGCCGGTGGCAGCAGGACGCCCCGGCCGTGCCCGCGGTGACCACCCAACCCGGTGGCGACCGCCAAGGTCCGCGCACCGCGCCCGATCCGCAGCAGCAGCGGCTCTACCACCTCGATCCCGCGCAACCGGCGCTCCTCGAGCGACACCGACCTGATGGTGAGCAGCCCCCGGCGAATCCGCAGGGCGCCGCCCGGTTCGCGGAGCAACCGGAACCCCCACCAGGCTTCGATGAAGATCAAAACCGAGCCCACCAGTGCGATCGCGAGCACGAGTACGGCCAGGATGAAGACGCTCAGCCACAGCGGAGCCGCGCTCAGCCTGTCCCGGATACCTCCCAGGTCGACCGTGTTCGCACCCACGTCGTTCACGAGCTGCGCGGCAGTCCCGGCGACGGCGCCCACCGCCACCAGGCTGGACACCGTGAGCGGGGCGAAGCGCAGCCAGGACCATCGCAGGGTGGCCAATTCGGTCCCGATGGGTGTGGCCGGCGCATCGGCGAGGCCCGGATCATCGGGGCGCACCGGATCCAGCAGGCGCTGGCGCACCCGGTCGGCCTCGGCGGCGGAGATCGCATCCAGAGCCAGCTCGCGTGACTCGACGCCATCGGTACGTTCCCCGGTCCCCATCTTGAGCACCGACAGCCGGAACAGCCGATGCACCGGACCGGCTGTGACATCGACGCTGCGGATCCGATCTCGCGGGATCGACCGGGAGCTGCGGAAGACCAAACCCGACCGTAGTTCGACGCGCTCACTGGAAATCCGGTAGCGGGTGGTAAACCAGCGCAGCGCACCCACGAGGAGCACCGCCAGCACACCGGCCAGCAAGCCGTAAAGCCGCCCGGTGAGATCTTGCCCGATGCCCGTCACCAGGACCACTGCGATCACCGGCAGGAACTGGGCGAGCTGGCGTAGTGGGGTGACCGCGAGCATCCGGGCATCGAGGCGCTGCCAGGCGGGATCCTGCGGCGATGTCATGTGCCATCCCCGGGTGTGGCCTGGGTGGTCTCGGTGAGCTGCGTGACGAGACCATCTGCCACCGCCCGGTCCAGGCCGGCCAACCGCAGCGCCCCCGCCGCCGATGCGGTGGTCACCGTGACGGTGGCCAGCCCGAACAGCTGCTGTAGGGGACCACGTTCGGTGTCGACCGTCTGGATCCGGGACATCGGCGCGACCCGCCATTCCTGGCTGATCCAGCCCGCCGCGGTGTACACGGCATCCTCTGTGGTCTCCCACCGGTGCACCCGGAACCGCCACCGCGGCATCACCAGCAGGTACACCACACCGATGACGGCGACCGCACTGGTGCTGGGGATCAGCCACGGACGTGCCTGAGCCCACAGCGCCGAACCGATTGCCAGCGGCGTGAGAACCGCGGCCACCTCCAGAGCGGCCTGGGCAGTCCACCAGGCAATCGCCCGGGGGCTCACTCGATGACGCGGCGGGCGCAGTCGCAACGGCTCGCTCAGCGCGAGCTCGTCGGGTGCGGTATTGCTCATATCTGGGCCTCACCTCGCTCGAGGGCCTCCATGAACCGTGCCGGCACCTGCGGTATCGAGCCGGCTGTCCTGGCCACCAGCATCTGCGCGGCATACGTCATCCGGGCGGCTTCCTCCAGATTGGCCGCTCGCTTGTGCGCCAGCTCCACCGAATCAGCCAGTACCGAGCAGCCGTGATGGCTGAGTACCAGAACGTTGACTCCCTCGGCGGCCGCTTCGGCGGCCGCGATGGCCAGTTCGATGCTGCCGGGATGGTCGAACGGGACGGTTGCGACCTCGCGCAAGTAATACGCGTGGTCGGTAGTGATCAGTGCGATGCCGTAACCCAGCGCGGCGAGCAGCACGCTGCTCTGCGGGTGCAGGTGGACGATAGCGTTGATATCAGGGCGCCGGAGGTACGTCTCAGTGTGTAGCCGCCACTCGCTGGACGGGCACGGATGCCCGCCGCGCAGCTCGCCGCCCGGGATGCCGATCAAGGCGAACTCGGTGCGTGCCAAGCGATCCAGCCAGCTGCCTGCTGCAGTGATCCAGCATTGGTCGGCGTCCGGTTCCCGAGCCGACAGATTGCCACCCGACCCCACCACCATCCCGGTTCGCACGGCCTCGGCGCCGGTGTGGGCGAGTTGGTCGCGCACGTCACCTCCGGGATAGCTCACGACGCGAGCCTCACTGCCCGGGCCGGCCGACCCGGGCAGCCGGATTTCGTGGCGTTACCTGCAATGCTGCCTTCAAGGTTTACCCGCGATGCTACCCAGGGTGACAAGATATCCACAGTTACACCCCTATCGTATAGCATCATCGAGATTCTGCGGCGACTCCCGCAATGGCAGACACAGAGAGCCAGCGGAGTAGACCGACGCAGTCCATACGCACTGCGGAGCCATTAGGCTATGCTATCGCCGGGTCGGGCCCGAACTAGTGAATCTGCTGCGTAGCCGGCTATCCACTGCTTCCTCGAAGAATCCGCACTCTGGTGCGACGGGGGGAGTGAGGGCGTGGTCGGGTATCGGCGAGGAAGGTCCCATAATGCGGCACAGCAAGGGCGCTCAGGTGCTGGCGAGGGTTGGCGCTTGTGTGGCAGTCGTCTCCTCGATCGTGATGTTCGCCGGATCCGCCTCGGCGGCCGCGGCGACCTCGGCTGCGACGAGGCACGGGTACGACCGTGCGGAATTCGCCCTCTCGTTGAGTGGCGACGAGCTTCGCGATGGTGGAGACCGAGACGGTCGGAGTTTTGCTCGTCTCGATCTCGATGCGGAGAATGAGAGAGTCTGCTATGTCGTCTCCTGGAGCAGGCTCGACGGCGATGTAACCGCGTTCCATATCCACAACGCCCCGAGCCGAGAAGACGGTCCGATCTGGATCAACTTCTTCAACAACCGCCATCTCGACGGTGACCGCGATACGGCGGCGAGTTGTGTCCATAGTGAACGCTGGAAGATCCAGAACGTCATCGAGCATCCGTCTGACTACTACCTCAACCTGCACACGACTGCGCATGAAATGGGGGCTCTCCGCGGCCAGCTCGGATAAGGTCGGAGCCTGTTGAGGAAAATTCGTATGACCTTGTCCTTTCCTTGTCCTTTCTTCGCGTGGCAGCATCAATCACTACGCAGAGAAACCATGGGACGGGTCCGCTGATGATCACGGGTCGGCGACCGATACCGCCCCTGCAGTGGGTTAAGTCGCCGAGCTGGGCACGGGCTGGGGAGCCCGACCAACCAGGCAGGGCTCCCCAGCCCGACTACTCAGAGTGGCAGCCGGCATGTGATTATCATCCGATCAGATGGCATCTCGCCGAACGCTGAGCCGAATTAACGACGATATGTAAACGGAATGCCCGTCGTGGCGTCGAAATCATCCTGTTCGCACTCGAACAGGGTGAGCTATGCTGAGCTAGGTCGGACCTCGTAATCAACTAGGTGGTCGTTCCACGGTGACCTAGGCTGTCCGGAAGCTAGTTGAACTGCAGCGCTGGAGAAGGGAACGCCAGGATGGTCGGCACGGTCAGGGATCGCCCCACGATGTGGCACAGGAAAGGCTCTCGGGCGCTCGGGCGAGCGGAAGTGTGTCTGGCTACGCTGGCCTCCGTCACCTCGGCCCTGATCCTCGCCGGACCGGCGTCGGCGGCGACGCAATCGGTGATCGCAGGGTCCCAGCCTCCACAGACACACTTCTCTGTTCGCTTGAGTGGTGCGGAGATCCCTGGAAATAAAGGGGATTCCCGCGGATCCGGTTCCGCTACGATGGATCTCGATCCTCAGAAACAGACCGCTTGTTTCAAGATCAGTTGGAGCGGGCTTCAGGGTAAGGTGACGATGTTCCATCTTCATTCTGGTGCTCGGGGCTCCGAGGGTCCTATTGTGATCCATTTCTTTGATGGTCAGCAGTTCCCAGGGCAGCAGAGCACGGCCTCTGGCTGCGCACCGGCTTCCCGGGACGACATCAATGCCGTCATCGGTCACCCAGCGAACTACTACTTCAATGTCCACTCTGATAAATTCCCCGACGGTGCGATCCGCGGGCAACTGGGTTAATCAATCGGGTTGACGCTCGGTGATGCCTGCGGGCCGACCCGATTCTGGGCCGACCCAGACGTCACCGAGTGTTATCGACTACAAACGACAGCCCCGCGCCGGTCAATGGCCCGCCGGTCGCGGGCTCAAGGCCTGGCTTCCTCGCGGGACAATCGGGCCAGCATCCCCTCACAGCTGCGTACCACGACTCGCGCTCGATCGCTCGCGGCACGATCGGACAGCGGGCTCTCAGCCCGCCGCTGCCAGCGCCCCAGCGCGTCGACCACAGCGGCGCGAACCTGCGCCGGATCCGCATCGGGCTCCAAGCCCAGCCGGTGAGGTGTTGCCGCGCCGTGCGCGCCGAGGAGCCGTTCAGCATCGAAGCGGACCTCGGGGGGCAACACGACGTCCGGAGCGCGCAATTCAGCAAGCAACCGCAGCTCGCGGAACTCGTGGGCGCCGGCGAGGATCCGCTCCACCTCGCCGGAGAGCAGCTGGTCCTCGGGACGGGGCTGTTCCCGCAAGATCCGGTCGAGCAGCAGTAACGCCGAGCGTGCCTTGAGCACATCGCGGCGCTCGGTGAACTGGGTGGCCAGCACGGTACGAAGCTCGTCCAGCCCGCTGCGCCGGACCAACTCGTCGGCGAAGCCGGCCGGCTCGCGGTGCCCCTGGCGGATCAATGTGGTCGCCAGCCTCAGCCCGAACATCCCGAATCGCTCGACGAGCGCGCTGCGGGTCTGGGCCGGCAGGGTCGGGTGCGCCTCCTCCATGACGAACCGGTCGGCGGAGAGCAGCAGGGCGTCCAGCTCATCCCGGGACGCCTGCGCCAGCTCACAGAGCGCGCTGAACTCCGCCTGCCGCAGCGTCCGAGCCGTCTGCGCGAGCAGGCCGGTCACCGCGACCACGGTCTGGCACAGCCGGCGCACCTTGGGCTCCGTGCGGTATCGGCGGGCGACCTGGCGGGCGGAGACCATCGCATCGAGCCGGCCGGCCCCGATCTCGTCAGCCCGGGACAGCACCGCCACGGTGTTGACGATCGCGGCGGGCGCACCGACATCGTCATAGAACGACTCGAGGAAACGCACGTCGGTGGCGTGCAGGTGGCGCATGAGATACACCACCGCGTCGGCATCGGAAGGCTGGTCGTCGGGCGCGAGCAAGGCGATGGCGCGGGCCGAGATGCGGGTGGACAGCGATGCGATACCCGGAGTGTCGATCAGTGTGGTGGTCTGGAGACCCCGGGAGGGCCAGTCGACGAGCACCCGGTCGACGTCTTCGGGCTCGCTACCCTGCAGGTCGAACTGCAGCCGGCCATCGGTCCGGGTCAGCGGCAGCTGACGTGGGGCCCCGGCGCGTGGCACCAGGGTGACCCGCGGGCTCGCGGCATCCCGGTACCAGGTGACGACCCGGGTGCACTCTCCGGCGTCGGTCGGCGCGATCTGCTCGCCGACCAGTGCGTTGAGCAGGGTGGACTTACCGGCTTTGATCTTGCCGGCGACCGCGACCCGGAGTGGCTCGTCAAGCCGGTCGATCTGGGCCCGCAGCCGACCGGCCGTGGCCGGCTGGTCCCGGTAGGCCTCGGCGGCCCGCCGCAACAACGCCCGGACCGCGGTGCTGATGCTGGGGTTTGCTCTGGTTGGTGAGTTCACGACCCGCTTCCTGGAACGCTCAGCAGGCCACGGGCGTCCTGGCGCAGTGATTCGATCTCCGCCAGCTCGGCCTTGAGCCGGTTGATCCGCTGCTGGCGAGTGGACCCCTCGGTGCGGGCGGCTTTCTCGGCGGCCTGGATGGACTCCGAGATCGAACGTTGCAGTTCGGTGGCCACCTCGCTGAAGTGATCCCGCAGTAGGCGTTGGACCTGGCGCAACCGATCCCGGCACTCCTTGCCGACATGAAAGATGACATCGTCAACCTGGCGTCGCAGCCGCATCTGCGCCTCGGCTTGCTGCCGCTTGAGGCGGCTGTGCTTGTCCTCGCGCATCGTCTTGGTACCCAGAACCAACCCGGCGGCGATCGAGATCGGGTTGATCAGCGCCAGCCCAGCCAGCGAGGTCAGCATGCCGAACATCAGCATGCCGCCGTAGGAACCCCGCATCCCGGTGAGCAGCTTCCCGGCGAGCTTGGGATTGTCGGCGTTCGGTGCCACCAGCTCGTCCACCGCATCCAGCGCGGTGGGTGCATTACCCAGTCGCAGCTCGGGAAGCAGCTCACCGCCCTCTTCGGCGAAGTGCGCGGCGACCTGCTGGGCGATCGCCTGGGCGCGCTGATTCGCCCACACGAAGTTGTCCGAGGTGGCCGCGGCGAGTTGCTGGCTGAGCCACTCGGTGAACTGCTCCCAGATGGCATTCGGATCGGCCTTTTCCAGCGCCACCTCGCCGTTGCGGACCACCTGGCGCAACCGGTCGCGCAGGTCGAACTCGATATCGGCGTTCAGGTCGGCCATCCCGTCGCCCAGCGTCTGCTGCCATCGTGACGTGCGGCGGTGCAGGTTCTCGGCGCGGGCCTTGGCGGCCTCCAACTCCGCCATCAGCGCCGCGTTGCCCTCGGGGTTCTGCTGGGCCTGCAACTCGGTTCGCAACGAGACCGCGAGGTGGTCGGTGACAGTGAAGATGTCGTGCGCCACGCTGCGCCGGCTCAACCGATCGGCCTGCGCGACAGCGTCGAGCAGGTACCGAACCAGAGCCGGGAACCCGGACTCTTCCTCCAGCTGGCGGTTCTCGGCGCGCATCGCGTGCAGCCGCAGGGTTGAGGACACCGGTAGCAGATCCGCGCTGACGCTGGCGCCGGCGAGATGAACCCGGTCCAGTTCAGCAATGCGACGCCAGTGCGGGTAGAGGTCGATCTTGGTGAGAACGCAGGCGACGTTGGGGCACAGCTTCATCGCCTGACGCAGAAAGTCGATCTCCGGCTCGGAGTACTCCTGCGAGGCGTCGGAGACCAGCAGCACCGCGTCAGCAGTAGGTAGCGCAGCCAGCGTGCTCGTGGTGTGCACCGAGCTGAGCCCGCCGACACCAGTGGTGTCGACCAGTGCCAGCCCGTTGGCCAGGATTTTACGGGGAATCCCCACCTCGGCGCGTAACACGCCCTCGCGGTCTGCCGGATTGCCACCCTCGGAGATGTAGCCGGCCAGCTCGTCCAAGGGGATCGGGACCCGGGTGGTCCCGCCCTCGCCGGTCGCGTCGTTTCCCCGCACCAGCGCTGCGGTGGGGTTGTCTGCGTAGGCGACCTCGGTGGGCACCGCAGTGGAGATGTCGTCATCCACCGCGCAGACCGGCGCATCCACCAGCGCGTTGACCAGCAGGCTCTTTCCCTGCTTGAACTCGCCGACCACCAGCACCCGTACCGCCGGATCGAGCAGCCTCCTGCGGGTCTGCACCAGCCGCGCGGCCAGATCGGGCCGGTCGCCGTTGCCGGTCAAATCGATAGCCCGGTCAACGACACCGAGGCCAGCCGGCGCTGCTGTGCTCACGTGCGGTGCCCTCTCCTGCCGGCGATCATGCGCGCTGGTGTGGTGCTTGGCTGTCGGAGGCTACATCCTGTCTGTTACTCCACCCGACACCGGCGATCGCGTGCGGCCAAACCAACCGCCCCGCTGCCGTGCACGGGACAGTGTGGACGCGATCTCCAGTTGCGCCGGACCAGGCCCGCTGACGATTACCGGGAATTTCCCCTCACCACCCCCTCTGCACGGGTTCGGTGCGAGTTGCCTAGGGTCCACCCGGGACCCGGCCGCTCCGGGGACCCGTTGAAAAGATCGTCTCGTCACCGGCAGCGCCGCTAACAGAGCAGATTGTGTTGCCGATACGCAGGCCAGGCGCCGCTCAGGTGGGTTAAGCACCGACATATCGGGCTCACGCGATCACCACAAGGAGGTAAGGGTGCGGGGGATGGATTACTGGCTCGGGATTGACGTGGGGAGCACGTGTATCTCGGCGGCAGTGTGCCGCGCGGGGCTCCCGCCTGAGCCGGTGACCTTGGGCTCCGGGGACGCCGCTTCGGTGGTGGTGAGCTCCGCGGTGTGCGTGGGGGCCGAAGGCGACGTCGTGGTGGGGGAGGCCGCTGAGGCCCGGGCAGAGGGCGATCCGGATCGGGTGGTCCGGGGGTTTGTGGGTCGGGTGGGGGATGAGGTGCCGATGGTGGTGGGGGGTGTGCCGTATTCGGCTGCGGGGGTGTTGGCGTTGGTGGTGCGGTGGGTGGTGGATCGGGTTGCGGTGGGTGCGGGGGGTCCGGCGGCGGGGGTGGTGGTGACGTACCCGGTGGGGTGGGGTGCGTACAAGGTGGGGGTGGTGGCGCAGGCGCTGGCCGGGGTCGGGTTGCCGGGTGTGCGGTTGTGCAGCGAGCCGGTAGCGGCAGCAGTGCGTCATGGGGCACGGGAGAAGTTAAGTGCCGGAGTGGTGGCGGTTTATGACCTGGGCGGGGCCAGTTGCGATGCGGCGGTGATTCAGAAAGACCGCAGTGGAAATTTCTCGGTGATAGGTCAACCCGCGCGGTTGGGTCATGTAGGGGGGGTGGATTTCGACGATGCGGTTTTCGGTCGTGTGGTGAATGCGGTTCCGGAGTGGGGTGGGTTGGATGCGGAGGATCCGGGGGTGTTGGCGGCGGGGGTGGTGTTGCGGCGGGAGTGCCGGGGTGCCAAGGAGGCGTTGTCTGCTGATACCGAGGTGAGGATTCCGGTGGTGGG
>DASYAZ010000064.1:0-11569 GCA_036501085.1 Pseudonocardiaceae bacterium | reverse complement strand
CTCGGGAAGTGACGCGGTGACCACCCACTTCCACCGCGCCACCCGGCCGGACCCCACTGCCAACCGAGCTGTATCTGCGCAGTACCCGCCTGACCCGCATTCGAAACGCCACCTGGGCCGCATGTTGATGCTCCGCTGCTCATACTGGACGCAGACCCCGCGCCAGCAGCCGCGCCACGTAGGTCGCCAACTCCGCGGCGGTCCACGGGTAACGCTCCAGGACGAGCATCCGGGCGCACGATTCGGAGACGGTGGCGATCAGTTCTGCGACCACGGGAACCTTGCGATCGATGTCATCGATCTCGGCGGCCACCATGGATTGGCGCACCAGCGCGCGCAGTTGACCCAGCACCATCTCCCGCACCCGCCGGACCCGCTCCGCCACTGGAGATCCCGAGCCCCAGCCCGAGTCGAAGACCACCCGCCAGGAGTTCGGCGCCTGGCCGGCCCCGGTGAGAAAGGCGGTGAGTCCCGCAGCCAGCACGGCTTCCACATTGTCGGAGACGAGGTTGCTGGGCAGGGACTGGGAGATCGCATCCAGCAGGCGGCGCTCCTCCCGGTCCAGCAGCGCGAGCAGCAACTCGTCCTTGCTGGCGAAGCACTCGTAGACCACGGGCTTGGTCACGCCCGCCGCACTGGCCACCGCCTGCATCGACGTAGCGCGGTAGCCGTGCTCGACGTACACCTCCAGAGCCGCGTCCAGGATCAGCGGCCGGCGCTTTTCCGGACCGAGGTGGGCGGCGCGAGCGCGAGCGCCTCGGCCTGTTCGGCTCGAGGCCAGCGGCACCACCTTCGGCTTCACCACTTGACAAAGCTACCACGACGTAGGAAGTTCCTACTGGAGGGTAGGAATGCCCCGAGGAGGTGGCCGGATGGCTGGCAGGCAGGTACACGATCCCGCCGATCTGGGGAAGTTCCGAGAACTGCAGCAGCTTGCCTACGCAGCCACCCAATCAGTGGCACAGACCCTGGAACCGGGGGTCACCGAGAAGCAGGCCGCGCGCCGGGTCCGTGACTACCTGCTCAGCCGCGGCGTGCAGGACTGGTTCCATACGCCGTTCGCCTGGTTCGGTGACCGGACTGCTTTCCGCGGTTTCCGGACTCCTCTCCATTTCTTCCCGACCCATCGCCGGCTCGCCGAGAACATGCCCTTCATCCTGGACTGCGCGCCGGTGCGGGACGGGTTCGTCGCCGACGTCGGGCACGCCGGTTGCCTGGGCACCAACCCGGGCTACGAGCAGTTGATGGACGACCTCTCCGCGTACCGGGAACTGATCTTCACCAGGGTGAACGACGGTGTACCGCTCCAGCAGATCTATCACGACGTCGATGCCCTGATCGCCCGCCAGGGCTACGACAACCGGCACCGGGTGTACCCGGGGCGGGTCATCGCGCACCAGGTCGGCAAGGTGCACTCGCGGCTGCCGAAATTCGTCGTGGCCGGTTTCGGCATCCGCTCCCTGCAGACGCTTGTCGGCGACCTGATCGTCGAACGGATGCACCACCGCTCGCCGCTGTGGGCCGACGGCGATATCTCCAACCATCCGGCGACTCCCGGCTTGTGGGCGGTGGAACCGCACATCGGTCTCCGCGATGTCGGGGTGAAATTCGAGGAGATCCTCGTGGTGAACGACAACGGTGGCGCTTACTGGCTTGACGATGATCTTCCACATGTACGCCACTGGCAGCGCTCCTCGGCCGCGTCATGAACAGCGACCTGACGAGCACCGATGGGGTGCTGCTCCGGGTGCATGAGGCGGGCCGGCCCGGCGCCCCGGTAGTGATCTGTGTACACGGCTACCCCGACGATCACACCCTGTGGGACGGGGTGGTGGCCGAGTTGGCCGAGCAGTACCACGTAGTGAGCTACGACGTCCGGGGCGCCGGGGAGTCCGGCCACCCGCGCAGGCGCCGGGCCTACCAGCTCGACCAGCTCGCGCACGATCTGATGACCGTGGTCGAGGCGGTCAGCCCGGACCGTCCGGTGCATCTGCTGGCCCACGACTGGGGCTCGATCCAGGCCTGGCATGCGCTGACCGGTCAGGTGCTGCGCGGCCGGGTCGCGTCGTACACCTCGATTTCCGGACCGTGCCTGGACCATGTGGGCCACTGGCTGCGGGCGCGGCTACGCCGGCCCACACCACGACGGCTGCGCGAGCTGATCACTCAGCTGGTGTCGAGCTGGTACATCACGTTCTTCCAGCTACCACTGCTGCCGGAGCTGGCCTGGCGTGCCCGGATTCCTCAGCGAGTGATCCCCCTGGTGGGCGGCGCGGGCTCCCTACCGGTGACCGACGGGGTGCGCGGCCTGCAACTTTACCGGGCGAACATGCTCCCGAGGTTGGCCCGACCCGAGGCCCGGCCAACCGAGGTCCCGGTCCAGGTCCTGGCACCCCAACGGGATCCGTTCGTCTCCAGCGCGCTGCAGAGCGACATCGGGCGGTGGGCGAGCAACCTCGCGGTTCGCGAACTCCCCGGCGGGCATTGGCTGCCGCGTACCCACCCCCATGTTGTGGCGCGCTGTGCACGCGAGCTGATCGAGCACACCGAGGGGGGCCCGGAACCGCGCGCCCTGCACCGCGCCCGCCGCGCCGGACCCCGCCGCGGCCGCTTCGAGGACAAGCTGGTCGTGATCACCGGCGCGGGGAGCGGCATCGGCCAGGCCACCGCGCTCGAATTCGCCGAACACGGTGCCGAGGTGGTGGTCACCGACATCAATCGCGACGCTGCCGAGTACACCGCGCAGCTGGCCGGCGCGGTGGGCCGCCCGGCGAGCGCCTACACCGTGGACGTCTCCGATGGTGGCGCGGTCGAGAAATTCGGCACGCTGCTGCGCGAGCGGCACGGCATCCCGGACATCGTGATCAATAACGCCGGCATCGGGGTGGCGGGGCCTTTCTTGGACACCACGGTGGCCGAGTGGGAGCGAGTCATCGAGGTCAACCTGTGGGGCGTCATCCACGGTTGCCGGGTGCTGGGCGGTTTGCTGGTCGAGGGCGGTGCGGGCGGCACCATCGTGAACATCGCCTCCGCAGCCGCCTACCTCCCGACGCGAGCGCTGCCGGCATACGCCACGACCAAGGCCGCGGTGCTCGCGCTGAGCCAGTGCCTGCGGGGAGAACTCGCCGAGGCCGGCGTCGGGGTCGTGGCGATCTGCCCAGGTTTCGTCAATACCAACATCACCAGCACCACCCGGTTCGTCGGCCTCGGGGCCACCGAAGAGCGCTCCGCCCGCCAGCGTGCGACGCAGATGTACCACCGGCGCAACTTCACCCCGCGCCGGGCCGCGCGGGCGATCGTGCGCGCGGTGGAACGCAACACCGCCATCGCCCCGATCACCATCGAGGCCAAAGCCGGGTTGATCGCCTCCCGGCTGACGCCAGGGCTGCTCCGCGCCATGGCCCGGGCCAACCTGACACCCCGATAACACCCCCGGAAGGAGATCTCGGATGTTGCGCCGCCGCACTTCCTCGGGAACCACGAGTCCCAAGAATGTCCACAACCTCGTGCTGGAACCACGGAACGTCGCCTTCGACTGGACCAACCTGCCCACGCACTGGGTGCCGGGTAAGCCCTTCGTCACCCACACCATCAACGTGCTGCACCTGCTGCTACCAGCCGGCGAGGAGTGGTTCGTCGATGTGTTCACCCAGGCCCTCCCGTTGATCAAGGACGACAAGCTGCGGGAGGAAGTGCACGGGTTCATCGGCCAGGAGGTCATCCATGCCCGTTCGCACCAGGGCGTGCTCGACCACTGGAAAGCCAAGGGCATCGATACCGATCCATACGTCCGGCAGATCCACTGGATGTTCGAGAAGGCACTCGGCGACCGGGACCTGATCTCCAAGCGGCGCGAGGAGTGGCTGGTCGAACGCCTGGCCATCATCGCCGCGATCGAGCACATCACGGCCCTGCTGGGCAACTGGGCGCTCAACTCCCCCGCGCTCGACGCCGCCGGTGCCGACCCGACCATGATGGATCTGCTGCGCTGGCACGGCGCCGAAGAGGTCGAACACCGGGCAGTCGCCTACGACCTGTTCACCCATCTCGACGGCCGTTACCTGCGCCGGGTGCGGGGGATGACGGTCACCTGGCCGATCATGCTGTGGCTGTGGGCACGGGGTGTGGTGTTCTTGATGCGCACCGACCCGGAACTCAGTGGCCGGCGCCGCAAGGCTCGCTGGCGGTACTACTTCCGGGCCAGCCGCCGGCACCTGCTACCGCCGGCGAACGAGCTCGTCCGGGGCGTACTGCGGTACCACCGGCCCGGCTATCACCCCTCGCAGGAGTTCTCCACCAGCCAGGCAGTCGCCTACCTGGCCAGCTCTCCTGCGGCGACCGCTGCGATGGTGTGACATGGACGCCGACCGGATGGACGCCGACCGGATGGACGCCGACCACTCCGTCCCGCCGGATCTCCGGGGCCGCCAACGGCCCGACCGGATGTTCGGCGTGCTGGGAAAGCTGATCACCAGCCTGGAGTGGATCAGTAGCGGTGCCTACATCCGGCGCCGGCCACCCCGGCAGGTGGACCGCACCCTGAACCTCGTGGTGGATGAGGTCCGGGTTGAGGCGGACGACGCACGCAGCTTCCGGCTGGTCAACGCGGACCGGGCGGAGCTTCCCCCTTGGCAGCCAGGCAGCCACCTCGTAGTGCGGCTGCCCTCGGGGCGGCGCCGGCATTACTCGCTGTGCGGCGATCCGGCCGACCGCCGCAGCTACCGGATCGCGGTGCGGCGCCTGGCCAACGGCAACGGTGGCTCGCGAGAGATGCATGACTCGATCCAGCAAGGTAGCGGGCTTACGGTGCGCGGTCCCCGTAATGCCTTCCCCCTGGCGGGGGCGGCGGGGTACCTGTTCATCGCGGGCGGTATCGGCATCACGCCGATCCTGCCGATGGTCAAGCTGGCGGCGGCCGTGGGCGCGCAGTGGCAGCTCGTGTACACCGGACGCTCACGAGCCTCCATGCCGTTCCTGGACGAGCTCAGCGCGCTGGACCCGGACCGCGTGCGCGTGCGCCCCTATGATCAGTACGGGTTCCCCTCGGGTGCTGAGTTGCTCGAGCATGCAACCCAGGGCGCCACCGTGTACTGCTGCGGCCCGGCACCGATGCTCGCCGGCGTTCGCGAGGGTTTCGTCACCAGCGCGGCGGCTGCGCTCAGCTTCGAGCGGTTCACCGCAGCGCCCATTGTGGACGGCGTTCCCTTCGAGGTCGCGTTGGAGCGCAGCAACCGGGTGCTCACCGTGCCGGCCGACCAGTCCGCGCTGGAGGTGATCCGGGACGCGGTGCCCGATGTCGCCTTCTCCTGCCAGCAGGGCTTCTGCGGGACCTGCCGGACCCGGGTGCTCTCCGGCGAGATCGAGCACCGGGACCGGGTGCTCACCCAAGCCGAACGCGCTGAATCGATGACGATCTGCGTGTCCCGAAGCCGCGGTGGCCGGGTCGCCCTCGATATCTAGGGCAGATCTAGTGCCTAGTCAGTGGATGTGGTTAATGGACAGGGTCAGTGGACTGTCATCAGATCGACGACGAAGACGAGAGTCTCACCAGGCTTGATGACGCCGCCCGCTCCGCGATCGCCGTAGGCCAGGTGTGGCGGGACGGTGAGCCGGCGGCGGCCGCCAACCCGCATCCCCACGATCCCGTCGTCCCAGCCCTTGATCACGCGGCCGGTGCCGAGCCGGAACTCCAGCGGGTTACCGCGATCCCAGGAGGCGTCGAACTGCTTGCCTGTGGAGTGCGTGACACCGACATAGTGCGCCCTGATCTGCGAACCGACGACGGCCTCTGGTCCCTCGCCGACCACCTGATCCTCGATCACCAGATCAGCCGGTGCCGGCCCCTCGGGGACCTCCACGGTGGGACGGGTGGGCTCACTCACGTCATCCTCCTCAGCACCTCATCGACGTTGGTAGGCGCCCTATCTTGGCAGCCCCCGGGTGCACGGCTGCCGGAGGAGGTTCAGCGGAGCCTCCGAATGTCCTTGCGGATACCGCTGCTGGGCAGGGGTGGTAGGGACGAAACCACCCCTGCACCAGCAGCACGCCCGCGATCGGCGGTATTGATCCATGTGCCGACTCAGTGGCTGCCGTTGACTCAGTGAACGCCTGCACCGCCGGCAGCGGCTTTATGGAGATCGCCACCTATGGCGGCGAGACTCACGGCGTTGAGCCCGACGCCACCCGTTCCGGCGCCTCCAGCACCGGCCTGGCCACCGTTTCCACCTCCACCGGCGCGGAAGGTGGACAGGACGGTGCGTGCCGGCAGCAACTCCACGTGCTGGCTGTCGATCTCGGCGAAGCTCAGTGCGTCAGACATCCGGATCCTCCTCCTAGTGTGCCCCCACGGGCCGGACAGAAAAATCGAATCGACTCCCAGGTGCCAATTCGGCTCACTGCACACCATGGGCCAGGGCAGCGCGGAATGAAAACATGCAAGAACCCTTAAAACCGCCGCGGCATCACCTAGCTGGAAACACCGATTTCCGGCTGCCTAACCGGCCACGGTGCCGGTACCTACCGCCCAGGAACCCACGTACGCGCCAACGGCGTTGTCCCAGGACCGGCCGCGATCCCGCGCTGGGAGACTGGTCCGGCCGAGCCCGTCGCCGGGCAACCAGGGTGGTCACCACGGGGGCATTCGACTGGCGACTACCTAGTTTCCGGCTGCACCGGCTACAGAGCGGTGTTCCCCGTTGCACGGAGGGTGCGCGTTTCCGGCCCGTTCGCTGCAGGCGCGGCGCGGGGAACGCTCACCAGTCTCAGTAGTCCCGCATCCGGGCCGGGGTCACGCCGCCCATACCCGGGCTGATCCAGCCTCACCGCCACCACCTGCGTAGAGTTCTGTTATGCCGCACGTGCGAATCGGCACCCGCTCCAGCCCGATGGCGCTGCACCAGGCCGAGCAGGTCGCCGCAGCGTTGGAAGCGCTGGACCCGACAGTCAGCACTGAGCTGGTCAAGATTACGACCAGCGGTGACCAATGGATGGGCGACCTGGCCAAGCTCGGTGGCAAGGGCGCGTTCGTCCGCGAGATCGACCGCAACCTCATCGATGGCGCGGTCGATCTCGCGGTGCACTGCCTCAAGGACATCCCTGGTGACGTCCCCTCGCCCGAGGGGCTGACCTTTGCCGCCTACCTCCCCCGGGAGGACCTCCAGGATGCGGTCATCTCCCGCAGTGGCAGCACGTTGGCCGAACTACCTCCGGGCGCTGTCGTCGGCACCAGCGCAGTGCGCCGGGCCGCCCAGCTCCGGCTGCACTACCCGCACGTGGAGATCGCGCCGTTACGGGGCAACGTCAACACCCGCCTGATGCGGCTGGACGAAGGGCACTTCGACGCGATCGTGGCCGCGGTCGCCGGCCTGCACCGGGTCGGCGAGGCCGGCCGGATCACCGAGACCCTGCCGTTGCAGACGATGTGCCCGGCGGTCGGAGCGGGCATCATCGCGTTGCGGTGCCGCAGTACCGATGCCAGGGTCCGCGCGCTGAGCGCGCAGCTCAACGACGCCGAAACCGATCGGCACGCCACTGCCGAACGCGCGATGCTGCACGCCCTGCAGGGGCACTGCAACTCCCCCATCGCCGGCTATGCCAGTACCGAACCCACGGGCCGGCTGGCCCTGCGTGCCACCGTGTTCAGCCTCGATGGCAGCCAATGGCTCGACTCCCACCACTGGGGAGTGCCCGAGGAGCCCGCGGCCCTGGGTTACTTCGTCGGCGCCGACCTGCTGCGCCAGGGTGCTCGCGCGATCATCGACGCCATCGCGCACTGACGCGATGAGCTGTCCCCGCCACAGTGCGTAAGGCCCACGACGAGCACCAGGGCTGAGCCCGCGCGCTGGGCGGATCTGCTCGCACGAGCACGCGCGCTCGGGTGCGGCGGCCGGCGAATCCTCGGAATCACCGGACCACCCGGAGCAGGCAAGTCGACGCTGGCACATCGGCTGGTCGAGGCGGTGGGCCAGACTGCGGCGCTGATCGGGATGGACGGCTATCACCTGGCGCAGGCCGAACTGGAACGGCTAGGCCGCGCCGGGCGCAAGGGCGCCCCGGACACCTTCGACGGGGCTGGCTTCGTCGCTCTGCTGCGCCGGCTGCGCACCCCCGGCACCGACACCGTGTACGCCCCGAAGTTCCAGCGCGCGATCGAGGAGCCGATCGCAGGGGCGGTCCCAGTGCCACCTGATGTCAGGCTGATCGTCACCGAGGGCAACTACCTGTTGCTGGCGGCCCCGCCGTGGTCTGCCATCCGCGGGTTGCTGGACGAGGTGTGGTTTCTCGCTCCTGATGAGGGGACCCGCCATCGGTGGCTGATCGCTCGGCATCGCCGGTTCGGCCGGACCGCGGAACAGGCGGCGCGGTGGGTCACCGGCAGCGACCAGGACAACGCCCGCCTGATCGTGCCGACCGCGGATCTCGCAGATCTCATCCTGGACCCCGCACAACTGCACTGGGCGGCGCGCCAATAACGCAGACCGCCGTCGTCACCATGATCGTGGTTTGTGAGCGTTGAGCGACACGAAATGTCGTTGACGGCACACAGACCACGATCATGGTGGCCAGGCCTTGACTACCAGCCAGGACACCGGCCCCAGTGCCGTGACGACAGGAGTGGACCGGAGAGAAGACCTGGCGAGGATGCCCATCAGAGGGCGGAGAAAGGATCCCCGATCGCATTCCCATGACCGACGAAAATCCCACGAAATAAGGTGATCCCGGAAAACATTCCTCTCTCCACGACCGCCAAAGAACAATGTGCGATCCTGTCCCAGAATCCTCCAACCTGCGGCAAGCAAGCACGCCTCGAGTGACGCGGCCAATCAGGGTCTGCGCCCACCCACAACCCCGGCGCACCCGCACCATCTCCCCAGGTCGCCAGGGATACGCGGTGCGCAGACCCTGGCAAGGCACCGTGCGCCGGCACGGGCACCACGGTCCTGAGCACCACCTAGGTAACCGAGTCCAGCGAGTAAGTACCGATAGACCATTCTAGTCAGTATTCATACGCCTTTCGGGTTACATTAGGTCTATTTTTCGGTCCACCTATCACCTAGTGTTACGATTACGGAGTCCGTAGCCCTGAATGAGGGGCCGTGGCAGGGGTGGATAGGCAAGGGGGGCCTGGCCGTGCTGGACAGAACCGTGGTTGCAGATCTGGTGCTCACGAGCTCGACATCAGCCATCGCTGATGGAGCCGCACCCTAGGGCAATCATGACATCAGGCCACCGTCATCGGCGAGGGGCCTGATTTTCCGTCGCCGCGCCATCTGGCGGGCCCGGGTGGTCACCGAGGGGGATCACCCGGGTCACCCCAAGCCCGCACATCGACGACACGCGCACCACAGGTCAGGACCGGGGTGCGGGACTACCGGGCTAGCCCGCGTACAGGAGGACAGGGCCGAGGATGAGCAGGCTGCAAGACCGAGAGCTGGTTGTGGGTGTCACGCCTTTCGAGGAGCCCAACGCCCCGCTGGTGGTAGCGCTCGCACGTGCCGGCGCGGTGGGTGTGTTGGATCTGGGGCGGAACGCGCTCCGCGCCCGGGCTGCGCTGGCGGACGTGCACCGGTGGTGGTCTGGTGGTTTCGGGGTTCGAGCGCCCGCTGGGTGCCCGTTGTCGCCGGCCGACTTGCCTGAACAGGTCGAGATGATCGTGTGTGGGCCTGGTTCGGGGTGGTCAGCCGCGCCCGGGCGGCGGGTGTTGATGGAGGTCGTCTCCGTCGCCGAAGCCCGAGCAGCAGTCCGGGCGGGAGCGTCCGGGTTGGTCGCCAAGGGTGCTGAGGCCGGTGGTCGGGTGGGCACGACCTCGACGTTTGTGCTGTTGCAGCGGTTGCTGGCTGATCCAGAGATCTGCGTTCCGGTATGGGCGGCCGGAGGGATCGGCCCGCATACGGCCGCAGCAGCGGTGGCAGGTGGTGCCGCCGGGGTGGTGCTGGACGCGCAGCTCTCACTGGTGGCTGAGATGGAGTTACCGGGCGAGGTGGCTGCTGCCATCAGGGGAATGGACGGCAGCGAGACGGCGGTCGTCGGCGGGCACCGACTGTTCGCCCGCCCGGGTCTGCGCACCGGAGATCCGGAGACGGTCGCGAACCGGCTCGGAGCTCGGGACCTGGGCGCGTTACCGGTGGGGCAGGACGGGGCACTGGCTGCACCGTTGGCAGCGCGGTACGTGACCGCGGGAGGTGTCGTGGCCGCCACCCGCACCGCGGTGATCGACCAGCTGCGCGGCGCCGCACCGTCCTCGGGGGGCTTGTCGGTCATGCAGGGACCGATGACCCGGGTGAGTGATCAAGCGGGGTTCGCCGGGGCGGTAGCGGCAGCCGGTGGGGTGCCGTTCCTGGCGTTGTCGCTGATGAGCGGTGAGCAGGCCGGGGTGCTGCTGGAGCGGACCGCAATGTTGCTGGGTCAGCGGCCGTGGGGGGTGGGCATTCTCGGTTTCGTGCCACCGGAGCTCCGGCAGGCGCAGCTGACCGCGGTGCACCGGGCGCGGCCGCCCTATGCGTTGATCGCCGGGGGTCGCCCTGCGCAGGCTGCGCCGCTGGAAGAGGCCGGGATCCAGACCATGTTGCATGTGCCCTCGCCAGGCCTGCTGGATCGGTTCCTGGCCGAGGGTGCCCGGCGGTTCGTGTTCGAGGGCCGGGAGTGCGGCGGGCATGTCGGGCCGCGGGCCAGCTTCCCGCTGTGGGAGCTGCAGCTGCAGCGCCTGCTCAGCTACGACGACGCCCATGGCTGCGCCGCCGAGTCACACGTGCTCTTCGCCGGGGGAATTCATGATGAGCGGTCGGCGGCGATGGTGGCCGCACTGGCCGCTCCCCTGGTACAGCGCGGGACACGGGTCGGGATCGTGATGGGGACCGCCTACCTGTTCACCGAGGAAGCGGTCACAGCGGGGGCGATCCAGCCGGGGTTCCAGCAAGCCGCCCTGGCGTGCGAGCGCACCGTGCTGCTGGAAACCGCCCCCGGGCACGCCACCCGCTGCGCGGACACGCCGTACGTACGCACCTTCACCGACACCCGGGACCGGTTGGTGGCCGCCGGAGTACCGCGCGAGCAGATGTGGGGCGAGTTGGAGCAACTGAACCTGGGCAGGCTGCGGATCGCCAGCAAGGGGCTACGCCGAGACGGCGAGGAGCTGGTCACGGTGGACGAGAACGTCCAGCACGAAGACGGCATGGTGATGCTCGGCGAGATAGCGACGCTGCGCCACGCGCCGACGACGATCGCCGAGTTGCACACCCAGGTCACTGAAGGCGCAGCCGAGTTCCTCACTACCCGGGTCGCCGAGCTCGAGCTGGATACGACTCCGGCACCGCGGTCCGCGACACCGGCGGCGCGGCCGTTGGATGTGGCGATCGTGGGGATGGCGGGGGTGTTTCCCGGCGCACCGGATTTGCCGGCGTTCTGGGCGAATGTGCTGGCGGGGGTGGACGCGATCACCGAGGTGCCGGTGGATCGGTGGGACCCGGCGGTGTATCCGGGGTTGCCGGGCTGGGGTGGTTTCCTGCCGGAGGTCCCCTTCGACGCGCTGGCCTACGGGATCCCCCCGGCCGCGCTGGCCAGCATCGAACCG
>DASYAZ010000063.1:0-15943 GCA_036501085.1 Pseudonocardiaceae bacterium | reverse complement strand
GGGTTCGTAGTCGGGCTCCCAGTAGCCCATCTCGGCATAGGGGATGACCCCGGCCGACCAGCGGTCTGTCTTTTTCTTCTGCGATCCGTTGACTTTGGTGTCAGCCACGTTCGAGCCTCCTCGGGCCTCGTCTGGCCTCTTTTGGTAACACCGACCTTGGCGGTAAATAATCAGCTTGTCTATCGAGTCTTTGGCTGTGATTGTGCAGTGGATGCTCATGGGTCATCGTTGATGGTCCGAAGGGTGGGAAATGACCGAGTCCCGTTTGCGAACATTGGTGGCATTGGCCGCCACCGGATCGGTCCGCGGTGCGGCCAGCCGCCTGACGGTCACCGAGTCCGCCGTGTCGGCCTCGATCGGGGCGCTCGCCCGCGAACTCGGCGTGCCACTCGTGGAGCCGGTGGGCCGCGGGCTGCGGCTGACCGCATCAGGCACCGTCTACGCCCGGTATGCCCGCCGGGTGCTCGGCCTGCTCGACGAGGGCGCGGCGGCCGCGGTGCAGGAGCTCGACCCGGAACGGGGCCGGCTCCGGCTCGCCGCGGTCACCACCGCCGGTGAGCACCTGGTGCCCGCCTTGCTGGCTGAGTTCCGCCGCCAGCACCCCGGGGTCGCGCTGGCCCTGGAGGTGGCTCCCAGCGCGCAGGTGTGGGACCTGGTCAGTGCCTACGAGGTTGACCTGGTCATCGCGGGGGCGCCGCCCTCGGGAGTCGAGGCCCGGGTGGTCGCCACCAAACCCAACGAGCTCGTCGTCGTGGCCGCGCCCTCAGTCGCCGAGGCCTTCGACTGGGCGAGCACCCCGTGGTTGCTGCGCGAGCAGGGGTCGGCCACCCGCACCCGGGCCGAGGCCTACCTGAAAACGCAACAAGCCACCCCACCCCGGCTGGTGCTGGGTTCCAACGGTGCGGTGGTGGCCGGCGCGGTGGCCGAGCTGGGTTGCACACTGGTCTCCCGGGATGCGATCGCCGGCCTGCTGGCCGAGGGGCGGCTGGTTCAGCTACCCGCACCGGGTACTCCCCTGCAACGACCGTGGCATGCGGTCGCCGGTGCCTACTCCGGTGCGTCCACCGGGCTGTTCGTCCGGCACCTGCATTCCTGCGGGTGGCGGCCACCCGACGCGCCGATGGAGATGTCTTCTTCATCGACAGCGTGTGCTCGCCAGTCCGAGGTGTCGTTGTAGGCGTCACCCGTCCTGGCCACCACGGGTGGTGAACGGCGCTGGTCCGAGGCTAGGGTCGGGGGACGATGGCGTGGAGCGGCCCGCCGCGATGGAGGGAAGGTCATGAAAGAGGCGCTGCACGAAACCGCCAAAGCCCTGGTGAGCCGGCCGCGTGGCATCCTCGCCGCCGACGAGAGCATCGGCACGATGTCCTCCCGGCTGGAGAAGACGGGAATCCCGGTCAACGAGGAGAACCGCCGGGCTTACCGCGATTTGCTCGTGACCACCCCCGAGCTGCACCGCGGGATCAGTGGAGTGATCCTCTCTCACGAGACGTTTTACCAGAAGCTCAGCGACGGCAACTCGTTCCCGCTGGGTATCCACTCGTTGGGCGTCCTGCCTGGGATCAAGGTCGACACCGGCGCGAAGGCGCTGGCCGGCGCCCCCGGTGAGAAGGTGACGGAAGGGCTGGACGGGCTCCGGGAGCGGTTGGCCGACTACGTCCCCCGGGGTGCCCGCTTCGCCAAGTGGCGCGCCGTGATCGTTATCGGGGACGGCAAGCCGACAGAGAACGCGCTGCACGCCAACGCGCACGCGCTGGCTCGCTACGCCGCGCTGTGCCAGGAGGCGTGGGTGGTGCCCATCGTCGAGCCCGAGGTGTTGATGGATGGTGACCACACCATCGAGCGGTGCGCCGAGGTGACCCGCGAAACGCTGACGGCGCTGATGGCGGAGTTGGACCTGGCCCGAGTGGATCTGGCCGGCACCGTGCTCAAGCCGAACATGGTCGTGCCGGGCTCGGCGTGCAGCCAGCAGGCCACCCCCGAGGAGGTCGCGGAGCAGACCGTGGCCACGCTGCGGGCGGTGCTCCCCGACTCGCTGGCCGGTGTCGCCTTCCTCTCCGGAGGCCAGTCGCCGGAGACGGCCACCGCCAACCTGGCCGCGATGCAGAAGCTCGAGACACCGTGGCCGCTGACCTTCTCCTTCGGGCGGGCGCTGGTCGACCCGGCGCTGAAAGCCTGGAAAGGGGACCCGGATCAGGTCGATGCGGGCCAGCATGCTCTGGCGGATCGGGTCGAGGCCAACTCGGCCGTTCTCGTCGGCGCGTAGCGGAGACGACCGCTAGCGGAACAGGCCCTCCCGCAACGCCCTGGCCACCGCCGCTGCCCGGTCGGTCACCTCCAGCTTGCGGTAGATACCGCGCACGTGGCTCTTGACGGTCTCCTCGCCGACCACCAGCCTGCCGGCGATAGCGCGGTTCGATGAGCCGGCCACTATCAGCGAGAGCACCTCGCTCTCCCGCTGGGTGAGGCCGAGATGGGCGCCAGGCCAGAAATCACCGGCCTGCAGCTGGGCGGCGGACGCTCCGGCCCTGGCGCTGAGGTTGGCGTCGACGACGACCCCGCCGGCGTGCACCCGCAGCAGGTGACCGACCAGCTCCGGGCCATCGATCTGTTTGAGCAGGTAGCCTGCCGCTCCGGCTTGCATGGCTTGGAACAGGTACTGCTCGTCGTCATAGACGGTGAGCAGCACCACCCGCCGCCCGGGAAAGTCGTGCACGAGCTCGCGGCACAGATCCAGCCCACTCTCCCCGCCCAACCGCACGTCGGCGAGGACGACGTCGGGATCCAGCCCGGCCACCACCCGCCGCGCGGTCGCCATGTCGGAGGCCTCCCCGACCACCCGGACCTGCCTGGTGAAGCGGCTGAGCATGGCCTTGATACCCGTACGCACCATTTCATGGTCATCGACCAGCACCACGCGGAGCGGCTGGCCTTCCATCCGCTGAGTGTAATCGGCCTGGTAACCGTGGTCGGTGGCCCTGCGTGGCGGGGTGGAATGGGATTCCCCTCGCTTTTCCCTCTGGAAGGGGAGTCGGGTTGTCCCGGGATTGCTTACCGTCAGTCCGAGGTTTTTGAGCCCTCACGTGGCCCGCGGAGAAATGGGGTAATGCCGTGCCCGACAAGTTGTTCCGGATGGAGCGCGCCGGATCCGAGACGTCACGGCCGGTGATGGTCGCGATCGCCGGTGACAGCGCTGCGGGGAAGACGACCCTGACCAAAGGCCTGGTGGAGGCGCTGGGTGCCGAGCGGATCACCTCCCTGTGCGTGGATGACTACCACCGGTACGACCGGACGGAGCGCAAGGGGCTGCCCTTCACCGCGTTGCATCCGGAGTGCAACTACGTGCAGATCATGGAGCAGCACCTGCAGCTGCTGGCCACCGGTCAGCCGGTGCTCAAGCCGGTCTATGACCACGACACCGGGCAGCTCACCAGGCCCGAGCTGGTTGAGCCCACCGAGTTCGTGATCGTGGAGGGCTTGCTACCGCTGCACACCCGGCTGGCCCAGGCGTGCTTCGACATCGCGGTGTATCTCGGCCCGCCGGAGCCGATCCGGCGCGAGTGGAAGGTCGCCCGCGACACCACCAAACGCGGATACCAGCCCGAGCAGGTGCTCGCCGAGCTGGACAAGCGGGAGCCGGAGTCGGAGGCCTACATCCGCCCGCAACGATCCTTCGCCGACATCGTCGTCCGGTTCGGGCCCATCGAGAAGCGCCAGGACCCGCCGGACACCCCGCTGTCCGCGGAGCTGACCCTGCGCCCGACGATCCGCCACCCCGATCTCACCGCGGTCTTCCGCGAAACCGACCGGCGCGCCATGCACCTGAGGCTGGACCGTGACGAGGACGGCAGGCCGGTGGAGACGCTGCACATCCACGGGTACGTGCCCCGCGAGGAGAGTCAGCTGCTGGAGAAGGCGATCTGGGCCGAGCTCGGTACCGAGTCGGAGCTGCCCTCGTCGCTGGGGCAGATCGGCGAGGGCGCCCGCAGCGAGCCACTGGCGATCACCCAGCTGCTGTTGCTCTACCACATGCTCGACTCGATTCGCTGATCCCCGCGGGGTCAACCGGGTTCAGTCCCGGCTCACCGCAGGTTGCGCACTCGCGAGCAGCTGGCCGATCCTGTGCAGGCCGGGAAGGTCGTGCACGTCGGTGGTGAGAGCGGGCACCGTGACCACCGCGACCGCCGGGTGGGCCCGGCTGAACCGGGCCAGCAGCCGGCGTTCCCGCTCGGCCAGGGCCACCCGGTCGGCATGCAGCCGCAGCACCGCGGCCGCCAGCGGCGCCGGGTTCGACTGCCCCGCCCGTTCCAGAGCCTCGGCCACTGTCTCGGCCCGGGCGGCCGGGAGATCCGCGAGCACCGGATGCGTCCGGTTGAGCACCAGCCCGGCCAGCGGCATCGATTCGGTGGCCAGCCGGTCCACGAAGTAGGCCGCCTCGCGTACCGCGTCGGACTCCGGGGTCGACACCACCACGAACGCGGTGCCCGGCGCGCGGAGCAACTCGTAGGTCGCCCTGGCGCGCTCCCGGAACCCCCCGAACATGGTGTCGAAGGCCTGCACGAACGCCGAAGCGTCGACCAGCATCTGCCCGCCCAGGATCGTCGAGATGGCTTTGGCGAACAGCCCGATACCGGCCCCCACCAACCGGCGCACGCCGCGGGTGCCGGCTCGTGCCGGGGCGGAGAGCAGCCGGATCATCCGCCCGTCCAGCAGGGAGGACAGCCGCTGGGGGGCGTCCAGGAAATCGAGCGCGGAGCGCGATGGCGGGGTATCCACCACGACGAGGTCCCACTCGCCGGCGGCGACCAGCTGGCCCAGCTTCTCCATCGCCATGTACTCCTGAGTACCGGAGAAGGACGACGAGATGGCCTGGTAGAAGGGATTGGCGATGATCTGCTCGGCCCGGTCCGGGCTGGAGTGCGCCTGCACCATCTCATCGAAGGTGCGCCGCATGTCCAACATCATCGCGTGCAGTTGCCCCCCGGCCATCGTGATCTTCTCGGTGGGGCTCACCCGGCAGGGGTTGTTGGTCAGCTCGCGCAGCCCCAGCGACTGAGCCAGCCGCCGCGCGGGATCGATCGTGAGCACCACCACCACCCGACCCCGCTCGGCAGCCCGCAGCGCGAGCGCCGCGGCCGCCGTCGTCTTGCCCACCCCGCCGGCTCCGCAGCACATCAGAACGCGGGTGGAGCGCTCGTCGAGTAGCGCGTCGACGTCGAATGGAGGTGGCGCCCTCACCGCACCCCCTGCTCGAGTAACGCCTCGGCGAGCTCGTAGATCCCACCGAGATCGACCCCATTCACGCCGACGTCGGTGAGTTCGGGTAGCTCGATCAGCGGCAACCCGGCGTCGGCGAGCCTGGCCCGCGCGTGCTGCTCGGCGTCCACTCGCACCGCATGCTCCACGGTCTCGGCGACCAGGCCGTCGAGTACCGCCGGGTCCAGCTCCAGGCTGGCGGCGAGCAGCCCGCTACGGATTCGGTCCGCGTCCACCTGGCCGTTCGCTGCGGCGTTCACCGACCGGGCGGGCAGCAGAGAGGGCCGAGCCCGGTTGATCAGCACCGCACCTGGGCGCAGGTCCGCCAGGTCCAGCTCCTCGACGGTCTCCAGAGTCTCGGCCACTGGCAGATCCTCCAGCAGGGTGGCCAGGTGGACCGCGGTATCGGCCGAATGCAGCAGCCGCACCACGCCCTCGCTCTGGCTGTGGATCGGGCCCACTCTGGCCAGTTCGGCCATGGCCCTGGTGACGTCGAGAAACTTCACCACCCGCCCGGTCGGTGGCGCGTCCAGCACCACTGCGTCGTAGGCGTGGATGCCCTGTTGAGCACGGGTGGTCGCCTCCTTCACCTTGCCCGTGAGCAGCACGTCCCGCAGTCCCGGCGCCAGCGTGGTGGCGAACTCGATCGCGCCCATCCGGCGCAGGGTCCGGCCGGCGAAGCCCAGGTTGTAGAACATCGTGAAGTACTCCAGGAGGGCCTCCTCGACGTCCACCGCCAGTGCCCGGACCTCACCACCGCCCGGAGCTACCGCGATCCGCCGCTCCTGGTAAGGCAGCGGAGGGGTATCGAACAGGTGCGCGATGCCCTGCCGGCCCTCGACCTCGACCAGCAGGGTCCGCCTGCCGCCGGTGGCCAGGGCCACCGCCAGCGCCGCGGCCACCGTCGTCTTACCGGTCCCGCCCTTGCCGGTCACGACATGCAGGCGAGCCCGCGCCAGCTCGTCGGGCCACATGTTGCGAGCCTAGACGGCTCGCCACTCGTGAGTGCGTAACAGTGTTCCCACACCGAATGCCACTCACGAGTCATGGGCGAGGACGCGCTAGCGTCCTCGCCCATGACCACTTGGGAGTACGCAACTGTGCCGCTGTTGACCCACGCCACCAAGCAGATCCTCGATCAGTGGGGGGCTGATGGCTGGGAGCTGGTCACCGTGCTGCCCGGGCCCACCGGTGAGCAGCACGTGGCCTACCTCAAGCGTCCCAAGCCGTGAGCTGGGCGGCCCGGCTGGCCGAGCTCGGGCTGGTATTGCCGCCGGTCGCCACCCCGGCCGGAGCGTACGTGCCTGCGGTCCGCAGTGGGTCGCTGGTCTTCACGGCGGGTCAGCTTCCCCTGGCCGGCGGGACGCTGGCAGTCACCGGCAAGCTCGGTGCGGACCTCGACACCGCCCAAGGTCACGAGCTGGCCCAGACCTGCGTGCTCAACGCGCTCGCCGCGGTCGATGGCCTGGTCGGGCTCGATGCGGTGGTCCGGGTGGTGAAAGTGGTGGGATTCGTCGCGTCGGCCCCCGGGTTCAGCGTGCAGCCCGCGGTGCTCGACGGTGCTTCTGAGCTGCTCGGGGAGATCTTCGGCGAGGCGGGCCGGCACGCCCGGTCTGCCGTCGGGGTCGCCGAGTTACCGCTGGGCGCCCCGGTCGAAGTCGAACTGGTGGTCGAGGTTTCCTGAGGGGATTTCATGCTGCGGGCTGTCTGCGACAGCCCTGTTGGTGCCGAGTTTCACCGCAGGGCTGCCCACCTCGATTGCCGCAGCCGTGGAGTGAAACTCGGCGCGCTGAGAGCGGCACGATCTTGATCGTTTGGGGACCCCGGCAGGTTGCTCTCTAGCGGGCGCGGCGGATCAGGCGCTGGGGTTCGAGGATGAGCACGCTCTTGCCCTCCAGGCGCAGCCAGCCACGGTGGGCGAAATCGGCGAGCGCCTTGTTCACCGTCTCCCGGGAGGCTCCCACGAGCTGCGCTATCTCCTCCTGGGTGAGGTCGTGAGTCACCCGCAGCATGCCGCCCTCGTGGGTGCCGAAATCATGCGCGAGCTGCAGCAGCGCCTTGGCGACCCGCCCGGGCACATCGGTGAAGATCAGATCGGCGAGCATGTTGTTGGTCCGGCGCAACCGCCGCGCGACCACCCGCAGCAGCTGCTCCGCGATCTCCGGCCGTTTAGCGATCCACTCGCGCAGTGCGGGACGGTCCATGCTGACGGCGCTGACCTCGGTCACGGTGGTGGCGGTCGAGGTTCGCGGGCCCGGATCGAAGATCGACAGCTCGCCGAACATGTCCGACGGGCCGAACACGGCGAGCAGGTTCTCCCGGCCGTCCGGCGAGCGACGCCCGATCTTGACCTTGCCCGACAGCACGATGTAGAGCCGATCTCCCAGCTCACCCTCGGCGAAGATGACATGCGCGCGGGGGAAGTTGACCGGCTGCAGGGTGGACTCCAGTGCCTGCACGGCAGAGGGGTCGACACCCTGAAAGATGCCAGCCTTGATCAGGGCATCGTTCACCGCGTTCCTCCAGCCGCCCGGTTCGGAACCGGCTGCACCACCAGGAGACCTGAGAGTGCCGCCGATCACACGGTTAGGAGTCTAAGACCGTTGACTGACGCGACGTGACTGGACCAAGGCGGAACGACGTAACCTGCGCATCCGGAACAGATCCAGCGCGCGGCCGATACCACTGCGGAACAGCACTCGCACCTCATCGGGGCGGGCTTTCTGGAGAAACTCCTCGACCTCATCCCCCTGCACCGCGAGGTTCTCCTGCACGGCGAGGTGGCGTAGACGATTTTCCAGCCGTTCCATCGCCAGGGCAAAAAACATGATCAGCACCGGGATGGCGACAACGAACCAAGCGGTCATGGTGCGACGGATCATCCCCCATCACCCCGGCGGTGTGCGCGCGGGGGTCTGTGTGTCGGCGGCCTCGGGCGTGTCGCGCCGCCCAGCCCGTCGATCGGGCCTGGCGGCACCTCCGTAGGCTGAGGGCGTGCCAGCTCGACCGCGCCGATCCTTCGCTGGGGAGAGCCAGCTTGCCCTTGTCCGGCGCGCCCGCCGCATGTACCGGGTACTGGTCGCGGCCTACCCGGATGCCCACTGCGAGCTGGACTTCCAGACACCTCTCCAGCTGGCGGTCGCCACCATCCTCTCCGCGCAGTGCACCGACAAGCGGGTCAACGACACCACGCCCGCGCTGTTCGCCCGGTATCCGGCTGCCGCGGATCTCGCGGCTGCCGATCGGGGCGAGCTGGAGGAACTGATCCGGCCGACCGGCTTTTACCGGAACAAGGCGACTGCGCTGATCGGACTCGGTGCGGCACTGGTCCAGCGGTTCGAGGGCCAGGTGCCGGGCACGCTGCCGGACCTGGTCAGCCTGCCGGGAATCGGCCGCAAGACCGCCAACGTGATCCTCGGTAACGCCTTCGGCGTGCCGGGTATCACGGTGGACACCCACTTCGGGCGGCTGGTGCGCCGGTGGGGGTGGACCGAGCACGAGGATCCGGTGAAGGTCGAGCAGGCGATCGGTGAGCTCATTCCGAAACGGGACTGGACGATGCTGTCCCACCGGGTGATCTTCCACGGACGCCGGGTCTGCCATGCGCGCCGCCCGGCCTGCGGGGTGTGCCCACTCGCCGGGGACTGCCCGTCCTACGGGCTCGGTCCGGTGGAGCCCACGGTCGCCGCCGCCTTGCTGCGCGGGCCGGAGGCGCCGCACCTGCTGGCGATGGCCGGCCTCCCGATCGATCTCGCCGTCGAACCATCCGGTGATCCCGCGGCCGTAGTCGGTCGGACGGCTCGGTTGTGAAGCAGGCGCTGCGCTGGGGCCTGGTGATGGTGGTGCTGGCCCTCGCGCTCCTGGTGGCCCTGTGGCCGCGGGAGAACCCGCCGTCCTTCCCCGCCGCCACCCCGGCGGCCAGTGGGGCCGCGCAGCAGGGTCAGGCGGCTCCGTTGCCCGCTCCGGCAGCCACCATCGAGCAGCTGCGGGCTCGGGCGGCGCTCCAGCCCTGCCCGGCCGCCCCTTCCGAGCACCCGCCGGCCCGTGGCCCGCTGTCCGGGTTGGTGTTGCCCTGTCTCGGCCAGCCGGGAACCGTCGACATGGGAGCGGCGTTGGCTGGGCGTCCGGCGTTACTCAACCTGTGGGGGCCGCTGTGCCAACCCTGCACCCAGGAGCTGCCCGCGCTGGCGGCCTACGCCGCCGAGCCCGGCGCGGTGCGGGTGCTTGGCGTCGAGGCGCAGCGGATACCCGAAGGGGCACTTGACCTGCTCGCCACGCTCAACGTGCACTACCCCTCTGTCAGCGATCCCGAGGGGAAGCTGCGTGCCGCGCTCAGCGCCCCGCCGGTGCTGCCGCTGAGCTATGTGGTCTCCGCCGACGGCCGGATCAACCAGGTCAACCCGCCCGAGGTGCTGCGCACCCCAGAGCAGGTGCGCGCAGTCGTTGCGCGCTACCTCGGCACCGGAGCGGTCGGCTGATCGGATGACCGAACCGTTCGTCTCCGGGCCGCTGGTGGACCCCGATTCGGTGCCGGGCTGGATGACGACGCTGGTACACAACACCGTGCAGGCCACCCCAGCCGATCTCGGCCAGATCGCGGTGCCGCCACCGGGGGGCCGGCCGGCAGCGGTACTGGTGCTCTTCGCCGAGGACGTGCGGACCGGTGAGCCGGATGTGCTGTTGCAGCTGCGCTCCCGCCAGTTGCCTGCACATCCCGGACAGGTCTGCTTCCCCGGCGGAGCCGTGGAGGACGCCGATGAGAGTCCGGTGGCGGCGGCGCTGCGGGAGGCCGCTGAGGAGGTCGGCGTGCGGGCCGCCGACGTGCGACCCGTTGCCGTGCTACCGCAGCTGTACCTGCCGCCGTCGGATTTTCTCGTCACGCCAGTGCTGGGCCATTGGGAGCGGCCCGGACCGGTGACGCCGGTGGACTACCGGGAGACCGTCGCGGTGGCCCGAGTGCTGCTGCGGGTGCTCGCAGATCCGGCGACGCGGCTGATCGTGCGCGGACCCAGCGGGTACCTGTGCCCCGCTTTCGTGCTACCTGGAATGCTCGTCTGGGGGTTTACCGGCGGGCTGCTGGCTGCGCTGCTCACGATGGGCGGCTGGGCACGGCCTTGGGAGCCGGCAGCTGAGTACGACCTGGAAGCTGCGTGGCGGCTGGCCGAGCGGACCGAGGTGATCCGGTGAACTGGGTTGACGTGCTGGTCTTGATGCTGGCGGTGCTGGCTGCGACCTCGGGTTTCCGGCAGGGAACGGTGGCCGCCGCGGCGTCGTTCATCGGTGTGCTGGCCGGCGCCGTGATCGGGGTGCGCATCGCACCGTCTCTGATCACCAACTACCACAGTCCGGAGGTCCGGGTCGCGATCGGTGTGTCGATCGTGATCGTGCTGATTGCGCTGGGCGAGACGCTGGGTGTGTTGCTCGGCCGGGCGGTGCAGCGCCGGATCGACACCGAGGCGCTGCGCCGGGTGGACGGCTTCTTCGGCGCTGTGGTGCAGGGCATGGCGGCACTGGTGGTCGCCTGGCTGATCGCCCTGCCGCTGACGAACTCATCCGCCTACAGCGGGCTGACCAGCGCCGTACGGGACTCATCGGTACTGCGGATCGTCGATCCGTTGATGCCCAAGGACCTGCGCGATCTCCCCACCGAGCTGACCAGGCTGCTCGACGTCTCCGGGTTCCCCGATGTGCTCGCGCCGTTCTCTCCGACACCGATCACCGATGTCGGTCCGGCTGATCCGGCGGTGCTCAACAGCCCGGTGGTACGCCAAGCGCGTTACAGCGTGCTCAAGGTTCGCGGCCGGGCGCGGTCCTGCTCCCGGGCGCTGGAGGGTACCGCGTTCGTGGTGGCCGCCGAGCGGGTGATCACCAATGCGCACGTCGTCGCCGGCACGGATCGGGTGCAGGTGGAGAGCGGGGGCCGCACCTACGACGCCGAGGTGGTCAGCTACGACCCGGAGACCGATGTGGCGATCCTCAAGGTGCCCGGACTGATCGCGCCGGTGCTGCACCTGGCCCCCCAGCCGGCGACCTCCGGGATGAGCGGGTTGGTGCTCGGCTACCCGCTGGATGGGCCGTACACCGCCTCGGCGGCCCGGGTGCGGGACCGGATCCACCTGCGCGGTCCGGATATCTACAACGCGTCTACCGTGGTCCGCAACGTATACACCGTGCGAGCCGTGGTGCGCAGCGGGAACTCGGGTGGCCCGTTGCTCGACAGCTCCGGCCAGGTACTCGGCCTGGTGTTCGGGGCGGCGGTGGACAACGACGAGACCGGCTTCGTGCTCACCGATGACGAGATCGCCGATGCCATCGCCTCCGCCCCCAACCGGAAAACCGAGGTCTCCACCGGCAGCTGCGCGTCGTAACCTCCCACCGTGCCCCCGGTACCCCTGTCCATGAGCTCGACGTCAACGATGTTGTCGCCCGCGCCGACGTCCGCCGCGTCGAGTTCACGACAGCAGCCCGCGGGTCCAGCGTGCGATGATCTGATTCATGCGCGCACCTCGGGCGACGGCGGCCGCTGGGCTGGTGGCCCTGCTCACCAGTACCGGGGTGCTGCACTTCGCTGTGCCCGAGCAGCTCGACGCGATCGTCCCCGACCAGTTACCCGGCGCCGCCCGCACCTGGACCCATCTCTCCGGGGCGGCCGAGCTGGTGATCGCAGCGCTGGTCGCCTACCCCCGCACCCGGCGGCTCGGTGGGCTGCTGGCCGCGGTGCTGTTCGTTGCGGTGTTCCCGGCCAACGTGAAGATGGCGCTCGACTGGTCGGACCGACCGGCCTGGATGCGGGCGCTGGCCTACGGGCGGTTGCCCCTGCAGATCCCGCTGGTGCTGTGGGCAGTGCTGGTGTCCCGCCGCGCCAGGGTCGTCCGATCGGCCCATCAAGCCACCCGGCAACCGGTCCAGTAACGCTGTCGGGTGCTACTCCGATCTGTTCCGTGACACCACCGCTCACCGACATGGAGCTCGCGGCCACGACCGTCCAGCCGGTCAGTCTCTGACCGCTCGTCGCGCCGGTTCACACACCGGGCGCATCCGACACGTCTGCGCGTTTACCGGGTTTGCTCCGGTCGTGGCCTTACCGTTACCTTCCGTCGGTCGCAGATCACGATCTGATGGCGAGCAGGTGTCGTTCCCGGTTCCGTCCGAACCCGGTGCGGCTACGCGTTCCGGCTCCCGTACAGGTCCCGGTGCGGAAGGGATCCACAGTTGGCGCGTCACCGCTCCCCCCGCGGTCGTCAGCATCCCGGGCTCGTCCCCGCACACGCGCCCCTCTCCGCTCCGGTTCGGACACCGGTACCGGTCGACCATGTCCTGAACTCGGGCCCCAACTCGGGCCCCAACTCGGGCCCCAACAGAGGTTCTGGTCACCGCGGCGGTGCGCATCGCATGCCCCGGCCGGGGCCGGCGCTGCGCGGCCGGGCCGTGACGGCGGCCGTCGCCGCCGGTGCGATGGCCGTTGCCGGTCACTCGATTCAGACCCACTCGGTCCCGACCGCACTGGCCGACGGGTCGGAGCTGGCGGCGGAGGTGGCGCCAGCCGCGATGACCGGTCCGTCCCTGGAGCCGGAGGTCTTCCAGCTCGGCGACAGCCGGGACGTCGCCACCGAGCTGCCCGCCATGCGCCGTGCCGTCGAGCGAGCGGAACGGGCGGCTGCGTACCAGCAGGCGGTGCAGAACCGGCTCGGACGCCCGTACCAGGCCGGCAACAACCACAGCCTGGACGGTTGGATCGCCAAAGCGCTCGGGCTGCTGGGATTGCCCCAGGCGCTCGCCACCGGGGTCAAGACGATCATCATGCATGAATCCGGTGGGAACCCCGACGCCATCAACAGGTGGGACAGCAACGCTGCGGCGGGCAACCCGTCCCAGGGTCTGATGCAGACCATTCCCAGCACCTTCCGGGCCTGCGTGCTGCCCAGCCTGGCGAATCGCTCGATCACCGACCCGGTGGCCAATATCACCGCCGGAATCCGCAGCATGATCGCTCACCATGGGCTGCAGACCGTGATGGCCGGGGGGCGCCGGGACGCAAGCGGCAACTACGTCGGCTACGGCGGAGCCGGCTGCTCCACCTACGACATCGCCGACTACTCAACCCAACTGGGCCGTCTGTGGACCGACGAGCCGCTGCCCGGGTTTTAACGGCCACCGGCTCGTCCGTCCATCGGGTCCGGGTCAGTTCGGTCCGGGTCAGTCCACCCGTGATGCCGCCGCGTTGGCCCGGCGGATGTAGTCGATCTGTGCCGATGTGGGCCCACCGCCTTCCTCGATCATCTTGCTGTTCTCGGCCCGCATGCGATATATCGAGTCCCGGAGTCCTGGGTCGCCGCCGTGATAGAACTCCAGCAACTCCATCCAGCGGCGGGCCAGCGCCTGCGGTGCGCCGGGGTCCGTGCCGGCGTCCAACTCGGCCTGCACCTTGGCGATGAGCTGTGGCCATTCGGCCTGCACGCTGGTGGTGGCTTGCTCGCCGTGCTGCTCCCACCGCCGAGTCAGCGCAGCCAGTTGCTCCTCCGTGAAGTAGCGTTTCATGATCTTGTCCATTGCCTTCACCTCTTCCATCAACGTGAAGAGATCTGTCGAGGACGGTGGTCCCGCCAGCTGGACCCGGGCGACCATGGTCGCCAGCCGTTGTCGCAGGGCCTGGACCGCCGCCAGTTGGCGGTCGACGTGTGCCAGGTGATCCCGCAGCAAAGCCGCCAGATCCGGCTTGCCGCTGAGTAGCGCACCGACCACGTCCAGAGGCAGCCCCAACTCACGCAGCGCGACGATCCGGTAAAGCCGGCCCACGTCCTGCTCGTCGTAGAGCCGGTGCTCAGAAGGCGTCCGCGCCGACGGGCGCAACAAAACCCGATCTGGTCGTAGTGGTGCAGCGTCCGCACGGCCCGGTCAGCCGGGCAAGCTGACCCACCTTCCAGGTCGGCCCGCCGATCTCACCCATATCGTCCTTGTCGTCCTGTGATCTCTCCGCATGCCCCGCCGGTTTGCGGTAGCGAAACGGACGCTAATTCCTCACGTAGCGTCAGGCTCAAGCCCTGGGCGCCGGATGAAAACTGCGTAAAGTGAGGTCGCTCTCCATTGCTGGAATGCTCGCGAGCTGGTGACGTTCAATGGAATGTCAGGTAGGTGAGACCATAATGTGCGGGATCGTCGCGGCCTTCGGTGCGGTTGACACCGACAAATGTGAGCGGATGCTCAACCGGCTCCAGCACCGTGGACCGGATGATACCGGGATACTCTCCCTCGAATCGGCCTGGTTGGGACATCAGCGGCTGTCCATCGTGGACATCAGCCGGGGCAGGCAACCGCTGGCCAGCCCGGATGGCACAGCCTGGATCATCGGCAACGGCGAGATCTACAACCACGAGGATCTCAGTGCCAAGCTGCCTCCGGGTTTGCTGCAGACCCGATCGGACACCGAGGCTGCGCTGCACGTCGTGATGCGGGACGGTCCGGCCTCGGTGGCCGAGCTCAGCGGCATGTTCGCGCTGGCGATGGTGACCGACAACGGCGACGGGCTGGTCGCGCGGGACCCGATGGGGGTCAAGCCGCTGTACTGGATCGAGCAGGCTGAACGCACGGTATTCGCCAGCGAGTTGCGGTCCTTCGACCCTGAGGATCGTCCCCTGGTGGCTTCCTTCCCACCCGGCTGCCTGTGGACCCCGGCCACCGGCATCGTGCGCTATGCCGACTCGGTCCCGGTGGGCGTCCGGCCGGCTCGGCGAGCGCAGCACCCGGCCTGGGACAGCGGGGCCCTGGAGAAGGTCAGAGACTCCATCGTGCTCTCCGTTCAGCGGCGGATGATGAGCGACGTCGGGGTCGGGGTGTTCCTCTCCGGCGGGCTGGACTCGGCGATCGTCGCCGCGATCGCCGCCGAGCACGCCCGCCGCCGGGGTGACGTTCTGCCCACCTTCGCAGTGGGCACCAAGGACAGCAGCGACCTGCTCGCCGCCCGGCGCGTCGCCGAGTACGTCGGCAGCGACCACCACGAGATCGTCGCCACCGCCGAGGACATCGGCGACGAGCTGGACAACGCGGTCGAGGTGATCGAGCACTACGACCCGGCCCTGGTGCGCAGCGCGGTGCCCAACCTGCTACTGGCTCGTGAGGCCGCCAAGAAGGTCAAGGTGGTGCTCACCGGTGAGGGTGCAGACGAGCTCTACGGCGGTTACAGCTACGTGCACAGCCCGGAGTTCGCCGATCCGAACGCCCTGCACGCCGAGCTGGTACGCAGCCTGGAGCAGCTGCACCACCTGAACCTGCAGCGCTGTGACCGGACGACGATGTACTTCGGGCTGGAGGCCCGCGAGCCGTTCCTGGACACCACCGTGGTGCGCACCGCGCTGACCTTGCCTCCGGCGTGGAAGAAGACCACCGGTGGGCGTCCAGAGAAGGCGCTGCTGCGGGAGGCCTTCACCGACTGGTTGCCCGAGGAGCTGCTCTGGCGAGGCAAGGAGCAGTTCGGGGACGGCTCGGGCGCCGGCGAGGTACTCGCTTCGCTCGCCGCAAGCAACGCCGCCAACGCCGGCGATCTCGACGATGCGCTGACCCGGCCGCCCGACAGCTGGGCGCTGCGCAGCGACGAGGAGATCCTCTACTACCGGATCTGGCAGCGCCACTTCTCCGGTGTGCGCCCAAGTTCTACGCTGGGTTGCTTCGCAACCGCGTAGGTCGTGAGTGG
>DASYAZ010000062.1:0-37729 GCA_036501085.1 Pseudonocardiaceae bacterium | reverse complement strand
TTGCCCAGGGCGCGGGCCGACGGGCCGGCCAGCAGCGCCGGAGTGAACGCTGTGCTGCTGCCGATCAGCGGCACGTTGAGCTTCAGCTGCTGGTTGACTATGGCGGCCGAGGCCGTTTGCTGCGGGGTGGTGCTCAGCGCGATCGCCCGCACCCGGGGCGCGCCGGCGAAGCCGGTCACCGCATCACGCAGGTTCGCGTCAGTGGCGGAGATCTTGACCTCGCGCAGCGTCAGGTGGTGCAGCTTGGCGAAGTACCGGACGCCGCGCAGGCTGCTGGCTCCGTACTCCCCGTCGAACCAGATGACACCGACGGCGTCGCCATCGTGGATCTTGCCCTGTCCCATCAAGGAGGACAGCCCGTTGATCATCTCGATGTCGTAGGTGCTGGCCGGGATGATCACATAGGGGTTGGTCAGCAGGTCGGATGACCTCGACAGCGAGATGGCGGTGGTCTCGTTGTCCACCATGCTCTTGCTCAGGGCCGTGGTGACTGTGGACCCCATGATCTGCAGGAAACCCAGCACGCGCGATTCCAGCGCGGCGTACTGGGCTGTGGCGGTGCCGGTGTCGTCCCGGTGGTCACGGACCTCCAGCTTGATCTTGCGCCCGCAGATCCCGCCTGCGGCGTTGGTCTCGTTGATCCAGATCTGCTGGCCGTGGACCAGCCCGACGCTGGCATCGGCGAATGGACCGGCGTACTCGGTCAGCGCGCCGAGGGCGATCTCGGTAGGCGTGACTCCGGTGCCGGTGCGCAGGCCGCCAGGGGTGGCGGGGGTACCCGAGCCGGCTGCGTTGCCCGCGCAGCCGCTCAATGCCAGCGCACCTGCCAGGGCTGCGGCCGGGAGAGCGAGCGCACGCCGCATCGCAATCGTCCCTTCGTCGACCTTCACCGCCCACGGTTGTGCCGTAGGCCGTATCAAGGACAACGCGGTCAGGCGGATCGGGGTGACGGCCGCTGGGTGCGCTCGGAGCCCGCCCGGCCTGGAGTTGAGGGCCGGGCTTCTGGGGCCTGCGGTGTTCCAGCTGGGCGTCCCGGCGCTGCGCCCAGCTGGTGTCACCTGCAACTCATACGATGCCGAACCCCGCTGCCACGCACATGAGGGTTGCCCCGGACCGAACCCTGATCCCGCCCCCGCAGGCACCCCGGGATTGTCAGGGGTGCCTGCGGTTGCGCGAACGCCCTGGGCCAAGATCGCTGAAACTGAGGGATCGCCGTGCAGAACTGCACGGTCACAGCTCACTTTCGACGATCAAGATCAGCCTCGCCAAACCCAGCTGGTGCCCGTGCTTTCGCCCTTCAGCTGAAACCGACCACCGCGCGGGGCTGGTAGTTCTTCTCCAGCGACTCGATTTCCGAGTCGTCGAGGTAAAGGTCGACGGCGGCGACGGCGTCCGGGAGGTGGCTCTTGGTCGCTCCCACGATAGGCGCGTCAACCCCGGGTTTACTCAGCAGCCAGGCGAGCGCGACCTGGGCCGGTGCCACCCCCCGCTTGGCGGCCACGGCGAGTACCCCCTCGACGATGGGGCGGTCCTGCTCGCGGTAGAGGGAGCGACCGAACTCGTCGGCCTCCGAGCGCGTGGTCCGCTCCGCCCACGGGCGGGTCAGCCGGCCACGTGCCAGCGGGCTCCACGGAATGACCCCGATGCCCTGGTCGACGCAGAGCGGGAGCATCTCGCGCTCCTCCTCGCGGTACAGCAGGTTGTAGTGGTTCTGCATGCTCACAAAGCGGGTCCAGCCGTTCAGGTCGGCGGTGTAGAGCGCCTGGGCGAACTGCCAGGAATGCATGGACGACGCGCCGAGGTAGCGGGCCTTACCGGCCTTGACGATGTCGTGGAGTGCTTCGAGGGTTTCCTCGATCGGCGTGTCGTAGTCCCAGCGGTGGATCTGGTAGAGATCGACGTAGTCCGTGCCGAGGCGGGAGAGGCTGTTGTCGATCTCGGCGAGGATGGCCTTGCGGGACAGGCCCCGCCCGTTGGGCCCGGGCCGCATGGGCCCGTTGATCTTGGTCGCGATGACGACCTCGTCCCGGGGGACCATCGATAGCAGAGTCCGGCCGGTGATCTCCTCGCTGCTACCGGCCGAGTAGACGTTGGCCGTGTCGAAGAAGTTGATGCCCGCGTCCAGCGCCTGGCGGAAGAACGGCTCGGCCGCCTCCCTCCCGAGCGACCAGGGGTGCGAGCCCCGGCCGGGTTCGCCATAACTCATGCACCAGGCAGACCCGCGAGACCTGGAGACCGGTACTACCAAGACGAACGTAGTCCATGGACCACCTCTACCACAGGCGCGCGACTACCGACCGGGGCAGGACAGCCCCGGGCACCAGCCCCGGCTGGTGACGCTGCTGGTACGTCGCCTGGGTGGTGGGACGAACCGTCCGTGCAGCTGCCATCCGTGCTCGTCCCGAGCCCAGTGCAGAAAATCCTCCTCCCACGGACGGTCGAGCAGGGCCCGGCGCTCCTCGATCTCGTGCAGATCGCCGAGGCCCTGGCGCAGCCGCTGGACCAGGCGGCGGAGCATGCTGGGTGTCGGGGCGGTCACGGTGGCGCGCTCCTCTGCGGGTGGTGTCGAACAGGGGATAACACGAGTCTGCGACCGGAGACGGGGCAAGGGGAGTGGCAGAAGTGCCGACTTGCAACCATTTCCTGCCACCTCAGCTGCGAGGAGGTTCCGCCGGGAAGTGGCTGTCCAGGGGCCCATTCAGCACGTAGGGTGCAGCGGCATGCTGCCCTGGTCCGCGGAACTGGCTGGCCGGCTCTACGAGCACGTGATCGACAGCGAGCTGCTCCGGGACAACCCGCTGGGAGATCCACCAAGCCGCCCGTTGTGGGTCTACGTCCCACCCGGCTACGACGGCTCGCAGCAGCGCTACCCCAGCGTGTACGTCATCCAGGGCTACACCGGGCACCTGACCATGTGGCACAACCGCAGCCCGTACCGCCAGCCGTTCCCGGAGACCGCCGACGCCGTGTTCGCCGGCGGCGACGTCCCACCCGCGGTCGTCGTCTACGTCGACGCCTGGACGGCGTACGGCGGCAGCCAGTTCGTGGACTCGCCGGGCACCGGGCGCTACCACAGTTACCTGTGCCAGGAGGTCGTCCCGTTCGTCGATGCCCGCTACCGGACGCTGCCCGCCCCGGAGCACCGGGCGATCAGCGGCAAGTCCTCCGGTGGGTTCGGCGCCATGATCACACCGATGCTGCGGCCCGACCTGTTCGGCGCGCTGGCCAGCCACGCCGGCGATGCGCTCTACGAACTGTGCTACATCGGCGAGTTCGGCCAGTCGGTCCGGCATCTGCGGGACTATGACGGCGATATCAGCGCCTGGTGGTCGGATTTCCAGTCCCGCGCACCCTTCACCAAGCCCGCCGACCAGAGCCTACTGATGATGTTGGGGATCTCCGCGTGTTTCTCCGCCCGCGAGGACGGTACCCCCGAGCTACCGTTCGACCCGCATACCGGGGTGCTGCGCCCCGAGATCTGGCAGCGCTGGCTGGACTGGGACCCGGTGCGGATGGTGCCGCGATACACCGAGGCGCTGCGCTCGCTGCGCGCGGTGTGGCTGGATGCTGGCATTCGTGACGAGTGGTATCTCGACCTGGGCGCCCAGGCGTTCCACGATCAGTTGCGCGCGATCGGGCTGCCGGAGGAGCGGATATCCTTCGAGCTCTTCGACGCCGGTCACAGCGGGATCGACTACCGCTACCCCCTCGCCCTAGCGTGGCTGTGCCACCGCCTCACCTAGCGCCCTCTCTCACCCCGACATGGAGACATATCGGGGTCGGCGCCCCCTCTCTCACGCCGATATGTCTCCATGTCGGGGTCGGGCGCGGCGGCTCGGGGTCAGGTGCGGCGGCGTAGTTGCGCACCGGCGATGGAGAGGTAGATGCCGAGACCGAAGATGAGCATCGCGATCGGCACGTGGGCGACGATGAGCCCGTCCACCCCGCCCACGGTGATCGCCTCGCCCAGGCCGGTCTGCACGACGATCAGCACGAGCTGGGCCAGGGCGCCGAGCGCCAGCGCCGAGCTGGCCCGGCGCAGCGTGGCTGCGGCCACCACGGCAGTGACCAGGGCGAGCACGACGACGACGAAGGCACCGATCTCGTGCACTGTGACCCAGGCCGCACGGTCGGTGCGATCGATGAACTCGCCGGCCCAGACGGCCTGCAGGAGCACGCCGAGAAGGGTCAGCCCGTTGAGGACGGAAAACGCGCGGACCGCGCCGGGAGAGTTCGGAGAGTTCATGGTGTGCTCCCGGATTCGGGCCAGGTAGGCGCGGGTGATGGCGTGTTCGGCGTCGGCTGCGAGGGTAGTGACGAGCTCGGTTGCCGAGTGCAACTCAGTGACGAGGCCGACGCCTTCGCCGGCCCACACCGGCAGGACGTCCAGGTCTTCCCGCGCTGCCGCCTCGCGAAAGGTCTGCTGGGCGGCGGCATCGCGGCGCAGCTCGTCCTCGCGATCGCGCCACCGCTCGAGGTACGCGTTGCGCAGGGCGCGGCCGGTGTAGCGATCCGGCCAGGCCCCGTCACGGGCGATGTCGAGCACTCGGCTGCGCTCGGTGTCATCACCCTGGGCAGCCAGCACCGGGACCGGCGCGACGAGGTCGACGACGGCAGGAACCAGCGGCAGGGTGGCCCGGCGACCGCCATGCCCGCCGGCCTCGGTGCCCTGGGCGACGATCACGTCAGCACCGGCATCAAGCGCACGTTGAGCCTCCTCAAGATCGGTGACTTGCACGATCAGCAGCACCCCGGCATCGCGGATCAACGAAGCCAGCGGGCTGGGGTCGCCGAAGGACAGCATCACCGCAGCCGGTCCATGGTCCAACGCCCGGGCAATGGTCTCCGGGCGCACCGCCCACGGCAGGAACCCGACGCCCCACGGCCGGTTGGTCTGCCGGTGACCAGGCCAGTTCACGATCAAGCCAAGTCGTGATCGCTCCGCTCGCCGCCGACGAGGCCCAGAGCGCCGCCGTTGGACACCGCCGCGGCCAGCGCCCCACCAGCGGACCCACCCATCGGTGCCAGCGCGATCGGATGCCGAATCGCCAGCACGGTGAACCCAGTACCCAATCCCATGTCCTCACGCTATTGCCCCTTCCCCGACATGGAGACATATCGGGGTCTGCACCCCCTCTTTCACCCCGATATGTCTCCATGTCGGGGGAAGGGGGTCGGGTTGTGGTGGTGTGCACGGACAACGCCCACGCGCCGGGGCGAGGCAGGACGGGCACCGCCAGCAGCGTGAACCCGGGCCTCGCAGAGCAGCACCATGGAGGCCCCAACCCAACCCGGCGGCCGTCGGGCTGCCCACCACCGTCGACCATCACGGCGCCGGTGGTGACGAGCCCGGCCGCGGCCAGCAGTGCCGCCGTGCTCATCTGTTGGTACTGAGGTCCAGCTATGTCATGTCGGTGAGTTCTGGTCGGTTCTATCCACAATGTGATCGTTTTCCGAGCAGTGACCAGCAGGCTGCCTCGAACGACAGATGCAGGACAATCTGGTGATCGCCACCTAGACTCTCCCAGAGAAGCTGCCACCCCAGATGACAGACACCGAAAGGGGAATTCTTATTCCCGTGAATCGAGGACCTGTCCGGTATCCGCACAGTGGGCAACGCCACCGTTAGAAACAGATTGGGCGTAACAATGTCGGCTAACCATCCTGGGCGTAGCGGGCCTCTCGACACTGGAGAAGTTGAAGTTGTCCATTCGGTGTTGGAGAAGTTCTCCCCGACGTTCTCGTCTTCGCTTAAATCGATTGGACTGATGGAAGGAGGGCGCTATAATCGCAACTACTGCGTAGACGTGAGCGCTCGAAAGTATGTGCTCCGAAGATACGATCTAAACAATTCTGTTCGCACTATTAAATATGAGCACGATCTCCTCGATTACCTCCCCTCGACGATACATACAGCTATGATCGCAAAGCCGTGCCTGTCCGCGTCTAACGATACTATAGTATCCAACAACGGGCGGCATTACGCGCTCTTTCCGTTTTTGTCGGGCAGCGGATTTGGGCGTGGATCTCCACATCTGCTCAGGGAGGCTGGTCGAACTCTGGCCGCATATCATAACGCGGCACAGACGTATGTTCCTGAGCCACGGCAACGAAACGAATATGGCACAGTTGCACGACTTGACTGGGCTGTGATGTGCCCGGGCGGACTGAGCGCACTGTGGCAGAACGTGATCGCCCTTCCCGTTGGAACTCGCCCCGAGAAGCTCGCTCATCAAAGCGTGGAATTTCTTCGCGAGGAGGACCGTTCGGCGCAAGAAGTGCTGAGCGACGCAATTTATGCTGAAGTGCCCTGCATGGTGATCCACGGTGATTTCGGAGCGCAAAACATCTTGGTGTCAGCTTCCAGGGTGTCCGGCGTTCTCGATTTTGATTTAGCGGCATGGGAAGCGCGAGCTTACGATTTGGCGGCGGCAATTGTCTGGTTTAGCGATGGCGACAACTTGCCACCCTCGTACATGGTTAACAATGGTGACAGGTCGTGGACCCTCGACGCTGAACGTGGCGCCCGCTTCTGCGAGGGGTATTTACGAGAGCTGGAGCGGCCGTTGTGCAATTTGGAGGTGAATCTCCTGCCGTGGTTTATGCGTAGGTTCCTATTTTGGACGGCAATTTGGCATCTGGATCTGCGAGTGGCGGGGCAGAGCTGGTATCCTCATGAGTTTTCGGGTTTAATTTCGTGCTTACGTCGGTTTCAGGTGGCTGCCGATCCATTCGCGGCATCGGTTATCGGATGCTAATCTTGAATGTGGTGTTCGTGCCTGGAGTCGCAGCCGGGATTCAGGCGGCCGTGACAGATCGCCATCCGGCTCACCTGACCCGGATCGGGGCGGCGGCGTCGAGCTCGATGCGGATGGCGGCCGGCAGGGAGCTCACCCCGAGGCTGTCGCGGGCCCGGGCCAGCACCCGGGTGTCGAGCTCGTAGTAGACGTTGCGGACGTCAGTGCCGTCCCGCAACCACAGCTGGAGGCGCACCACCGGCGCGGCCATGGTCCCGACCATGCGGGCCCGAGCCTGGCTGACGCCGTCGATGGTCGCGGCATCCGCGCTCAAGGCGTCCGTCATCGCCGCGGCGCTGATCTCCAGGCGGCGCTCCGGGTTGGGATCGAGCACCAGGGCGGGGCGGGTCTCGGGGCTGAGGTCCCGGCCGGCCCAGAACAGCCCGAGCAGCAGCAGCACCAGCCCGCCGCCGATGGCGATACCACCGGCGAGAACCCGGTGGCCCTGCACGGCGTCCACCGCCGTGAGGCCGAGTACCGGCTCGGCAGCGCGCTCGGCGCCCAGCAGGCCGGAGCCGATGATCAGCGCGGCAATGCCGGCGGCCAGGCTCAGCACCCCGATGATCGCGATCAGGAAGCGCTGGAGGCCGGCGGCGGGCGCACTGGCCTTGCGGGTCGCGGCGGGCTTGGTTGCGGCGGTCTTGCTCATGGCGGGCCTCACGCCGGACCGCTGCTGGCGGTCACCTTCACCGACACCTGCGGGCTCTGGGCCAGCGGCACCTCGGCCAGCAGGGCGCGCACCGCCTCTGCGATGTGCGTCCTGGCCGCCTCGGTGGGTTGCCGGCTGGCCGCCCGGACCGAGACCTTGCGGGGGGTGGCGGTGACCGACGCGGAAGCGACGTGGTCGAGCTCCCGTACCCGGTGGCCGACCAGCCGGGCCAACGACTGCGGGGAGGTGTAGATGGCGATCTCCGGTGCCGGGTTGATCAGCCACACCTCGCGGCGACCGGAGCTCACCGCGAGCAGGAGCAGCGCCAACCCGGCGATGACCAACCCGGCGGCGATGAGCCGGACCGGCGCGGCGGGCCAGGTCCACTCCTGCAGGCTCGCCTGCCAGCTCGGCCAGGGCAACACCAGCGGAGCGGCCGCGGGGCGCACCCAGGCCCAGATGACCTCGAGGGCGATGACGACGCCGAGCGCGGCCACCGCGAGGCCGAGCAGCGGGGACAGCACGCGCAACACGATCCTCATCGAGTGCTCCCTCCAGCCTGAACCGGGATTTCTGAACTGGGTTTACCGGATGGGTTACTGGACGCGGACACTGGGTTCAGGCAGCAGGGCGGTGACGGTCACCGAGACCGAGCCGACCTGATAGCCGGTGATCCGCTGGATCTCCTCGTTGATCCGGTTGCGCAGCCGATCAACGGCACTGTGTACCGGGCCCGGGTAGCGCAGTGCGAGTTCCAGGTACAGGTCCACCCGCTGGCCGGCGAGGCTGACCTTCGCAGTGGCCCCGGTGCTGCCGACGCCCACCCCGGCCACGGTGCGCGGAGCGGGCAGGGTCTCTGGGGCCAGGTCGGCGAGGTGCTCGGCGATCTTTCGCACTACCGAGGGGTCGATCCGCAGCCGCCCTCGCTCGCCCGGCTCGGTATCAGGACCGGCTGCCGGTGCGGGACCCGCCAGGGGCTGCGGGTCGGTGGCGACGGTCATCGACCCCGGGTTATCGATCACGGCCCCTGCCACTGATGATCTGGCCGAGGTCGACCTTCCCGTCGAGAACCCGGCCGACGACCAGCCCGACCGCCCCGAGTACCAGGACGAGCAGGAAGCCGTTGAAGCCACCCATGACGCTGGCCAGGCCGAGGATGAGCCCGGTGAGCAAGCCAAGGGCCGTCGCGTTCATCGTGGTACCTCTCGATTCAGGTTCGTCGAACACCCAGGTTCAGGCAGAGGGTCGCCGGTGATCACGTCGTTGATCGTCAGGTAGATCACTCTGGGCCCGGTGACTGTGCTGATTGCCTGCCGTAGCTCGGTGGCGAGCCGCGGCAGTGTCATGCCGGGGATGCCGAGCCGGGCGACGACAGAGACCTCCACCGGCTCGCCGGGCTCCCCAACCCGCACCCCCACCACCCGGCGACCCGGCAGGTAGCAGGCGATGGCACCGAACGGGCCACCATCCAGGTCTGCCACCGCAGGGTTGCCTCGCACCGCCGCCGCGACGGCTTCGGCGAGCTGACCGGTCTCGAGCAGTGTGGTGTCAGGCTGCCCGGTGCCCTGGGAGGTGCTCACTCCACGCGGGCGACCTGGGTGGGCGCCTCAGCACCTTCTTCATCGGCGATGCGGATGTCGTTGATCGCGATGTTGACCTCGATGACCTCCAGGCCGGTCATCTGCTCGACCGCGCCGATGACATTGCGGCGCACGGCCCTGGCCAGATCCACAATGGACGCGCCGTACTCGACGATGAGGTCCAGGTCGATGGCGGCCTGCTTCTCGCCGACCTCGACGGTCACTCCAGTGGTGTGCGAGGCGCCCGTACTCCCCGGGATGCGCTCGCGGATCTCACCGAAGGCCCGGGAAAGCCCGCCGCCCAGCGCGTGCACTCCGGAGACCTCGCGAGCCGCCATCCCGGCGATCTTCTGCACCACCGACGCTGCGATGGTGGTCCTACCCTGCGCTGTGTCCTCAGCCAGCCGGGCGGGAGCCGAGCCGGTGTTGGCGGGACGGGCCGGGGTCGGCGGGGACCCGGACGGCCGGGGGGGAGTTCCTGTGCTGTCTGCCATGACCAGAGTTCTCCTAAATTTCGGTTGCGGATTTCGGCTGAGTATCTCGATGGTCTCGTAAGGTCAGATGCGCCCCACCCGCGAGAACTCACGGTCCCGATCGAGTGGTCTTCGTCACAGATCACCAGCGCCTGCGCAGCTGTGCCGACGACGAGAACGGACCCGCTGTGCTCGCCGCCCGCATGGCACAATTGGGACAGAGGGGTTTGCTGCGCCATAGCTGTCGGGGAGGGAGTACCCGATGCCGACTACCGCGCGTGATCACCGATCTTGACCGGTATTGGGATGGGAGCCGGGACGCCCGCTGCCGTGGACTTCGCGGTGGGGACGTTCGACGATCTCACCTTGGTGGTCCGGGCCCAGGAAGGCGACGTGCGTGCCTTCGAGGCGCTGGTGCGCCGCTACCAGCGTCGCTTCTACCGGTTGGCGGTGCGGTTACTCGGTAACAGCAGCGACGCCGAGGAAGCGGTGCAGGACGCGTTCCTCTCGGCCTGGCGGCGGTTGCCCGGGTTCCGGGGGGAGGCGGCGTTCTCCTCATGGATGTACCGGATCGTCACCAACCGTTGCCTGCTGCTGTTGCGCAAGCGGCGGCCCGTCACCACGCTCGACGAGCTCCGGGACCAACCCGGCCCGGAAAGCGCTTCACCGGAACATGCCGCCGAGACCCGGGATCGTGCTGTGGCGTTGCAGCGTGCCTTGCTGGATCTTCCGACCGATCAGCGGGCTTGTTGGATACTGCGGGAATTGCACGGGCTGGGCTACGAGGACATCGCGACCATCGTGGCCGCCAGCCCGGACGCGGTGCGGGGCCGGTTGCACCGGGCCCGGCGCACACTGGCGGAGGTGATGGCGCCATGGCGGTGAACGGAACTCATGTGCAGCCGGAGCACGCCCAGCTGGCCTGTGGCCGCGACGCGGCGGTGGCCTGGGACGCGGCCGTCGCCGGGCGCCGCGATGCTCACCAAAGGGCTTGCCCGCACTGCCAGGCAGTCGCAGAGGATCAGCGCCTGCTGGCCTCCGCCGTCGCCGAATTGCACGAGGAGGCGCTGGAACCACCTGCATCCCTGGTCGAGCAAGTGATGGGGGCGGTCTTCGCGGAGATCCGACCCGCCGGATACCTACCGCTGCCCACCCGGCATGGCCGGGCTCGCATCGACCGGGTCGCCGCCGCCGGAGTGCTGCGCCACGCCGTGGACCGGATGCCGGCAGTGCGGGTCCGCAGCTGCCAGATCCACCTCGTCGACCCGCCCGGCCCTGACGACGCCACCCAGGGCACCCCGCCGGTCCGGGTCCGGATCAGCGTGACCGCCCGGTTCGGCCTCGACCTGATCAGTGCCACCGCCCGCGTCCGGCAGATGATCCTCGCCGCAGCCGCGGACCTGCTCGGCCTGAGCGTCACGGCCATCGACATCGACGTCGTCGACGTCCACGACGACCCGAGCTGGGCACCTGCCGGTGCCGACGCACCGAGCTGAGAGATGGACCCGCGATGACCTCCGAGGAGCACCCTGCTACCCACTGGGACGGCGTGCCGGCTGAATCCCGGTTGCACGTCAGTGACACCGTCGTCGCACGGGTCGCCGCCTACCACGCCTGCCGGGTACCCGGGGTTCTCCGGCTGCGGCCCAATCTCGCGCAGAGCATGACCGGCATCGCCAGCCGGCTGCTCGCCCCCCGGGACGGCGAGCACCGGATCTCCACTGACGGCGTCACCGCCGTGGTCGAGGGCGGCCGCGCCGAGATCAGTGTCTCCGTGATCACCCGGTGGGGGCGCAACTGCCGCGATCTCGCGGACGAGATCCAACGTCAGGTGGCCGAGCAGGTGCAGTCCTACACCGGCCTCCCGGCAACCGTGAGCGTCACGATCACCGACGTCGACTACCGGTCCTGAACCGAGCCGCCCACGGCGCGGCGCGTCGCGGTGAGCGCCCCGGGTGGCAGGGCCGGGAGAGCGGCCCCGATGGTGCGCCAGGCATCGACGAGTTCGGCTCCGTAGTGGTGACCATGGCCCGCAGGCGCGTCGAGCGCGGTCACCAGGTTGCCAGTGACCTGCCAGAATGACACCACGGGCAACCACGGACCGAGCCAACCGGCCGGACGCCGGATCAGCAGCCGGGGGAACCACCAGCCGATCGGATCGTCGGCGTGCAGCAGAGCGGTGGTGCGGGGCCGCGCCGGAGCGCTCCCAGCCCCGCCTGGTGGCCCGACGAGCAGCGAATGGTCCGCCAGTGTGGCCGCGGAGCGGGCGCCGATCGCGCCGAGGCTCTCGCCGTAGACCAGCAGCTGTGGCCGGTGCGGAACCGGGATCGGGTCCAACCGCCGGTGCAACGCGGAGATGAGCGCGCTCGCGCTGCCGGCGGCCCGGCTGCGGCCGAGCATGTACTCCAGCCAACTGGGTCGCTCGGCGTACTGCACGGCGACGGTGGCCACGTTGCCTGCGCTCAGGTACTCCAATGCCGCCACCGCGGCCGGATCGACCCAGCCCGAACCGGTGGGCACCACCACCAGGATGGTCGAGCGGGCGAGGGCCCCGTCCCGTTCCAGCTCGGCGACGGCGAGCGGGATCTGTTGCCCGGTGCCGCGGGCACTGCGCAAGCCGACATAAGCCCGCACCGGCTCCAGCGCCGGCCGGCCGGTGACCCGCTCGATCTGCTCCCGGTCCGGACCGGACCGCACGAACGCCTGTCCCTGGACGCCCAGCGATTCCCAGGAGACGAGCGATCCCGGACCTCCGGACCGCAACGCTCCGAGCGGCCTGGTGCCCGCGGCGAGGGTCTGGTAGCCGATGGTGACCGGTGAGCCGGCCGGGAGGAGACAGGCGGTGATCAGGAGGCTGAGCACGACGGTAGCGGTGACTTTCCGGGGTCGCGGCGGCCTTCTCGACGCAGCGGTGGTGGCCGGTCGGTGCCCAGATCGGCCGGACAGCCGCCGCCAGGCGGCCCGGACCAGGGTGCCGGCGGCGTAGCCCTGCACGGCGAGGATCGCCAGCACTGCTACCAGCGCTGCCGGTGGGGGTGGCAGGAGCCACGGCAGCAGCAGGCACGGCACTACGGCACCTGCGGCACCCAGCAGCCCGGCGAGCGTCGGGACGGGCCGCCGCAGCGCCCGCATCATCGCAGCACCGCCGGGGACCCGGCGGTCACCGGATCCCGGCCCGGCGGGCTGATGACGCGGGCCAATCCGGCCAGCGCGGCGGAGCCCGGGCGGAAGTATCCGCTGTGCCCGGATGTCCCATCGACCGGCAGCAGGCGGGCGCCGAAAACAGCTGAGGTCGGGTCGGTCCCGTGCCCGAGGTCGCCGATCCGCAGACGGGGGATCAGCCGCGTCCAGTCGCCCGCAGTGCGAGCTGCCCACACCCTGGCCGAAGTGTGCAGCTCACGGACCGAGCGGGCCCGGGCACCAGGGCTGCCCAGCAGCACCAGGTCGTCCGCCGCGAGCCGGGACGCCGCGATCGTGACCACGACTGCGCCGTAGCTGTGCCCGATCACGGTGAGGTGCAGTGGTGGGCCGGTGCGCGCGCTGCGCAGGTGGCTGACGAACGTGGTGAGCGCGGCCGCCCCGTCCCGCGCCAACCGACCGAGCGCGGCGTCGATCCCGATGCCTTCCGGCGTCGGGTAGCCGACCCACAGCACGACAGCCGTATCCGGGCCCGCGGCATCGTGCAGTGCCCGCGCCCAGCCGAGCGGGCGCTGTGGCCGCGCGGGGTCGTCCAGGGAGTGCAGATCGGTATCCGACCCGGGTACCAGGACGGCGACATTCCGCGCGATCGCCGGGTCACCCAGCGCCAGTACCACCAGACCCCGCCCCCGGGAGTCGCAACCCAGCACCCGAACCTGGTTACTTTTGGTGAGCGCCGGGGGCAGCGCTGAGAGCACCGCTGCCACGCACGCCGGCTCCCTCCGGAGAGGTCCGGGCACCGCCACCCGGGCCGGCCACGCGCCGTAGACGACGCTCACGAACAGGGTGTAGGCAAGTACCGGCAGCAGCCAGCGGGTAATCACATCGGCTGACGCTAAGAAGTTTCAAGCGGACATTCGTCACAACATGGAGCCGTTTGTGCGCCCCTACCGGCGTAGTAGCCGCTCGTCCGGGTTAGTACCCGGGTCGTACGAGGCCGCATTCGTAGGCGAGCACCACGGCCTGCGCCCGGTCCCGCAGACCGAGCTTGGTGAGCACCCGGCTCACATGGGTCTTCACCGTCTGCTCGGCCACCACGAGACGGCCGGCGATCTCGGTGTTGGACAGCCCGCGAGCCACCAAAGCGAGTACCTCGACCTCCCGCTCGGTCAGCGCCGCGAGCCGGGCCGAGCGGCTGGCCCCATCCAGCGCTGCGGGGCGTGCCGCGACGAAATCGGCGATCAGCCGCCGCGTGATGCCCGGCGCGAGCAGCGCATCACCGCCGGCCACCACCCGGACCGCGTGCAGCAACTCGATCGCCGGTGCGTGCTTGAGCAGGAAGCCGCTCGCCCCGGCCCGCAACGCCTCGTAGACGTAGTCATCCAGGTCGAAGGTGGTCAGCACGAGCACCCGCGGTCCGGCTGTGCCCGCCACCTCAGGGCGGCCGGTCAGCAGCGCCCGGGTCGCCTCGAGCCCGTCCATGTCCGGCATCCGCACGTCCATCAGGACGACGTCCGGGCCCCGGCCCGCTGCAGCGAGCTCCCCGGCGACGCGGAGCGCGGCCCGCCCGTCACCCGCGGTCCCGACGACCTCGATGTCCGGCTGGGCGCCCAGCAGCGCGGCGAAGCCCTCCCGCACCATGGCCTGGTCGTCGGCGACCAGTACCCGGATCACCCGGACGTCCCTGAACCGCGGGTGTCGAGCGGTAGCTCGGCGCTCACCACGAACCCGCCGTCGCCGGCCGGTCCGGTGCTGATCCGGCCCCCGTGCAGCTCGACCCGTTCCCGCATGCCCGGCAAGCCCGCGCCACTTCCAGTCCTGCCCGGGCCGCGGCCCGGCCCGTTGCGCACCTCCACCCGTAACAGCTCGCCGTCGCGAGCCACCCGGATCCGGATGGGGGCGCCGGCGGCGTGCTGGCCGGCGTTGGCAAGTGCTTGCTGCACCACCCGGAATACGGTCACCCCGACCGCCTCCGGTACCTCACCGGCGTCGACGTCCCAGCTCAGGTCGGCTCCGGCGGTGCGGGCCTCGACCAGCAGCAGCTCCAGCGCCGCGAGCCCGGGCTGCGGAGCGCGTTCGAGCGGCTGGTCCTCGCTCCGCAGCACCCCGAGCAGGTTCTGCATCTCAGTCAGCGCCTGGCGGGCCGCTCCCGCCACCTCGATCAGCTCGGCGCGGGCCGGATCAGGCAGCTCCGGCAAGCGGTAGGGCGCGGTCTCGCACCGCACCGCGATCATCGACATGTGATGCGCGATGACGTCATGCATCTCCCGGGCGATGCGGGTGCGCTCGGCCAGCGCTCCTCGCTCGGCCTGCGCCGCCGCCACCCTGGCCTGCTCCGCCGCCAGCGCTCGGCGCGCGTTCCACCGCGCTCCCAGGCTGGCCCCGATCACCAGCGGCACGGCGATCCCCAGCACTGACACCGGCAGCAACGCGGAGTCCACCGGCCACGGCGTGAGCCAGGTCAGCACCACCAGCACCAGCCCGACCGCGATCCCCAGACCAGCCGTGATCGGTCCGGGACCGGCCCACGCGGCGAGCAGCACGACCGGAACCCACAGGCACCACTGCCACGGCTCCAGGGGCGGTACCTCCCCGGGAGGAGGAGCGATCACGAAGGGGATGACCAGCAGCCACAGCGTGACGAGCTGCCACCCGTCCACGGGGCGTCGCCCGGCCAGGGCCAGCCCGGCGACGCAGGGCAGCAACAGCAGGAACGCCACCCCGCCCGGCATCCTGGCCCGGTCGTTGAGCACCGACCCGGACGCCGCGATCACCACGATCAGGCCGTACAGGCCGGTTAGCACCGGTAGGAACCGCAGCAGCCGCCACGATCCCACCGGTAACCGGGACCCGCGACCGCCGGGTGGGAATCCCGGCCACACCACCGCGACGAGCAACCGCGCCAGGGCCCGCAGCCACCGCAGGGCCGGGATTCCCACCCGGCCGCGGAGCTTTGCCGCCCGTGTCGCCATCGAATCCGACACTAGACACATTCCCGGCGTGTCGCGGGAATCCTCGAGAGCGGCGCAAGGCGGCCACGGCGTGGGAAGATGCGGTCGTGATCGCCGGATTGCTACTGGCGGCCGGTGCCGGGCGGCGTTACGGCATGCCCAAGGCGCTGGTCGAGGGGGGTGCCTGGTTGCGCCGGGCGGTGGCAACGTTGGCCGAGGGTGGGTGCGAGCCGGTGCTCGTCGTCATCGGGGCCGAGGCGGATCGGGTGCTACCGCTGGTGCCGGAGGGAGCCGGCACGGTGCTGGCCGCGGACTGGGCGGAGGGCATGGGTGCCTCGCTGCGGACCGGCCTTGCCGAGCTGACCCGCACCGCACCGCCGCAGGTGCAGGCCGCGCTGGTGCACCTGGTCGATCTGCCCGATGTGGACGCCTCGGTGGTCCGCCGGCTCGTTGCGGTGGCCGACCCCGCGGTGGTCGCCCGGGCGGGTTTCGAGAGCCAGCCCGGCCATCCGGTGCTGCTCGGCCGGCAGCACTGGGACGGCATCGTGGCCTCGGCACAGGGTGATCGGGGGGCCCGGGACTGGCTGGCGCAGCGTCCGGATCTGGTCGTGGTGGACTGCTCCGACCTCGCCAGCGGTATCGATGTGGACCGCCCATCCCCGCCTGCCGGCGAGCGCGCAGCGGAATAGATGCACCGGCTCTGGCGTCCTTTCAGATCAGTCAGTGTGGGTGAACCGCTACACCGGCCGCCACGAATACCCTCTAATAGGGCTAGGGCGAGAGATAACTGAAGCTCTGGGACGAGGAGGTCCACGGTGCGTGAGGTACTCGACGAACTGGTGGCGGAGTGGAAAGAGGGCAAGTCGACCGCGGTGGGCACGGTGGTCTCCACCTACCGCTCGGCTCCCCGGCCGGCCGGAGCGTCGATGCTGGTGACCTCCGATGAGCGGGCAGTCGGCAGCGTCTCCGGTGGCTGCGTCGAGGGTGCGGTCTTCGAGCTGGGCCAGCAGGTGCTCGCCGAGGACACCCCGGTCCTGCAGCGCTACGGCGTCTCCGACGACGACGCTTTCACCGTGGGCTTGACCTGCGGCGGCATCATCGACGTGTTCGTGGAGAAGGTGGATCCCGTTCACTTCCCCGAGCTGGACGAGGTGGCCGCCTCGGTAGCCAAGAAGGAGGCGGTCGCGGTGGTCACCGTGGTCGCCCATCCCGACCCCGAGCGCGTGGGCCTGCGCATGGTGGTCTGGCCGGACCGGCACTCCGGCTCGTTGGGATCAGCGCAGGCTGACGAGGCGATTCTGGAGGATGTCCGCGGGGCACTCGCCGCCGGTAAAACGGTCACCCTGCACTACGGCCCCGAGGGGGAACGCCGCGGGGAGGGCATGAACGTCTTCGTGAACTCCATGCAGCCGCCGCCCCGGATGCTGGTCTTCGGCGCGATCGACTTCGCCGCTGCGATGGCTCGGATGGGAGTGTTGCTCGGTTACCACGTGACGGTGTGCGACGCCCGCCCGGTGTTCGCCACCAAGAGCCGCTTCCCTGACGCGCATGAGGTCGTCGTCAACTGGCCGCACCGGTATCTCAAGGAGGAGGCCGATGCCGGCCGGATCGACCAGCGAACCGTCATCACGGTGCTCACCCACGACCCGAAGTTCGATGTGCCGGTGCTCGTCGAGGCACTGAAGATGGATCTTGCCTACCTGGGCGCGATGGGATCGCGCAAGACCCACAAGAACCGCGAGGACCGGTTGCGCGAGGCGGGCGTCAGCGACGACGACCTGAAGAAGATCGCTTCGCCGATCGGGCTCGACCTCGGTGCCCGCACTCCGGAGGAGACCGCGGTGTCCATCGCCGCCGAGGTCATCTCGCTGCGCTGGGGCGGCGGGGCCACCCAGACCCGGCTGGCCGACGCCGAGGGCCCCATCCACGGTGCCAACCCCATCGCGGAGCCCGAACCAGTCAAGGCCTGAAAGTTCTGGATGGCACACCAGTTGGTTGCCTCCGGATCGCCGTTCGAGAAGGCGATCGGGTTCTCCCGGGCCATCCGGGTCGGGGAGCGGGTGCTGGTCTCGGGCACTGCCCCGGTGTGGGCTGACGGCAGCTGCCCGGACGATCCGGCTCTGCAGGCACGGCGATGCTTCGAGATCATCGCTGACGCGCTCGCCGAGGCCGGAGCCACTCTGGCCGACGTGGTGCGTACCCGGATGTTCCTCATCGATGCGGCGGACGCAGACGCCGTCGGCGCGGTGCACGGGCAGCTGTTCGCCGAGGTTCGTCCCGCCGCCACCATGGTGATCGTCGCCGGGCTCGTCGACCCACGCTGGAAAGTCGAGATCGAAGCCGAGGCCGTGGTCCCCCGCTGACGCCCCATGCCGGATGGGCGCGCGCGACAGCGCTGTCGGCGCCGAGTTTCACCAGAGGGCTGTCGGGGCGGGGTTCACAGCCCCCCTGTGAAACTCGGGGCACTCAGAGCACCACGACCTGATGTCGGGGGAAGAGCTCCTCGCGCGGATTTGATAACGGTGTTATAGTTCGCGGCGAGGAGCTAACGGAGGTGTCCGTGGACGCGATAGTGGGCAGGATGGACATCGTGGACAACCCGACCCCACGGGAGCAGATGCGAGCCGCGGACAGCGATCGGGAACGGGTAGCCGAGCAGCTGCGGGTGGCGCACGCCGAGGGCCGCCTGGACCTCGCCGAGTACGACGAGCGGGTCCAGCATGTGTGGGCGGCCCGGACCTACGGTGAGCTGGACGTGCTCACCGGGGACCTGCCGGGGATCCAGGCGGTCCCGGCAGCGGCCGTCCCGGCACCGCAAGACCAGGACAACGAGCCGCAAGGACACCGCTGGCAGGGGCGCGGCGGCCGCGCGGCGGTCCGGGCCTGGGCCAGCGCGAGCGCGATCAACCTGGTGATCTGGGCCATCGTGTGCCTGAGCACGCTGAGCTGGATCTATCCCTGGTGGGTCTGGGTTGCCGGCCCGTGGGGCGCGATGCTGCTGGCGGGCCGGCTGTCCAGGCGGGGTGATCGTCGGCGCTTGCCCGGGTAAACTCGCGGCGACGGCGGGGACTTGGGTGGGCCTGCGCGGACCCTGGGTGGGGTCGGTGTGGAGCTGGGCCTGAGCTCGACGTAAACTGTGTCGTCGGCGCGTGCACCGCGCTGGTTCCCAGCGTGTTTGCAGGTATCTGCGCAGGCCTCCCTGCTCAGCAGTGCGCTTCTCGCACACTTGCCTTCCGCACGTCGTGGGGCTGGGGTGCGTCCGCGTCGCGGCAGATGCCGCTGCTCGGTGGCATCACGAGGTGAGCAGGAACGCGGAGGACATGGGCAAAAAAGACGGGGCGATCGAGGTCGAGGGCCGGGTGGTCGAGCCGCTTCCCAACGCGATGTTTCGGGTCGAGTTGGAGAACGGGCACCGGGTTCTCGCGCACATCAGCGGCAAGATGCGCCAGCACTATATCCGCATCCTGCCCGAGGATCGGGTGGTCGTGGAGCTGTCGCCCTACGATCTGTCCCGGGGTCGCATCGTTTACCGCTACAAGTAGAAGTGAACCCACGATACGAATCGTTAGTGAGGCCCGGGGCCGTTGCCCGGCCCCGTGACCAGGAGAGATGACGTGAAGGTAAAGCCGAGCGTCAAAAGGATCTGCGACAAGTGCAAAGTGATCCGTCGGCACGGCGTGGTCATGGTGATCTGCGAGAACCTGCGCCACAAGCAGCGCCAGGGTTGAGTAGAGCACAGTCGAGCAGCGCACGACGTCGCTGAGCTGACGGCGCGAGAAGACCTCCCCGCGCCAGCCGATCCAGAGGGGATCGGTGCCACCCCCGGACACCAGGCCGGGGCCCGTGGACGACGAGTCCGCTCACGGGACGGGCGGGGAGCAGACCTGGGACGATGAGACAGGAGACGCCGCCACATGGCACGACTCGCCGGTGTGGATCTACCCCGCGACAAGCGGATGGAGATCGCGCTGACCTATATCTACGGTATTGGCCGTACCCGCTCGCACGAGATCCTCAGCGCCACCGGGGTGAGCCCGGACCTGCGCTCCAAGGATTTGGTTGATGAAGACCTCGTCAAGCTGCGGGACTACATCGAAGAAAACTGCAAAGTCGAGGGTGACCTCCGCCGGGAGGTCCAGGCAGACATCCGCCGGAAGATCGAGATCGGCTGCTACGAGGGCCTGCGGTGGCGCCGCGGGTTGCCTGTGCGTGGTCAGCGGACCAAGACCAACGCCCGCACCCGCAAGGGTCCCAAGAAGACAGTCGCCGGCAAGAAGAAGGCCGGGAAGAAGTAGCGCCACAACATCGGCTACCCCATGACTTTGTAGGAGTGCAACCGCATGCCACCCAGAGCACGGACCGGCGCGGGCACCAAGAAGGTGCGGCGCAAGGAGAAGAAAAACGTCGCGCATGGCCATGCGCACATCAAGTCGACGTTCAACAACACGATCGTCTCGATCACCGATCCCACCGGAGCGGTGATCGCGTGGGCGTCCGCGGGTCACGTCGGGTTCAAGGGCTCCCGCAAGTCCACCCCGTTCGCCGCGCAGATGGCCGCGGAGAGCGCCGCTCGCAAGGCCGCCGAGCACGGCATGAAGAAGGTCGATGTCTTCGTCAAGGGTCCAGGTTCGGGCCGGGAGACGGCGATCCGATCGTTGCAGGCCGCCGGCCTTGAGGTCGGCACCATCCAGGACGTGACCCCGCAGCCGCACAACGGCTGCCGGCCGCCGAAGCGGCGCCGGGTCTGAAGCGCGCGGAGAGGAGCAGCTAACAGATGGCTCGGTACACCGGACCCGTTACCCGCAAGTCCCGCCGGTTCAAGACGGACCTGGTCGGCGGCGACCAGGCCTTCGAGCGTCGGCCCTATCCCCCTGGTCAGCACGGCCGGTCGCGGATCAAGGAGAGCGAGTACCTCCTGCAGATGCAGGAGAAGCAGAAGGCTCGCTTCACCTACGGCGTCATGGAAAAGCAGTTCCACCGGTACTACGAGGAGGCCAACCGTCGCCCCGGTAAGACCGGTGACACGTTGATGCAGATCCTGGAGTCCCGGCTGGACAACGTGATCTACCGCGTCGGCCTGGCTCGTACCCGGCGCCAGGCACGCCAGCTGGTGACCCACGGGCATTTCCTGGTCAACGGCGGCAAGGTGGACGTTCCCAGCTTCCGGGTGTCCAAGTTCGACATCATCGACGTCAAACCCAAGTCACTCCAGACGCTCCCGTTCATCGTGGCCAAGGAGTCGCTGGGAGATCGCCCGATGCCCGGCTGGTTGCAGGTGGTCCCGGCGACCCTGCGCGTGCTGGTGCACCGCCTGCCGGAACGCGCCCAGATCGACGTTCCACTGCAAGAGCAACTCATCGTCGAGTTCTATTCGAAGTAAGCTGGACCCCGCCCCGATATGGAGACATAACGGGGCGGGCAACCCCTCCGTGACCCCGATATGTCTCCATATCGGGGAGCGGCAGCGACAGGCGTCAAATAGTGGGCGCCTTTGGGAGGAATGTGAACCATGCTGATCACCCAGCGACCTAATCTCAGTGAAGACCCGGTTGGCTACACCCGTTCCCGGTTCGTCATCGAACCTCTGGAGCCGGGCTTCGGCTACACCCTCGGCAACTCGCTGCGCCGGACCCTGCTCTCGTCCATCCCGGGAGCCGCGGTCACCAGCATCCGCATCGACGGGGTGCTGCACGAGTTCACCACCGTGCCGGGGGTGAAAGAAGACGTCACCGACATCATTCTCAACCTCAAAGAGCTTGTGGTGGGCTCGGAGGAAGACGAGCCGGTGACGATGTACCTGCGCAAGCAGGGTCCGGGTGACGTGACCGCCGGGGACATCGTGCCCCCCGCCGGTGTCACCGTGTACAACCCCGACCTGCACATCGCCACCCTGAACGGCAAGGGCAAGCTGGAGATCGAGCTGGTCGTGGAGCGGGGTCGTGGCTACGTTCCGGCGGTGCAGAACAAGGCCTCCGGTGCGGAGATCGGCCGGATCCCGGTGGACTCGATCTACTCACCGGTGCTGAAGGTGACCTACAAGGTCGAGGCGACCCGGGTCGAGCAGCGCACCGACTTCGACAAGCTGATCCTGGACGTGGAGACCAAGGAGTCGCTGACCCCACGGGACGCGCTGGCCTCCGCCGGTCGCACCCTGGTGGAGCTGTTCGGCCTGGCCCGCGAGCTCAACGTGGACGCCGAGGGCATCGAGATCGGCCCCTCGCCGGCCGAGGCGGACACGATCGCCGCGTTCGCGATGCCCATCGAGGACCTGGATCTCACCGTCCGGTCCTACAACTGCCTCAAGCGGGAGGGCATCCACACCGTCGGCGAGCTGGTCAGCCGCAGCGAGGCTGACCTGCTGGACATCCGCAACTTCGGTGCCAAGTCGATCGACGAGGTGAAGCTGAAGCTGGCCGGCCTCGGCCTGCAGCTCAAGGACAGCCCGCCGGGATTTGACCCCTCAGCAGTCGCGGCAGAATACTCGATCGACGGCTGGGGCGACGCCAGCGACAACGGGGTCGACAACGGCACCGATTACGGCCCCGACGACGGCCACGACTACGCAGAGACTGAGCAGCTGTAGCTGCTCTCGTGAGTGGCATTCGGTGCTGGAGCACCGAATGCCACTCACGACGCGACCGAAGGGAGCGATAATGCCCACGCCCACCAAGGGCGCCCGGCTCGGAGGTTCGCCGGCCCACGAACGGTTGATGCTGGCCAACCTGGCGACATCGCTGTTCACCCATGGCCGGATCACCACTACCGAGGCCAAGGCGAAACGACTGCGCCCGTTCGCCGAGCGGTTGATCACCAAGGCCCGCCGGGGGGACCTGCACAACCGTCGCGAGATCATGCGGGTGATCCGGGACAAGGACGTGGTGCACAAGCTGGTAGCCGAGATCGGCCCGCAGTTCGCGACCCGGGCGGGTGGCTATACCCGGATCGTCAAGACGTTGCCGCGCAAGGGCGACAACGCCCCGATGGCGATCATCGCGCTGGTGACCGAGCGGACCGCTGTAGAGGTTGAAGAGGTCCAGCGTCGCGCCTTCCAGGCTCGGGGTCAGAAGGCAGCGACCAGCGACGAGACGGCCACCCCGGGCAGCGGCGAGACGGCCACCGCCGCGGGCAGCGCTGAGACGGCCACCGCCGCGGGCGGGGCGGATACCAAGGACGACTCCGCAGGGCAGGAGGAGAGCGCACCGGCTGCCCAGCAGGAACGCGAGAGCGAATCCTGAGCCGGAGCACGACACCGCAGGAGCCCGCCATCCCCGCCGGGGATGGCGGGCTCCTGCGCTACCGGCTGGACATCAGCTACGACGGATCCGGGTTCTCCGGCTGGGCCCGCCAGCCGGGGCGGCGCACGGTCCAGGGAGTGCTGGAGGACGCGCTGGCGACCGTCGCCCGGATCCAAACCACGCTCACCGTCGCCGGGCGCACCGACGCAGGGGTGCACGCCAGCGGTCAGGTCGCGCACTTGGACGTCCCGCTCGGCGCGCTGGCTCCGGACCAACTCGCCCACCGGCTGGCCCGGCTGCTCCCCCCGGATCTGCGGGTTCCTGCGGTGCACCAGGTGCCCCACGCCTTCGACGCCCGGTTCTCCGCCCTGCGGCGGCACTACCGGTACCGGGTCTGCGACGCGCCGTGGGGCGTGGACCCGCTGTGCAGGTACGACACGCTCAGCCACCACCGCCGGCTCGACGAGGCGTCGATGAACACCGCGAGCACGCTGCTGCTGGGCGAGCACGATTTCGCCGCGTTCTGCCGGCACCGCGAGGGCGCCACCACCATCCGCGCGCTGGAGCAGCTGGAATGGACCCGCCACGAGCCGCACCTGCTGGTCGCGCACGTCGCGGCGGACGCGTTCTGCCACTCGATGGTGCGCAGCCTGGTCGGTGCCCTGCTGGCGGTGGGGGAGGGCCGGCGCCCGCCCGACTGGCCCGCCGGGCTGTTGCGCCACACCACCCGGGTCAGCGAGGTGACGGTGGCCCCGGCACACGGCCTCACCCTGATCGGGGTGGATTACCCCGAGGACGATCAGCTCGCCGCTCGCGCCACCCTGACCCGGGCCCCCCGAACCCCGAACCCAGCGCCCGGGCCCGATCAGACGGTGTAGAGAGCCAGCTTGCTGTGCAGCGCCGAGGCGAGGTGCTGTAGGTCATGCGGGTCGCTGGTGACGACCAGTGCATCCAGCCGCAGCGCGGTGACCACTACGAGCCCGTCGATAACGTCGGACGTGCCTGCCCGACCGCAGATCGCCCCCGCCGCCTTGCCGAGTTCTTCGGTGTCCGGTGTCACCGCGCAGCCTCGTAGGAACCGGGAAAGGTTTGCGTGCGGTGCGCCGCGCCAGGCTTGCGCCAGGATCATGACCGGCACGATCGGACGGGTTCCGGCCGCGAGGCTCTGTTCGTGCAATGCCCACAGGGGGCGGTGCCGCTGTTCGGCGGCAAGCAGCGCACCGGTGTCGTAGACGAGCCCGGCCACCTAGCTGGCGGCTCGTTGCGGCGGGATCACTCCGGCGTCGATGAGCACCTGACGTGCGTCCGCCCGCTCCGCATCGGTCAGGACACCGTGATCTGCCTCGAACTCCGCAACCGCCGCCAGCCCGTCGGCGACCGCCGTTTGCTCCGCAGCCGCCCGCTCGGCAACCTGAGCGAGCCACACCGAGACTGGAACCCCTGCGTCCGCCGCAGCGGTGCGGATGGTTTTCTCCACCTCAGATGGCACCGAGATGGACAGCCTACTTGTGCTCACCTCATGAGGCTACCATCAGTATTACCATCGTAATACCGCCACCTCACCCGGGCCTCCCGTACTCTCCGCGGATCCCGAGGGACACGCGGCCGACTCACGGTGCCCTCAGCGCACCGAGTTCCACCACGAGGCTGTCCAAACGCGAAGCCCACAGCCCCCTGGTGGAACTCGGTGCCAACACTGCTGCCAGCGGCTGGCCGCGCCACGAGGCCGAGTTCTACGGTGCGCAGCGCGCGATGATGTCCCGTTCCAGCGGGGTGGTGTTCAGCCGCAGGGGCAGCCAGAGGTTCTGGCCCAATGCGATCACGCCGTCGTCGCCCAGGGTGGTCAACTGGTGGCTCATCGGTCCTGGCAGCCGCCACATCCTGGCCGCCAGCGCCGCCTGGTCGGCCGGGAGCCGCTGGAGGAGTACCAGGTCGGCGTCGACCGCGATGATCTCCGCCTGCGGGTGCAGCGCAGGAAGCGCGTAGAGGGTGCTCTGCCACGGAGAGCTCGGCGGGAACAGCTCCTGCGGCTCGGCACCGCTGTCCTGCACGACCAGCAGGGGAGTCAGCTGCGTGGCGTGCGGCAGCTCGCCCGGTCCGAGCGGCCGTAGCTGCACCAGCGAGCATCCCTCACCGGCGGCGTGCACGATCGGCTGCCAGGCGCCGGGTTGGTCGGTGGCGATGACCACGCAGGCTCCGGTCGCAACCGCGCGCAGTGCGAGCTGGCGGGCCAGGTGAAGCCCACCGACCAGGACCAGCCGGGTGGGTTGCGGGCGTAGCACCGACACGCTCAGCAGCTCGTCGTGCAGACCGCACCCCAGGACCACGCCCCCGTGATCAACGGGCGGGTTCAGCGCGTCGAGCAGCTCCGGTGTGACGGTGAACTCCGGCGCCACCGGATCAGGACCGCCCAGCGTCCTGCTCATCCGGGGGTGCCCAGCGGTAGCGTTGCTGCCAGGCCGCTGAGCTGCTGGCCCCGCAGTGGCTGCAGCGCCAGCCGGTGCTGGTGGGTGGCCGCATGCAACTGGTCGCAGGCAGCGTCGAGCTGGGCGGGGTTGCGAGCACTGATCCGGATCACCCCTCGCAGCCTGACCCCGGCGGCACCGGGCGACAGGGACAGCGCAAGGGTCGTCGACAGCGCGGGCACGCCGGCCAGCACGCTGAGATCCGGCGCCGCACCCCGGTTCCCCCAGCCGGTGACCGCGTAGCTGGTGTGGCCTACCCCGCCGGCGGTGACCGCGGCCCAGCCCTCAGCGAGGGTCACCGGCTGCTCGCCGCCGGTGGCCCCGGGTAGCGGGAGCGTCAGCCCGGCCGCGACGGTGCCGGCCCGCAGCAGCTGGCCGGTGTCCAGTGGCCGGGCCGGCACGCCCCGGGACTCCAGCGCGCCCCGCACCCGGGCCAGCGCACCGATCAGGGCCCGGTGGCACCCTGTCACCCCGCCACCGCGTTCGGCCACCGCGGCCGGGCAGCGGCGGGGGTCCAGGCGCACCGCGATCCAGGTGCTGCGGCGGGCAGGCGCGGGCCACGGCCCCAAGACATCCAGGTAGGACCGTGCTGCCAGTGACAAGGGCGGCGCGGCGCTGCCGGGGTAGCAGTGCGAGACCACCTGGATGGCATCGAGCACCACCCCGCGGTCCGAAAGGCACGGGACCAGGGCGCCGAGCGGCAAGCTGGGCGCACCGTCCAGTGGAGTGATCATCGACGGGGCGGGGTCCACCTCCAGCACCGCGGTCCAGGTGCCCTCATGCCACGCCAGCCCCAGCGGTTCGCGCCGGTGATCGATGCCGGGCGCGATGGTGAGACCGGGGAGGACGAGCTGGAGCAGGGCCAGCCGCGGGTCGTCGCGATCCGCCACCGGGTCCGGTTCGGTAGTGCTCCGGTAGCGGGACCGCAGCAGGTAATGAGCCTTGAGCTGGACCCATCGCGCCAGCCAGAGACGCTGCCAGCGCCCCAGCCCCAGCGGTACCGCGATCAGCAGGATGGGCAGCGCCACCCACCACCGCGCCGGGCTCGCCGCGATCAGCACCAAGCCCAGCGCCAGTCCGATCTCCAGCACGACGAGGTTGATGACCGGCAGCGGGCCCAGGCGCCGCCCTGCCGAGCCCAACCGGACGCTGCTGCCGGCGGCGCGGGCGGGCTCCGGCGCCGGCAGCGAGCTCGGCCGTGGTGGAGCCTGTGTCGCGGTCACATCGTCGCCTCTATTGCCTGGGGCGGACCTGGTGGGGCCGCCGGGGGCGCTTCGCTATCCTGCGGCACCGTACAGCCCACCCGCGAGCGGCAGGCACTCCGATGTCCACAGATCCGACCACCAGTTCTCAGGTGCAGGCGTACCGCTTCATGCTCCGCAGGATGGAGTCGGCGCTGGTCCGCAAGGACGCGGTCATGCTGCACGAGCCGATGCGCCACCACCTGCGGGCGACCCTGATCGGGCTGATTCTGGGCGTACTGGGGCTCGCCGCCTGCTTCGTGATCGGCAAGCTCAGCGCGACCGGCAAGACCCACGCGGCTGCGATCGACACTCAGGGGTCGTCTGGGGTTTCGTCCGAAGCCGTCGCCGCGAGGTACAGCGACGTGGATTCGCTCACCCCGGTGATCACCCTGCGTTAACCGCGGTGCCGTTTGACGGTGTGGATGACCAGCAGGGTCAGCGCCAGTAACGCCAGGGCGGCGGCGGAGCCGATCAGGGCGATGGTGCGGGACCGGGTGTCCCCAGCGGGTGCGGGGGCCAGCCCGGTCAGCTCTGCCGGGCGGGACTGTTGCTCGCCGGCGCGCTGCTCTTCAGGCAACACAGCGGTGAGCGCGGCGACCGGGTCGACCATGCCGTAGCCGAGCGCCTCGGACCGCGCGCCTGCACCGGCAGGGTGCCGAGCGGTCTGCTCGATGCGGTGCATCACCTGGCGGGCGGTCAGATTCGGGAACCGGTCCCGGACCAGAGCCGCCACCCCGGCGACGTAGGGCGTGGCGAAACTGGTGCCGTCCAGGGGCCGGGGAACGCCGTGGGCGTCGACGAGCTCGCTGGTCAGTCCCGGGTCTCCAGCGGCCAGGGATACCGCCCCGACCCCGGGAGCGGCGACGTCCACCCACGGGCCACGGATCGAGAAATCCGCCGGCCCACCGCCGCTGTCGGCGGCGGCCACGGTGAGCACGTCACCGTCGAACCAGCCGGGCGAGGAGATCGTGGTGACCACGCCCGAGCCGTTCTGCTTGCAGGTGTTGCTGGTGTTGGCGGCGGCGACCACCACGACCACGTCATGCTCCGTAGCGTCGTGCACGGCGGCCTGCAGATCCGGCGCGTTGACCTGGTCAGGCGTGGCGGGAAAGCAGGCGGCTTCCGAGATGTTGATCACTGTCGCGCCCAGTTCCACCGCGCGCAGCACGGCGCGGGCCATGCTCACCGTGTCACCCGCCATCGGGCTGCGCAGTGCCTGGCCGGTGTCGAGCTGGCGTAGCGGCACCGCATAGAACGTGCTGGCCTGGCGGATGGCCAGGATCTGCGCGGCTGGGGCCACCCCGACGAATCCGGTGGCCGGATCGGGCGCTGCGGCGATCAGCCCGGCCACCGCGGTGCCGTGCCCGTCGCAGTCGAACAGGCCACTGCGATTCTCGATGTAGTCCCCGCCATCGATCAACCGGCCGGCCAGCCTGGGATGCCGCGCCACGCCGCTGTCGATCACGGCGATCCGCTGGCCACGCCCGGTGGCGAGTCGTTGGGCCTGCCGGATCCGGAGTTGCTGCTGCGCGGCGGGTTCGGCCCGCAGGTCCTGGGTGGTCTCTGGTGCCTGTTGCGCACACTGCGCTTGCTGCTGCACCGGCCCGGTCTGCTGGGTCGCGCTGTTGTTCACCACGTAGGGCAGGGCGTTCACGCTGCTGGGGGCCGGCAGCGCCGCCGGATCCACCGGTGGGGGCACCCCCGGCGGCCGGTCGGCGGGCTGGGCCGCCGCCGGCGCCACCGGGCCTGCCAGGCACAGCAATGCGGTCGCGACAGCCACCAGCGGGGCGCAGCGATGTCGGGTGGTCGCTCTCACAGCATCCGGGCAGGGTTGGGAAGGTCCATCAGGTCCAAGGTCCATTGCCCACCGTGGACGGTGCGGCTCTGGTGAGAGTTGTTGGCACCCGCTGCGCTCCTCGCTCGGTGCTGCGCTGTCCGTCAAGGCAGTATTACCTGCGCTGCGCCACCGGCTCTCAAGAGGGTCGATGCTCGCCCTCAGTACCGGCTCACTGCGGTGAACTCGACGCTGCGCACCTCCGGATGAGGCGCAGTGTCGCTGGTGTCGAGCTCACGGCAGCGACCGGAAGATGTTGTAGAGATCCATCACGCCCAGGGCCAGTGGGAGCACCGCGGCGATGAGGACCGCTTCGACCACGTCGACCGAGCGGCGCAGCACCGGGGAGAACCTCCGGCGGGGTAGTGCCACCCCGGCGACCAGCGCGAGCGTCGCCAGTACCAAAAGAAGGCCGAAGGCGGCCAGCAGCGAGCCGGCCTGACCCGCCGTCACCAGCAACCCGCCCAGCATCCCGGCTACCGCGACCATCCCGCTGACCAGCAGTGCGATCGCCTGGTGGCCGTTGGCGTAGGAACGGGCCCGCAACATGAGCACCGCGGCGACCACCACCCCCAGCACGATCCCCAACGCACCCCCGGCCGAGGCCAGGATTGCGCCGATCGCGGCGACCGCGCCGCACCCCATGATCAGGCCGGTGAGGTACTCGTGCGCCAGACCGGCCCGACGCTCGATGGCGGCGTAATCCGGGAAGCCCGGGTCCTCCTGCAGGTCTTTGGTGCTGCTGGGAACCTGGGGCATCGGTAGCCGGGAGAGCTGCATGGTCAGCCGGGGCAGCACCGAGATGCTGCCGAGCGCCAGCGCCGCTGCCCCGGCCGCGATCCCCGCGGCGGGCTGCTGGACCAGGGTGGCGACCAGAAAGGCCAGCGCACCGAGTGTGGCCGCGCTGGCAGCGGCGACGAACGGCGTGATACCGGCACCCAGCACGGCGATCGAGGTCGAGGCGAGCACCAGGGCCAGCGTGGCGGCCAGCAGGAAATTCGCCGCGTGGACCGGGCCGGGCACGAGGTAGAGGCCACTGACGAAGCCGAGTGGCAGGCTCCCCGCAGCCACCACCAGGCCACTGCCGGTCTCGCCGTACACCCGGCTGATCACCGCGCCGGTGATCAGAGCGGCCACCGCGGCGGCGCCGGACAGCAGCGCCGCCCCGAGTCTGAGATCGGGACTCGCCACGGCACCGGCCCGCAGCAGTGCCACGGCACCGGCCAGCAACGCCAGCCCGCCCGCGATCGTCCCGAGCAGGCGCGCGGTGTGCTGGGTCCACGGCCGGTAGCTGGCCGGGGCGGCCACCGCGACGGCTTCCACCACGTCGTCGAACAGCGGGGGTGGTGGGGTGTCGCTGCGCCGCCGGAGCGCCAGCAGGTCCCCGTCGAGGACGCCCAGCGAGCCCAGCGAGCGGTCTGGATCGATCGCCTCGCCGTCCAGCTTGGCCAGGCACCAGCCACCGTGCTTGCTGCCACCGTCCGGGCTGGACTCGCCAGCCATCGTGAGCAGCATCGGCAGCAGGTTGGCCACCGCCACGTCCGAGGGCAGCGCCAGATCGATCCGGGTGCGCGGCGCCACCAGGGTCACCCGGCTGAACGCCGCCGACCCGGTTCCGGACGGTGGGACCGTCGATCCAGCCCCGGATGGTGGGACCGTCGATCCGGCCCCGGACGGTGGGACCGCTCGGTTGGTGTTGGTTGGCACCCGCTGCTCTCCTCGCTCGGCCCGCCGGCCCTCGCTACTCACGGCGATGCGCAGTGACCGTAGCTTCATCGCGCGGCGAGTATCCCCGCGTTACCGGCCCGATATCCGGAGGGGCTCGGCCGGCCCATCGGCGCCCGCTCGGGCGGATCCAACCCATCGTCGCGTGCCTGAGCTGCGACGATGTGCTCCGAGCGGCGCTGCGCAGCCGGCCGCCAGTGATCCGCGGTCCAGCTGGGGTGTGCCGGCTCATCGCCGAGAGGCCGCGAGCTGTCGGCTACCGGGCGGGCCGCCTGTTGCCCGGCCGGTCAGCATGATCGCGGTCTGTGTGCCGGGAACGACACGAGATGTCGCTGGCGGCACCCAAACGACGATCATGGCGGGCTGGCGAATTCCGGACGGCCGGTATTGAGATACCGCAAGATTTTCGTATTACGCCAATCGTTGCCGTTGCCCTTAGGCCACTTGGGTTCCCACGGTTAGCCCCTTGCGACGAACGTTCATGACAGGTTTTCTCGGAGAGGTGGCCTTTACGGGTGGGGTAGGGGAGCGGTGAACCTGCGGGAAGCGGTTTTCATCGCCCTGCGCGGGTTACGGGTTCACCGGCTGCGATCGGTGTTGACCATGCTCGGCATCATAGTCGGCGTCGCCGCGGTGATCGTCCTGGTCGCTATCGGGCAAGGAATGCAGAACTCGGTTAATGCGCGCATCGAACCACTGGCCAATCTCATCACCATTGTCCCGCAAATCGGTAATGTGCCGGGTGGTTCTCCGCCGAAGAACCTGATTGACGCAGATGTCACAGCCCTGCTGAAGGCTCCTGAGGTCGCCACCGCCACCCCGGTCACCACCGGCCCGACGCTGGTCGAAACCGACACGGTGAAGTTCCGAGCGACCATTGTCGGCTCCACGGAGGACTGGGCCTTGGTCAACAACCGGGATCTCGACTCGGGGTCGTTTTTCGAGGCGACCCAGACTCGTTCGAGCGCGCGAGTGGTGGTCCTGGGGCCCGTCGTCGCATCCACGCTTTTCGGTGATCCCGCCACGTCCCTGAACCAGACGATGCGGATCAACCACCAGACATTCCGGGTCGTCGGGGTGATGCAGTCCTACGGACAGCAGGCCGACAAGTCCGTGATCATGCCGTTGAACACCGCCCGCCGCTTCATCTTCGGCGGCAGTGATGACCTCAACCAGATCCTCGTGCAGGCTCCCGGGACGGCGGATGTCCCGGCCGCCCAGAGCCAGGTGATCGACATTCTCGACTCCCGACACCAGATCAAAGATCCCAGCCAGCGGGACTTCGAAGTGCAGTCCCTGGGCAGCCGGCTGAAGAACTTCAATCAGATCTTGCGCATTCTTACCCTCTTCACCGCGGCGGTCGCGGCGATCTCGCTGTTCGTCGGTGGTATCGGTGTGCTGAACATCATGCTGGTCTCGGTCACCGAACGAACCCGGGAGATCGGCATCCGGAAAGCGATCGGTGCGACCCGCAGTGCGATCCTTCAACAGTTCCTCATCGAATCAGTCGTGCTGACCAGTCTCGGCGGAATCATCGGTATTCTCGTCGGAGTCGGTCTGTCGGTTCTCGGTGGTGTTATCGCGCCGAAAATAGCGCCGGACTCCGGTGTATTCGCCTCGTTCGCCCCGGTGGTGTCCGTCCCGTCGGTGGTTATCTCTTTTGCCATCAGTTTGGCCATCGGAGTCATCGCCGGCGGCTACCCGGCCAACCGCGCTGCCCGGCTGCGGCCCATCGAGGCACTCAGGTACGACTGATCCGTGGTGCTGCGCGGAGCGTGCGGTCTCCCTTTGCGGGTGGTGCTGGGGGTTGGTCGATGGCGGGGTCATAGTCTGCGCTGGTGACTGGTTGGCAGGGGACTCTGGCGGGTGTGTCATCACGGCGGGTAGGCGCAGGGTTGGTGATGCTGGGATTGCTTCTGGTGGCCGGATGTGGTGGCTCCAGCACCTCGGCCGGCCCGGAGATATCAGTGGGACCCAGTCCCACCGCCCCGGGTAGCCCGTCACCCGGCCCGGGTCAGCGGCCAGGCCAGGGGGGTCCGCCACGGTGCACAGCGACGGTGAGCCAGGCGCAGCAGGTCGCCGCGGCGGTGAACAGCGCTTCTCCCGGCTCCACGGTATGTTTCACCGGCTCGGATCTCAGCGGCTCCGATGTGCAGCTGAGCCGCTCGGGCAACGCGAACGCACCGATCACGCTGCTCTCCCAGGGTGCGACCGTGGGCAGCATGCACATCAGCGGCGATCACGTCGTGGTGGACGGGTTCACGGTCCGCGGCGGCCAGGGGCTCTTCCTGCGTGGCCAGGACCTGACCGTGCGGCACAACACGGTTCAGGACACCCAGGAAGGCGGGATCAACTGCTCCCCCTGCAGCAACTCCGACATCGACTCCAACACCGTCCGGCACGCATCGACCTTCGGCATCTGGATCAGCGGCCAGAAGATCACGGTGACGCACAACACCGTCAGCAACACCGTGGCCCGGAACAACGGTGACGCCGATGGCATGCGCTTTTTCGGCAGCGGCCACCAGATCACCCAGAACAACATCAGCGACATCTCCGCTGAGGGCTACCCCAACCCGCCGCACCCGGACTGCTTCCAGACCTACGACGGCGCCGGTCCGCCCACCTACGACGTGCTCATCGCCGGGAACACCTGCCGCAACGTCGACGCGCAATGCCTGATCGCCACCGGTGACAAGAGCAGCAACGGCGACGCCCCCACCAACCAGCCCTCCATCACCTTCGTGGACAACACCTGCGCCTCGAATGGTGCCCAGGCGATCAACCTGCGCCGCTGGCCCAATGTGGAGATCAGGAACAACCACATCTCCGGGCCCAACATCACCCGCGGCATCATCATCATCGACGGGTCCACCGGCTGTGTCGTCGTCGGTAACACCACGGCCGACGGCAAGCCCACCGTCGACATCGACGGTTCCTCGCGATCCGACGCTCAGGTGGAACACAACAGCCCCAGCTGAGGCGGCCCGTCCCCACCGGTCCCGGGGAGGCATCTGGCATGAGCACGCTGCAGTTCCGGCGATTACCCCGGTTGGGCTCGCCGAAGATGCCCGGTGGAGAGGTGCATCTGGAGCCGCCGCCTGAGGTGCCCCGGGTCATCCCGGGCAACATCGTGCAGAAGATCCTGCCGATCGTGATGATCGTGGCGGTGCTGGGGATGGTCGTCTACCTCTTCACCACGGCGGAGGCCCGGGACAATCCGCTGTTCCTGATGTTCCCGATCATGATGGTGGTCTCGACTGTCGGGATGTTCGCCGGCGGTGGCCGCGGCGGGGCGGCCAAAGCCGAGATGAACGAGGACCGCAAGGACTACCTGCGTTACCTCGGCCAGATGCGGGAACGGGCCCGGGAAGCCGCGCGGGAGCAACGAGCGGCCTTGGAGTGGTGCCATCCCGATCCGGCTGCGCTGTGGTCGATCGCGAGCAGCCGGCGGATGTGGGAGCGCCGTAGCGGCGATCCCGATTTCTGCCACGTGCGGATCTGTCGCGGATCGCAGCGCCTGGCCACCCGGCTGGTGCCGCCGCAGACCCCGCCGGTGGACGAGCTCGAGCCGATCACCACGGTGGCGTTGCGCCAGTTCGTCCGGGCCCATTCGATCGTGCCGAACCTGCCGATCGCCCTGTCGGCCCGCGGGTTCGCGGCGATCGGGATCTCCGGTGAACCCGCCCCCTCGCAGGGCCTGGCCCGCGCGATGGTGGCCCAGCTGGCCACCCTCCACACTCCGGAGGATCTGCTCATCGCCATCGTCACCGCTGGGCGGGCCAAGGTGGACTGGGAGTGGGCGAAGTGGCTGCCGCACGTGCAGCACCCCAGCCGCCTCGACGGTGCTGGGCCGGTGCGGTTGATGGTCTCCTCGCTCGCCCAGGCCGAGGAGCTGCTCGGTGCGCAGCTCAGGGACCGCCCCCAGTTCACCCGCAACACCCATCCCGCCGGTGATAGGCCCGCCGGTGACCGGGCGCACGTTCTGATCGTCATCGACGGCGGTGAGGTCACCGGTGCAGAGCAGATCATGCTCGAGGAGGGGCTGGCCGGGGTCACCCTGCTCGATCTCTCGGCGTCGCTGGGCACCCTGATCAGCCGCCGTGGGCTCCAGCTGGTGATCGAGGACGGGATGATCGGTGCTCGCGGTGCGTCCGGGGTCGAGTTCTTCGGGTCTCCGGACTCGCTGACCGCCACCGAGGCCGAGGCCCTCGGGCGAGCCCTGTCCCCCTACCGGCTCAGCGCGCCGGACGCACCTGCCGATGAGGCGCCACTGATGGCCAACGCCGGGCTGCTCGCCCTGCTGGGCCTGCCCGAGGACCCAAACGCCTTCGACGTCGCGTCGGCCTGGCGGCCGCGGCCGAACCGGGACCGGCTGCGGGTGCCCATCGGGCTCGGTGAGTTCGGCCAGCCGGTGGAGCTGGACATCAAGGAGGCCGCGCAGGGTGGGATGGGCCCGCACGGGCTCTGCGTGGGGGCCACCGGGTCCGGGAAATCGGAGTTCCTGCGCACCTTCGTGCTGGGCCTGATGGCCACCCATTCCTCCGCGGTGCTGAACCTCGTGCTGGTCGACTTCAAGGGCGGCGCGACGTTCCTGGGCATGGAGCACGCGCCGCACGTGGCAGCGGTGATCACCAACCTGGCCGCGGACCTGACCCAGGTCACCCGGATGCAGGACGCGCTGGCAGGCGAGATGAACCGGCGCCAGGAACTGCTGCGCACCGCGGGGAACTTCGCCAACGTCAAGGACTACGAGCGGGCCCGGGAAGCCGGCGCGGAGCTCGAAGCGCTGCCGACGCTGTTCATCGTGATCGACGAGTTCTCCGAGCTGCTGGCCCAGCAACCGGAGTTCATCGACCTGTTCGTCGCGATCGGCCGGCTGGGCCGCTCGCTGCAGATGCACCTGCTGCTCGCCTCGCAACGTCTCGAGGAGGGCAGGCTGCGCGGGTTGGAGTCCCACCTGTCCTACCGGATCGGGCTGAAGACCTTCTCCGCCGGGGAGTCCCGGGCGGTGCTCGGCGTACCGGACGCCTACGAGCTGCCGCCGGTGCCCGGCTCGGGTTACCTGAAGTTCGACACCGCATCGATGGAGCGGTTCAAAGCCGCCTACGTCTCGGCTCCTCACCGCGGCGTCCCCGCCGCCGAGGTGCCCACTGCGGTCCCGGTCACCGCGGAGCGGGCGCCGCGGCTGTTCCTGCCGGATTTCGTGGACCTGCCCGAGGCCGGCGACGCCGGGTTACCCGCCGGCCGCCCCGAGGCGATCCGGCCAGATCCGGAGCAGGCGGGTGAACCCAGCCTGCTCGACGTCGTGGTGGGCAAGCTCTGCGGGCAGGGACCCCCGGCCCACGAGGTGTGGCTACCGCCGCTGCAGGCGCCGCCGTCGCTGGATCAGCTGCTGGGGCCGCTGTCGGTCACCGGGGACCGCGGGTTGTCCCCGGCAGGTGTCGCCGGCAGGTTGTCCCTGGCCGGTGTTGCCGGCGATGGCCGGCTCGCCGTGCCGGTGGGGATCGTGGACAAGCCCTACGAGCAGCGCCGCGACCTGCTCTGGGCGGACCTCTCCGGTGCCGCGGGCCATGCGGTGGTCACCGGTGGCCCGCAGTCGGGCAAATCCACGCTGCTGCGCTCGCTGCTGATGGCGCTCTCTCTCACCCACACTCCCGAGGAGGTGCAGTTCTTCTGCCTCGACTTCGGTGGCGGCACCCTGGCCGCCCTGGACGGCTTGCCGCACAGCAGCGGGGTGGCCGGACGCGGCGAGCGGGACACCGCCCGGCGCATCCTCGCGGAGGTGACCGGCCTGCTCGCCGCCCGCGAGCAGCGGTTCCGGGCGTTGCGCATCGACTCGATGGCTGATTTCCGGGTCCGCAAGCAGCGCGGGGAGCTGGCTGAAGATCAATTTGGTGATGTGTTCCTGGTGGTGGACGGCTGGCACAGCTTCCGCCAGGAGTTCGAGGGCAGCGAGGCGGAGATGCGGGTGGTGAACCTGGCTACCCAGGGCCTGTCCTACGGGGTGCACGTGATGATCGGCGCCACCCGGTGGGCGGAGATCCGGCCCGCGCTCAAGGACCTGCTGGGTACTCGCTTCGAGCTGCGCCTGGGCGACCCGGGTGAGTCCGACATCGACCGGCGGGTCGCGGTCAACGTCCCGCCCGGGCGCCCCGGCCGCGGGCTGTCCCGGGACAAGCTGCACTTCCTCGCCGCGCTACCCCGGATCGACGGGGTCACCAGCGCGCAGGACGCCGGTGCCGGGGTGGCCGGCGCGGTCGCGCGCATCCGCGACGGCTGGGCGGGCCGCAGCGCGCCCCGGGTACGGCTGCTGCCCGAGCAGATCCCCTACCAGCAGCTGCCCGCTCCGCAGCCGGGCCAGCCGCACCGCATTCCGATCGGGATCAACGAAGCTGAGCTCGCGCCGGTGTACCTCGACTTCGCTGCCGAGCCGCACTTCCTGTGCTTCGCCGACGGCGAGTCCGGCAAGACCACCCTGCTTCGGACCATCGCCCGGGGCATCGTGCAGGGCGCCACGGCCGAGCAGGCTCGCATCGTCCTGGTCGACTACCGCCGCACCATGCTCGGGTTCCTGAGCTCCGAGCACCTCATCGGGTACGGGATGTCCGCCGGTTCACTGGCCCCGATCATCGACGAGGTGCAGCGCTCGATGCGCAAGCGCCTGCCCGGGCCCGACGTCACCCAGCAGCAGCTGCGGGACCGTTCCTGGTGGTCCGGCCCGGAACTCTACGTCCTGGTCGACGACTACGACCTGGTAGTCACTCAGGGTGGGGTGAACCCGCTGGCACCACTGCTGGAGTTTCTGGCCCAAGCCAAGGACGTGGGACTGCACCTGATCATCACCCGGCGCTGCGGTGGCGCCGGGCGGGCGCTGTTCGAGCCGGTGCTCGCCCGGCTCCGGGAACTGTCCACCCCCGGCCTGGTGATGAGTGGCAACCCCGACGAGGGCCCCCTGCTCGGCAACCTCACCCCGTCCCCGACCCTGCCCGGCCGGGGTACCCTGGTCACCCGCAAGGCCGGTCAGCAGCTCATCCAAGTCGCGTGGGCGTCGCAGGACTGAACACCTGTGAGGCTCGGCCAGTACGGTGGTGGATCCCCCGCGGATCATCGGCCGTATCGCCGTCACCTTGAACTGAGCTGGGGTAGGACCCCGGCACCTCCTCACCAGCCACGTCATCGTGCGAGCCGGCAGTGGCGATGGCTTAGTGCCCTCGGGCATGCTCAGACGAGACCGGTGGCCCGAATCGGACCGGTGCGAGAAACTCTCCGACTGTTTGCATCGTGCTGGGATGCTTGACTCGCGTGGATAGATAACTACCTCATATCGTGCAGGTGGCCGTCAGTCGCAGTGACACCCCTGAATTTCTGCGGCGATAAGGCCTCCGCTACATTCAAGTCGCAAGGGCGGGGCTCCGGCGTTCGGATGGCACGACGTGGTCCATTACAGGGGGATTTCTTGTGAAGCAAGAAATGCGGTACATGGCGGTAGCAGTCGCAGGATTCATGAGCTGGACCGTTGCGACCGCGCCAGGTTCTTTTGCTGCAGATCCTATGAGTCTAGGACGCGAGCGCTAACATACTATACCGACCTTAACTCGCTCCTCGCCGTCAGCGACGTATGTTCCATCGATTCCA
>DASYAZ010000061.1:0-32209 GCA_036501085.1 Pseudonocardiaceae bacterium | reverse complement strand
GATGCGGCTGGCTAGGAGAGGCTCACCCCGCCAGCCCTGGGGGTTACCGCACTGCCCAACGTGAGCTGACCAATGAACACCTCGTCGGCACCTGCCACCACTCACGCCGGCTGATCCCTATCATTCACCGTGATCAGGACTCCGTCGCCTGAGCTGATCCGTACCACCGATTTTCTTTATCAGTTCAGCCGGCCCTGTCCGGGATAGGTCATTTCGTAGCAGTGTGTGCGTTGAACGCGAATCTGGTGACTTGCCCGTTTAGCTCTGGTGGATTTCCAGTGGTGGGTCTCGGTGGTGGTGCCAGGCCCAGAGCAGGGTCGCTTCGATGCCCTCGATCCATCCCGGTCGCTGTGCCAGCCACGTCGGTTGGGGTTGGCGCAGTGCCAAGCGGGCTGCCTCGACGTACTCGGCCTCGATCAGGTTCTGGTGGGCATCGGGGTGCCCGGTGATCGGTGATCGAGCTGGGTGGGATGGTCCGCTCGCCGGGTGGACGGTCGCCCTGGCCAGCCAGCGGCAGGTCGCCACCACCCCAGTGCTGTACCAGTCTGATACTCGCCGCGTCACACGCTGATCGTGGAGCTGCTCGGCTGTCATCCACACCGCGGCGAACTCCGCCCGCGGAACCCGGAGATTGCCCGCCGGAATATCCGCGATGTCCCCAGTGGTGATCTCCATGATTGCCAGTCACTTGATGATGATGAGGTAGAGGCCGTAGGCGACGATCAGGGCGCAGGCCAGGAAGCAGAGCGCGGCGATGGGTGGGATCGAGGTGAGTCGCGGTGCCGGTTTCTGGTGGGTGTGGGTGGGTGATGCGGGTGGCTCGGTTGTGGTGGTGGCGAGTGCGTTCACGCCGAGGGAGAACAGGACGATCAGTCCGACCCCGGCGGCGAAGGAGACGAGGAAGACCACTCCGAGGGCGGCCCAGTCGATCGATACGCTCACGGGTCTCCTGTTCAGGCGGGGGCTGCGGCGGGTTGGGGCCCGGCGGGCAGGTCGTTGACGTTGCGGGCGGTGATGGGTTGGCGTCGGGACAGGGCGTAGATGCCGGCGCCGAAGGCCACCCCGGCGAGGGCGACGACCACGGTGCCGGCGGTTCCGGTTTCGGCTACCCGGCCGGCGACGGCTCCCACGATCGCCGCTGAGGGCAGGGTGAGCAGCCAGGCGATCGCCATCTGCCCGGCCATGCCCCAGCGCACGCTGGCGAGGCGGCGTCCGGCCCCGGCGCCGAAGATCGCACCCGTGCACACCTGGGTGGTGGACAGCGGGAATCCCAGTTGGGAGGAGACCAGGATCACCGCGGTGCTCGAGGTTTCCGCGGCGAGGCCTTGGGGTGCCTCGATCTCGGTGACCCGTTTCCCCAGGGTTCTGATGATCCGCCACCCACCCAGGTAGGTGCCCAGCGCGATCGCGGTGCCCGCGATGAGGATCACCCAGAACGGGGGCGCCGATCCTGAGGGCAGCATCCCCGCGGTCACCAGCGTCAGGGAGATGATGCCCATCGTTTTCTGCCCGTCATTGGTGCCGTGGGCCAGCGAGACCATCGAGGCCGAGACCACCTGCCCGCTCTGGAAACCGCGCACCACCCGCCCGTGGTCTTTGCGGCGTGCGGTGATCCGGTAGGCCAGGTAGGTGCCGACCATGGCCACCACCCCGGCCACGATCGGCGAGAGCACCGCCGGGACCAGCACCTTGGAGACCACGGTGGCGAAGTGCACCGCGTCAGCACCCGCGGCTACCCAGGTCGCCCCGATCAGGCCGCCGAACAGGGCGTGCGAGGAACTGGAGGGCAATCCCAAAAACCAGGTCGCCAAGTTCCACACGATCGCCCCGATCAAACCACCGAAGATCACCGTAGGAGTGATCTTGGTGTCGTCGACCAGACCACTGGAGATCGTCTTGGCCACCGCCACCGACAGGAACGCCCCGATGAAGTTGAGCACCCCCGAGATGGCCACCGCCACCTTCGGTCGCAGCGCCCCGCTGGCGATCGAAGTCGCCATCGCATTAGCCGTGTCGTGAAAACCGTTAGTGAAATCAAAGACCAACGCCGTGATGATCACGGCCAGGACGATGACGTCCACGCCGGGCCCTTCCCGCACAACGACCCCCGACAGCGGCCAGCATCGCAAACCAAACCAAATACCCTATGAACGCCACATGACCACTCAGCCGGTCGTGACCAACAAAACGACCGGCTGATCAGCACAGCCTTACCTACCACACGCCAGTACGCTCCCCAGCGTCCAAGATCATAGGCAATCATGCTTGGCTGATGATCGTTGGACGCTTTATGGTCACAAAACACACCCAGTAACCCGAAATGACCGCAGGCAACGAGCGTTGCAGTCGCGAAAATCGCAGGTAATCGATGTCATCCACGAACAACCCCAACAACGGTCCGAGATCGTTTATGAAGTCCTGAACACCGCAAGTCAACATCTGCGCCTCCGGAGGGCCTCACTCCGGAGGTTTGGCGTGAGCAGGTGAGAGATCACTCGGCATCTACGAGGGCACCCACCAGATCCAGCGCCTGCTCCCAGGACCGGAAGCGGGCGCGTGACCCCGGCGTGGCCCATCCTCAGGGTCGTCAGGGGTCCTATTCCAGCGGCCACACCACCTGAGTGCCCAGCGACCAGCTGAAGGATGTCCCCGTGACATTTGAACGCCCGTATCAGCCCGCGCCACACCGCTTTGCCGAATGTGTGCCCAACCGCACCCGACCTCCTCACTCAGAGGCGCCGTTTGTGCAGGTCCTGACGCCGGGGGATGTGTCGATCGCGCCGCCCTCAAGGCGGTAGCGCGGGTTCAAATCCCGTCGGGGCTACTCCGGTGATATTCAGCCGATACTTCTCTCCCGATCTAGTCCGGGCCGTCATGACCACACCGCGAGTTCCACAGCGTGGCCGTCTGCGTCCCGGTGGACCTCCATCATTCCGTCCACGGCGTCGCGGTTGATGGGCCCGTAGACGTGCGGGAACACAGTGTCGGCGGCGACGCCAAGGGGAGGCATCGGGGAGGCGGCCTCCCAGCGAACCACGACGTCGAGCTTGTGCTCGTCGATGCGCAGCACGATGAGCGGGCCGGGGGCGTCGCGGTAGAAGGCGCTGGCGACGGCGAGGGTGCTGGCTTCGTCGGGGGAGCAGTGGATGAAGCCTTCCTCGGCCAGGGATGCAGACGCGTACGGCTGGTCGGGAACGGCCAGCCAGTCGTCGAGCGCAACTACGTGGAAGATCATGAACGCTTCTTCTGTCAGGCCGCGACATGGTCGGCGCTTGAGGTCAAGATCGGCGCGGTCTTCACAACCGGTTGTGGAGCGCCTCCGCGGCGGCCAGCAGGTCGGTGGCCCAGCGCACCCCGGGTCGGCGGCCGATTCGGTCCACGGGACCCGACACCGACACGGCGGCGACCACGATGCCGGTCGCGTCGCGGACCGGGGCGGAGACGCTGGCCACTCCGGACTCGCGTTCGGCGACGCTCTGCGCCCAGCCCCGCCTGCGGACCTCCATCAGCGTTCGCTCGCTGAACACCGCTTCGCTGAGCACGGCGCGTTGGGTGGTCTGGTCAGCCCATGCGGCCAGCACCTTCGCGCCCGATCCGGCGGTCATCGGCAGCCGGGCTCCCACTGGAACGGTGTCGCGTAGCCCGCTCGGTGGCTCGGCAGCGGCCACGCAGACCCGGATCAGGCCGTCCCGGCGGTAGAGTTGCACGCTCTCGCCGGTGACCTCCCGCAGGCGGGGCAGCACCATGGCAGCGGCGTCGAGCAACGGGTCGAGCGCCCCTTCGCCGAGCTCGCGCAACGCGGGCCCGGGATGCCACCTGCCATCGGCGTCCCGGCGGAGCAACCGGTGTGTTTCCAGCCCCACCGCGAGCCGGTGTGCGGTAGCCCGGGGCAACCCGGTGCGAGCGCACAGTTCGGCGAGCCCCGAGGGATTGGTGGCGACGGTCCGCAACACCAGAACGGCCTTGTCCAACACGCCGATACCGCTATGCTGTTCCACAAAGCGATATTAACTTCTCGATATGTGAGAAGTCCAGCATATGGAAGCTCAGGACAGGGGACTGCTGACGATGGGACGCACACTTGCCGAGAAAGTCTGGGACGCCCACGTAGTCCATCGCGGTGGTAGCGAGGCCGGCGCTGATGCGGGCGGGGCCGTGGCCGGGTCAGCGCCCGACCTACTGTATATCGACCTGCACCTGGTGCACGAGGTCACCAGCCCGCAGGCGTTCGACGGTCTGCGGCTGGCCGGTCGGCGGGTTCACCGGCCCGATCTGACGATCGCCACCGAGGATCACAACGTTCCGACCACCGATATCGACCTGCCGATCGCCGATGAGGTGTCCCGCATTCAGGTGGACACCCTGCGCCGCAACTGCGCGGAGTTCGGCGTTCGGCTGCACTCGATGGGCGATGTCGAGCAGGGCATCGTGCACGTGGTCGGGCCCCAACTGGGTCTCACCCAACCGGGGATGACGGTGGTCTGTGGTGACTCGCACACCTCCACGCACGGCGCCTTCGGTGCGCTGGCCTTCGGCATCGGCACCTCGGAGGTGGAACACGTGCTGGCCACCCAGACGCTGCCGTTGCGCCCGTTCAAGACCATGGCGATCGTCGTGCAGAGTCGCGACGGGTCGCTGCCCGCGGGAGTGACCAGCAAGGACCTCATCTTGGCTGTGATCGCCCGGATCGGTACCGGTGGCGGTGCGGGTTATGTGCTGGAATACCGCGGCAACGTGATCGAGCAACTGAGCATGGAAGCCCGGATGACGATCTGCAACATGTCGATCGAGGCGGGAGCCCGGGCCGGGATGATCGCGCCGGATACCACCACCTTCGGTTACCTGGCCGGGCGGGCGCACGCCCCCGTGGGCCCGGAGTGGGACGCGGCGATGCGGGCCTGGAGCGAGCTGCGCACCGATGACGAGGCCACTTTCGACGCCACGGTGCACATCGACGCCGACACCCTGACACCGTTCGTGACCTGGGGCACCAACCCCGGCCAGGGCCTGCCGCTGTCCGAACGGGTGCCCGATCCCGAGCAGATCACTGACGAGGGAGAGCGGCTCGCGGTGCGCAAAGCACTGTCCTACATGGATCTGCAACCGGGAGTCCCGCTACGCCAGATCGCGGTGGACGCGGTGTTCCTCGGCTCGTGCACCAACGGCCGGATCGAGGATCTCCGGGCAGCCGCGGCCGTGCTCGACGGGCACCGGGTGCACGACGGGGTGCGAATGATCGTCGTCCCCGGCTCGATGCGGGTTCGCGCCCAGGCCGAGGCCGAGAAGCTGCACGAGGTGTTCACCGCCGCCGGTGCCCAATGGCGCTCGGCGGGTTGCTCGATGTGCCTGGGGATGAACCCCGATCAACTCGCAGCCGGTGAGCGCTGCGCGTCCACCTCCAACCGCAACTTCGAGGGTCGCCAGGGTAAGGGCGGCCGCACCCACCTGGTCTCCCCGCTGGTGGCGGCCGCCACCGCCATCCGCGGCACCCTCTCATCTCCAGGTGACCTGGAGTCGTGAGTGGGAAACAGTGTTATAGCACCGAACGTCACTCACGACTCCCGAAGGGAGCGCCTACCATGGAAGCATTCAGGAGGCACGCCGGCGTTGGGGTGCCCTTGCGCCGTTCCGATGTGGACACTGATCAGATCATTCCCGCGGTCTACCTGAAACGGGTCAGCCGCACGGGTTTCCAGGATGGGCTGTTCGCCGCGTGGCGTGCCCACGAGGACTTCGTGCTCAACCACCCCGGTTACCGCGATGGCAGTGTGCTGGTTGCGGGTCCGGATTTCGGCACCGGATCCTCCCGGGAACATGCAGTCTGGGCATTACTGGACTACGGATTCCGGGTCGTGATCTCGCCGCGGTTCGGCGAGATCTTCCGGGGCAACGCAGGCAAGCAGGGGCTGCTCGCTGCTCAATGCGAGCGCGCAGACGTCGAGATGCTCTGGAAACTACTGGAAGCCGCGCCCGGCACCCAGATCACTGTTGATCTGGAGACGCAGACGGTGCAGGCCGAGGATCTCACCGTGAATTTCATGATCGATGGCTATACCCGTTGGCGCCTGTTGGAGGGATTGGATGACATCGCACTGAGCCTGCGGCATGCCCAGGAGATCGACGCATTCGAAGCCCGGCGCCCGTCCTGGCTGCCTGCCACGACCGTTCCCCGCACGGGTGTTTAGCGGCACTGCCACGAGCAGATCGTTGGATTCTTGGTGTGGCACATGGTGTGTGAGCTCTTTCCGCCATACGGTGACCCACAATGACTGTGGCACCAACCGAGGCACCAACCGAGGTACCCAGCCGAGGTCGGGTCCGTGGGAGGAGCGGAAGTGAACAAGGCTGAGCTGATCGACGCCCTCGCGGAGCGCCTCGGTGACAAGAAAGTCGCCGCGGCGGCGGTGGCCGGTCTGGTCGATGTGGTGGTCCGGACTGTCAACGCCGGTGACAAGGTCACCATCACCGGTTTCGGCGTTTTCGAGCGGCGGGCGCGGGCGGCGCGTACTGCGCGTAATCCTCGCACCGGCGAGGCCGTGACGGTCCAGGGCACCGACGTGCCGGCCTTTCGCCCGGGCACCCTGTTCCGCGAGGTGGTCAGTGGGGCGCGGCCGCTGCCGCAGGCGGGTGCGAGCACGGTGGTCCGGGCGCGTTCGGTGGCCGCTTCGGCGGCGGCGAGTTCAGCCGCCACGAGCCGCCCAGCCGGCGGGGCGACGGCGGCCGGGCGGCTGACTGCAGTGCCCACCCCCGCGGTCAAGGAACCGAAGAATGCGGCCAAGGCGGACAAGGTCGCGGCTAAAGCGACGAAGGGTGCTGGCAAGGCTGTGAAGCCGAGCAAAACCGGTAGAGCTGGAAACGCAGCGAAGGCCGAGACCAAGAACACCGCGAAATCCGAGCCCAAGAAATCCGCCAAGGACAACGGGAAGAAGGCCGGCAAGAAGTCCGCTGCCAAGAAGTGAGCTCGGCCCCCACGCCCCGCGCTCAGCTCACCGCGTCGTCGTAGTAGTCGGCGGCGAGCAAGACAGGCTGGCCGGATGGGCCGTCGCCGAAGAACAGGCCCCAGAAACTGCCCTTCTCGCCGGGCACCCGGGATAGGGTCAGCCCCGCGTTGCCGGCGAGGGTGCGGACCAGCTCCGGAATCACCCCGCCCTGGCTGCACAGCACGGCAGGCCCCCCGGGCTTGGCTGCGATCTCGATCAGCCGGGCCAGGCCGGCCGAGGGTTCGGCCAGGTAGGCCTCATCAGTCAAGCTCGCCTCGCTCACGATCGGCACGCCGAGATCCGCGGCGAGACCTTCGACGGTCTGGCAGCATCGCACCAGTGGTGCGGAGTGCACCCGGGCCGCCCCCCACAGCGGCAGCAGGGTTCGCAGGTTCTCGGCCTGCTGCCGGCCGGGGGTGGTGAGCGGGCGCAACCGACCCTCGCCCTGCCAGTTCCTGCGCTCACCCGCTTTGGCATGCCGGACCAGCAGCACCGTGGAGGTGACCGCCATCGCGGAACCGAGGCCGGCCAGCAGCGTCCGGTCGTGCTGGTGGCTGAGCATCTCGATGGCGTCCGGGAACGGCAGCCAGCGCAGCTCGTCCACCTCCTCGCTGGGCTGGAAGCTGCCACCGGTGGGGCACGCGGTCCAGTAATGCACCACTTTCTCACCGAGCGGTACCTGGTACCGGGTGCTGCCCAACTGGGGACCCAGCGTGACGGTATAGCCGGTTTCCTCGGTCACCTCACGGACCGCGGTGACCGGTAATGCCTCGCCGGAGTGCTGCTTGCCCTTGGGCAACGACCAGTCGTCATAGCGCGGACGATGCACCAACGCCACCTCGATGTCGCCCGACGGCGATCGATGCCACACGGCCGCGCCGCCGGCGATCAGCCCTGACACCGATCATTCACTCCTGCGGTGGCGGCGGATCTCCTGCGCCTGATGGTCGCGGACATTGGACCCATCCGATGGGGAGGGGCGCCACGAGCCGTCCGCTTCCAGTACCCAGCACCGTGTCGCCGGGTCCAGCGCCGAGGCGAGTATCACGTCCAGTTCAGCGGTCCGCGCGGGGTCCGCCACCCGCACCAGGACCTCGACCCTGCGGTCCAGGTTGCGGTGCATCATGTCGGCGCTGCCGATCCAGTATTCGCCTGCGCCCATGAAGTGGAAAATCCGGGAATGTTCCAGGAATCGGCCCAGGATCGAGCGAGCCTGGATGTTCTCCGAGAGCCCCGGCCGCCCGGGGACGAGCGCGCACATGCCGCGAACCACGATCTCGACCGGTACCCCGGCCAGGGATGCCCGGTAAAGCGCATCGATCACTTGCTCGTCGACCAGTGCGTTGACCTTGATCCGGATCCCGGCCCGGCGTCCCGCCCGGGCACGGGCGATCTCGCTCTCGATCCGTTCGATGATCCCCCGCCGGATCCCGTAGGGCGCCACCAGCAAGCTGCGATAGGAGGTCTGCCGGGCGTAGCCGGTCAGCGAGTTGAACAGGTCGGTGAGGTCGGCTCCGATCGAGGGCTCAGCGGTGAACAACCCGATGTCCTCGTAGAGCCGGGCGGTCTTCGGGTTGTAGTTCCCGGTTCCGATATGGCAGTACCTTCGTATCGTCGAGCCCTCCTGGCGCACCACCAGCGAGGTCTTGCAGTGCGTCTTGAGTCCCATCAGCCCGTAGACCACGTGCACCCCGGCACGTTCCAGCGCTCTGGCCCACTTGATGTTGGCCTGCTCGTCGAATCGCGCCTTGAGCTCTACCAGAGCGACGACCTGCTTGCTGGCTTCCGCGGCGTCGATCAGCGCGTCGACGATGGGGGAGTCACCCGAGGTCCGGTAGAGCGTCTGCTTGATCGCTAGTACCTGCGGATCCTCGGCGGCCTGCTCGATGAAACGTTGCACGCTGGTCGAGAACGAGTCATAGGGATGGTGCACCAGCACGTCGCTCTCGCGCAGGGTGGCGAAGACGTCCTTGGGCAGCTCGCCCTCCCCGAAGGCAGGGTGGGTCGAGGGGACGAACGGCTCGTCGTGCAACTCGGGCACGTGCAGTGGGTAGAGCTGCCACAGGCAGGACAGGTCGAGCATGCCGGGTACTTCGACCACATCGTGCGGATCGACATCGAGCTCGCGCAGCAGCAGCTCCAGCACGTGCTCCGACATTGTGTCGGCGACTTCGAGGCGTACCGGCGGGCCGAAGCGCCGCTGCGCCAGCTCTCGCTCCATAGCTTGCAGCAGGTCCTCGTCGCGGTCCTCGTCCACCTCGAAATCGGCGTTGCGAGTAATCCGGAAGATATGCCAGTCGACCACCTCCATCCCGGCGAACATCTCGCTGAGGTGGGCCCCGATCAGCTCCTCCAGCGGCAGGAAGGTGGCTGGCGGGGATCCGCGGTCGTCCCCGTCGACCTCCACCCGGACCAGCCGCGGCACGTTGCTGGGCACCTTGACCCGGGCGAAACGCTCGATGCGGCTGTCCGGATCGCGCACCATCACTGCCAGGTTCAGCGACAGACCGGAGATGTAGGGAAACGGGTGTGCCGAGTCCACAGCCAGTGGGGTGAGCACCGGGAAGATCTTGTCAGAGAAGTAGCCCGACAACCGCAGCCGTTGCTGATCGTCGAGGTCGGACCACGTGACGAAGGTGATGTCGTGTTTGGCCAACTCCGGGCAGACCGAGTAGAGGCAGATCCGGGCTTGACGCTCGGTGAGCTCCCGGCTGCGCATCGAAATCTGAGCCAGCTGCTCGCGGGGCGAGAGCCCGTCGGCGCTGCGCACAGCCAACCCGGCTTCTGCCCGGCGCTTGAGCCCCGCGACCCGCACCATGTAGAACTCGTCCTGGTTCGATGCGAAGATCGCCAGAAACTTGGCCCGCTCCAGTAGCGGCTGGCTGCTGTCCTCGGCGAGGGCCAGTACCCGGGCGTTGAAATCCAGCCAGGACAATTCCCGATTGAGGTAGCGGCTCCCGGGCAGGTCGGTTGGGGTCTCCACGGGAGTCGCGGCCGGGGGGGCGGGAGGTACCGTCGCCGCTGCGCCGTCGGGCACCGGTGTGGACAGCTCGGTGACTGTGCTGAGGCCAGTACGGACGCCTTCCCCCACAGCGGCGAGAGCGGTGGTCTCCTCGCGCTGGCTCACAGCGCCATTGTTCCCCAAGTCGCCGGTGCACAAAGGGTGCAACCGGTCACTCCGCGGGGGAAGTTGCCACTCGGTAGCCGGCTAACATAGCCCGGGTGAACCGGCCGAGCCCCAGGCTCCGAGCCCTGGCCAGATCAGCTGCTGTGTCGACGTCGCACCGCAGCCCCGGCCAGAGTCCGGAAAGTTCCAGTGCGCTACTGGCGCGGTGCGCAGCCGCTGATCCGGGTCCGAAACATGGCTGCAGCGGCTGCCCCGCCGGGGCGAGCAGCAGGGTCGTCCCGGTGCCCGTCCGATCGGCGCAGAAGGCCCGCCGGCCGGTAGCCAGGCCCGCGAGCAGTGCGCACTCCAGCTCCGCTGGTCGTAACGCCGGCAGGTCGGCCTGCAAGACCCCGATCGCCGTGGTGGGATCCGCAGTACGCAGCACCGATTCGCCGTAGCGCAACGCCGGGTTGAGACCGGCAGCCGGCTCGTCCGGGATCGCTTGCACCCCGTCCTGGGCGAGAGCGCGGCACACCACCTCGTCGGAGCAGATCGCGACCACCCGACGTGCCACGGCGGCGCCGGTCACGGCGGCGACGGTGTCCCGGGCCAGAGCGAGTACCAGCTTGGCGTGGGCGTCGAAGGCGCCTGCGCCGCCGTCAGCCGCCCCCCGAAGCCGGGTCTTGGCCTGGGCGAGTGGTTTTACCGGAATGAGCAGGTCCACGGGCACGCCCCATCCTCCCGCCGATCGGGCGGCTGCGCCGGTGGCTGGACCTGCGATCCGGCGGCAGGGAAGACTTCGCCTCACGATGCTCGATCCGGCAAAGCAGGTCGGGAGCCAGACCGGCCAGCGCGAGGAGGATGGCGTGGCACGCGAGAAAGCCGGCCCGTGGATCGGGTTGTGCATCGTGGTGTTCTACCCGCTCAGCCACCTGCTGGGGCGGTGGCGTTTCGAGGGCCTCGAGCACATCCCGCAGACCGGTCCGGTGCTGGTGGCCTGCAATCACCTCTCCTATCTGGACCCGCTTTATACCGGGATCTTCGTCCATCGCAGGGGCCGGATACCGCGGTTTCTGGCTAAAGAAGACCTGTGGCGGATCCCGGTGGTCCGGCGCGTGATGGCCGGTGCAGGCCAGATCCCGGTACGTCGCGGCGGCGCCGGGGCCAGTGAGAGCCTGCGCTACGCGGAGGAGGCTCTCGCGTCCGGGAAAACGGTGCTGATCTACCCCGAGGGCACTGTGACCCGGGATCCGGATCGCTGGCCGATGACCGCGCACACCGGGATCGCCCGGTTGGCGTTGCGCACCGGCGTGCCGGTAGTCCCGGTGGTGCACTGGGGTACGCACCTGATCTACGACCATTACGCCAGGCGGTTCCGCCCGCTGCCGCGAACCGAGGTGATCGTGCGGGCCGGACCTCCGGTGGATCTCTCCGAGTTCCGGCACCGGCCCGTGGATGGGCCGGTGCTCCGCGAGGTGACTGCCCGGGTGATGGACCGGATCAGGGACCTGCTCGCCGAGGTGCGCCAAGAACCGGCTCCCCCGGGCACCGCTCACCCGATGCGGTCCGGAGAGTAGCGCCATGGCCCTGATGGTGCAGCGCATCGCGGTGATGGGCGCGGGTTCCTGGGGCACCACGTTCGCCAAGGTGCTTGCCGACGCAGGGCGGGACGTCGTGCTCTGGGCCCGGCGTGCCGAGGTAGCCAATGCGGTGCAGCGCCGGCACGGCAACCCGGATTACCTGCCGGGGGTGCAGTTGCCGGTGTCCTTGCAGGCCACCGCGCAGGCTGCGGAGGCGCTGGACGGCGTTGACGCGGTGGTCTTCGCCGTGCCCAGCCAGACCTTGCGCGGGAACCTGGCCGGCTGGCACCCCGCCATCCCGCCGGAGGCCACATTGATCAGCTTGGCCAAGGGTGTTGAGTTGGACAGCCTCAAACGGATGAGTGAAGTGGTGATAGAGATCACTGCTGTCACCCCCGATCACGTGGTGGTGGTATCCGGACCCAATCTGGCTCGCGAGATCGCGGCTGAGCAGCCGACCGCCAGCGTGGTCGCCTGCACCGATCACGACCGAGCCGTCGCGGTGCAGCACGCCTGCGGGACCAGTTACTTCCGGCCGTATACCAATACCGACGTCATCGGATGCGAACTCGGCGGCGCCTGCAAGAACGTCATCGCACTGGCCTGCGGGGTAGCCGCCGGATTGCAGTGTGGGAACAACACCCAGGCAACGCTGATCACCCGGGGGCTCGCCGAGATGGGACGGCTGGGTGCGGCGCTGGGGGCCGACCCGAAGACCTTCACCGGGCTGGCCGGGCTCGGCGACCTGGTGGCCACCTGCGCCTCACCGCTGTCCCGTAACCGATCCTTCGGCTACCGGCTCGGGCTGGGCGACACCCTGGAACAGGCCCAGCAGGCCAGCCACGGCCAGGTTGCCGAGGGGGTGAAGTCCTGCGTGTCGATCCAGGGGCTGGCCACGCGCTGTGGCGTCGAGGTGCCCATCACTGATGGGGTGCGCCGGGTCTGCTATGACGGCCAGTCTCCCAGGGACATGGCCGCGGAACTACTCGGCCGCGCGCACCGCCCGGAATGACTTGGCTATCCGTTCTTACCTGCCCGGGCCAGTGATCGCCGTTTGTGTGCCGGGGACGACAATATTTGTCGCCTATTGCACACAAACGACGATCACCTTCCCTCAAGATTGCTACTAACGTCTCGAGGTATGTCGCGTCCTCTCGGACTGCCCGTGGTGCGGTCCTCAGCTTTCGCCTTCGACAGCGCGCACGACTACGCGGAGATCCTGGGAGGTCGGATTCCCGGGTACTCCTATTCGCGAATCGACAACCCGACCTCGGCCGCGTTCGCCGCAGCGGTGGCCGCGCTGGAGGCGCCGGGCTGCGGTGACGTCCGGGCGGAGCCGTTCGCCTCGGGAATGGCGGCCGTCTCCACCGCGCTGCTCGGCTACCTGGCTGCGGGCGACGAGGTGATCGCCCCGCCGGATTGCTACGGCGGCGTGTGGTCGCTGCTGAGCAGGTGGTTACCCCGGTGGGGCATCCGCCCGGTACTGACCGACGTGACCGACCTGGGCGCCGTCCGGGCCGCACTCACCCCGCGTACCCGGATGATCTACACCGAGACGATCGCCAACCCCACCTTGTCCGTGCCCGATCTGGCTGCGCTCGCCGGTATCGCCCACGGGGGCGACGCCATTCTCTTGGTCGACTCCACTTTCGCCACTCCCGTCATCTGCCGCCCGCTGGAGCATGGCGCCGATCTCGTGGTGCACTCGGCGACCAAGTTCCTCGGTGGGCACGCCGATGCCACTGGCGGGGTGGTGATCGGCCGGCGCGAACAGCTCGAGCCGGTTAGGCAAGCGCGGATCGACCTCGGTGGGTGCCTGGCCCCGGACGAGGCCTTCTTGCTGCATCGGGGGCTGGAAACCTTGGAGTTGCGGGTGCGGCGGCAGAGCGCGACCGCGACCGTGCTGGCCGGGGAGCTTGCCGACCACCCCGCGGTGGCGCAGGTGCGCTACCCGGGACTGCCGGCGCACCCGCAGCATGGCGTGGCCTCCCGGATGTTCCGGGAGAAGCTGTTCGGCAGCCTGGTCACGGTGGACGTCCGGGGTGGGCGCGCTGCTGGGATGGCTTTCTGCGATGCGCTGCGCACGGTGCGGATCGCCTCCTCGCTGGGCAGCGTGCACTCCAAGGTCAGCCACGCGGCGTCGACCACGCACCGCCAGCTCGACGACACGGCTCTCGCTGCTGCGGGGATCGCGCCGGGCCAGGTCCGGCTGTCTGTCGGCGTGGAAGACCCCGCGGAGCTGCTCGCCGACCTGCAGCAGGCGCTGGAGGCTTGCCGGCGATCGTGACCCGAAACCCTTGACTGGTAAGGCTGCCAGCTGGTTTGATCTTCGGTTGTGAGCAGCACGTTCGCCATGGTCCGGCGGTCCCCAGTGGATTTGCGCCGGGTGGCGAGCGCGCTCTGTCCGGCGTGGTGAGCTCCGGCCCTCGCTGACCGCGTCTTCGTCCCTGTCTCGTGGATGGCCTGCCCCGCCTCGATGGTGGGTGCTGCGCGGTCGGCTCGCACCGACCCGCAAAGGACTTTGCCGTGTACGCCGTGCCCTACCTCACCGTCCCCGATGCCGGCATGTCCCGTCCGGGAAGCCCGGCCAGCATCGCCATGGCGCTGGCCGCACACCCCGAACGGTGGCGCCCGCTGCTGGACTACCGCACCGACACCCGCTGGTACCGGCTGCTCGAACAGACCGGGCAGCATGAGGTGTGGCTGCTGTCCTGGCTGCCCGGGCAGGGCACCGATCGGCATGACCACGGCCCGGCTTCAGGTGCCTTCGCGATTGCGGCGGGCAGTCTGACCGAACGGGTCGTGGCCGCCGGACCGGGCCGGTCACCGGTGGAGGTGACCCGCGAGCTGGGCCCCGGGCGGTGCCGTGCCTTCGGCCCGCACTACGTTCACCAGATGATCAACACCGGCTCGGTCCCGGCGGTCAGCGTGCATGTCTACACTCCGGGCCTGACCCTGATGAACTGCTACCGGATGGATCTCGACGCCCTGCGCCACACCGGCGTTGAGCAGCCCGGGGTGGATTGGTGACCCGCCCAGTGGGAGCCGTGAGCGTCGAGGAGATGCTGGCACGGGCACGCGCCCAGCTGCGGCGACTCACCGCGGCCCAGGCACGCGACGCAGTGGCCGCCGGAGCCGTGCTGGTGGACATCCGACCCAGCTGGCAGCGGGCCGAGGAGGGCGAGATCCCGGGTGCGTTGCTGGTCGAGCGCAATCACCTGGAGTGGCGCTTCGACCCCGAATGCGATGCCCGGCTACCACAAGCCAGCGGGTTCGACGTGCGGGTGATCGTGATCTGTTCGCAGGGTTACACCTCCAGCCTTGCCGCCGCCTCGCTGCACACCCTGGGCCTGCGCAACGCCACCGACGTCATCGGCGGCGTCCACTCCTGGCGCGCCCACGACCTCCCGCTCCACTCCCGCTGAACCTCTCACCCCACCACCCCATTTCCCGATATGTCTCCATGTCGGGCTCAAGGCCGCCCCGATTTCCCCGTTATATCTCCATGTCGGGGAAGGGGGGCGCGCGGTGGGTGATATGGGAGGGCACCGGGTGGCGGGGGGTAGGCGGGGGCACGGCAGGGGGTTGCCCCAGTGCGTGCGCAGGGGAAGGACCCCGGCCCAGGCCCGCGCGGCCGCGACATCGGAATCGTCGTCGCCCGGCGGGCCGGTCCGGGCCTTCACCGAGGCCTCCGCCAGATCCAGCGCCAGCACCATGGTGGCGGCGAGTTCCCTGCGGTCGGGTGGCCGGCTGTGCGCCCAGGAACCGGGCGCGAGATGCTCGACCAGGATCTCGAGCCCATGCAGGAGCTCGACGGCGTCGGTGACCCTTCGTGCCACGCCGTGTATCACCGCGCTGGAGTAGTTCATTGAGTGGTGGAAAGCCGAACGGGCATAGACCAACCCGTCGAGCCGGGTGACCGCGACGCAGACCGGTGTCTCCTGTGCGGCGGCCAGCAGGCTCGTTGCCGCGCAGGAGCCGTGCAGATAGAGCGTGTCGCAGTCGCGCCCATACCCGGTGGGTAGCACCACCGGAGCGCCGTCGATCAACACTCCGAGATGGCAGATCAGCACCGAATCCAGGAGGGCATACAGCTCTACGCGGTCACGGCGTGTCCGCTCGCGGAGCTGGCGCGGGGTACTGCGTGCGGTGGGGGACAGCGTCATGGCTATCACGGTGCCGGAGGCGAATGGCATTCTCACAGGGCCACTGAACGGCGATTTCGAAAGGCCATTCGTGCAACCTGGTGACCTCCCACTCGATCTGGATCGGCGGAGCTCCTGGCCGATGGCGACCCAGCTGGCCGACGGGCTGCGAGGGGCGGCGGGCTGCGGTGCCCTGCGCACCGGAGATCGGCTTCCCTCGACCCGCGCGCTGGCCCTCACCCTGGGGGTCAGCCGTACGGTGACCTCGGCGGCCTACGACATGCTGACCGCTGAGGGGTGGATCGCCGGGCGGCAGGGTGCGGGTACCTACGTCATCGCGGCACCGGCGGCACCGGCACGCCCCCAGCCCTGTCACTCGCAGCCCCGTCACTTGGAGCCTGGTGCACCGCAATCGTGGGCGCAGGAACCGGAGGAGCCGGCGGGGATCGACCTGCGGCCTGGCTCGCCCTGGACCGCGGGACTGCACCGGGCGCTGTGGCAGCGGGCCTGGCGGGCTGCGGGCTGCGGGCGGGCGCTCTCCCGGCCGGTGGTGGCGGGGCTGCCGGAGTTCCGGGAGGCCGTGGCTGAGCACCTGCTGCGCCACCGCGGGCTGGCGGTCGCACCGCACGTGGTGCTGGCCACCGCCGGCACCACGGCTGCGCTGACCGAGCTGGCGGCGGTGCTGCTGCGTCCCGGTGAGGCGGTCGCAGTGGAGGAGCCCGGTTACCCCAGGGCGGTCGGAGCGCTGCGAGCTGCCGGGTTGCGGGTGTTGCCGGCACCGGTGGACGCCGAGGGTCTGGTGGTCTCCGCTCTCCCCGAACGGGCCCGTGCGGTGTACTGCACCCCAGCGCACCAGTACCCGCTGGGCGCCACGTTGCCCGCCGTCCGCCGGCTCGCGCTGGTGGCCTGGGCGCGTGAGCGGTCCGCGTGGGTGCTGGAGGACGACTACGACGGCGAGCTGCGCCACCACGGTGTGCCCCTGCCCCTGCTGGCCGCATCGGGACCCGATGTGGTGGTGCATCTGGGCACCGCGAGCAAGATTCTCACTCCGACACTGGGAGTCGGCTGGATGGCCGCGCCGGGTGGCGCAGTGGCCGCAGTCTGCGAGTACCGGTCCAGCACCGGGGTGCGACCCTCGCCGGCCGGCCAGCAGGTACTCACCGCCCTGGCGGCATCCAGGGACCTGGCGCGGCACCTGCGCCGGGTACGCCGCGAGTTGCTCGGCCGGCGCGAGCTTCTGGTGGGGGCGCTGCGCGCGACGGGACTGCCGGCACGCGGTGAGCAGGCCGGAGCGCACCTGGTGCTGGACCTGCCAGACGACTCCGCCGAGCGTCACTTGGTGCGCCGCGCGGCGCACCAGGGGTTGCTGCTCGATGGGCTGGCGCGCTGCTATGACGGCCCGCCTGCCCGGTGCGGGGTGACGCTCGGTTACGCCGGGCCCGGCAGCTGTGCCGAGCTCGCTGCGGCGTCATCCCGGCTGACCTCCTTGCTAGCGGATGTGCTGGCGGTAGCACCGGGCCTCCCAGGTCACCGGGAGTAGGGTGCCGCCATGACGGATCGCAAGCTGCGCGTCGCCGTCGTCTTCGGAGGCCGCAGCAGCGAGCACGCGATCTCCTGCGTGTCGGCGGGCAGCGTGCTGACCCACCTGGATCGGACCCGGTTCGAGGTCATCCCGGTCGGCATCAGCCCCGAGGGTGCCTGGGTTCTGGGCACGGGCATGCCTACTGAGCTGGCGATCCAGGGCCGCCGGCTTCCCGCCGTCGACGGCACCGCCGTGGCACTGACCCTGCCCGGCGACCCGACCAGGCCGGAACTGGTGCACATCGCGGGCGAGCGACCCGGTGAGGTGCTCTCCGCGGTGGATGTGGTCTTCCCGGTGCTGCACGGAGCCTTCGGCGAGGACGGCACGATCCAGGGTCTGCTGGAGCTCGCCGGGCTGCCCTACGTCGGTTCCGGAGTGCTGGCCAGCGCGTCGGGGATGGACAAGCAGTTCACCCGCACGCTGCTGCGTGCGGAGGGGTTTCCGGTCACCGACGCCGTGGTCCTCCGTCGCGATGTTCCGACCCTCAGCGCGGAGCAGCGCGACCGGCTGGGCCTGCCGGTCTTCGTCAAACCAGCCAGGGCGGGCTCCTCGGTTGGCATCACCAAGGTGACGGACTGGTCCCAGCTGCCGGCGGCGGTCGCCACCGCCCGCGCCGCCGATCCCAAGGTGCTCGTCGAGGCCGCGGTGACCGGTCGCGAGATCGAGTGCGGTGTGCTCGAGTTCCCCGACGGCCGGATCGAGGCCTCGCTGCCCGCGGAGATCCGGGTGGTGGCCGAGGGCTCCGCGGGCTGGTACGACTTCGATGCCAAGTACCTCGACGACGCGTGCGAGTTCGACATCCCGGCCAAGCTGGGTGACAACGTGACGGCCGAACTGCAGGCCACGGCCGTCGCTGTCTTCCGCGCGCTGGACTGCCAGGGCCTGGCTCGGGTCGACTTCTTCGTCGGCCCAGACGGCGCACTCACCGTGAATGAGATCAACACGATGCCCGGTTTCACCCCAATCTCGATGTATCCCCGGATGTGGGCAGTGACGGGTCTCGACTACCCGTCGTTGCTCTCGATATTGATCGATACTGCGATCGCCCGCGGCACCGGACTGCGGTGAACTGCTGAAGTGATCCTCGCCTGCTGAGTCAAACGGGTGAATTCCAGCGACTTAGTGATGGCCGGCTAGTTAGGCAGGATGGGTGCCTGACGATCTGTCGACGGGCCTGCACTGACTACAGCCGGGCTAACTCGTGGTTTTGAGTCGGGGGCGGAGGTATGGCGATTTGTTTCTCTCACGGGGGAGCGGCGACGCCGATGATCCTGTCGTTGATCGGGATCTGGTCATGATTAGCGGTGTGGTGGAGATGGCGCAGGATCCGATCCGGAGCTACCGGGCCCGGCATGCCCAGCAGGATGAAGAGGGCACCGGCCACACTCCGGCCGAAAGTGACAATGACGCCGCCACGCTGGTCGACCCGCCGACCGAGCCTGAGATCGTCCCGGAACCGGTTACCGCAGCGGTGAGCGAGGTAGCTGACGAATGGGGTGAACCGGACGAATTTCGATTTGCCGTCCGCCCCTACAGCTGGACCGGGGGACGGACCCGGCCGGTGCAGGAACTCGCCGTGGAGACGCTGGTGTCCACCAGTGACGAAGGTCGGAATGTGGCGGCGATCTGCTCCGCGGAGCACGCTGCCATTGCTGAGTTGTGCGGGGAAATCCGCTCGGTCGCGGAAGTCGCGGCCCACCTCAGCTTGCCACTGGGAGTTGTGCGGGTGCTGCTCGCCGACATGATCGATACCGGTTTGGTGCATGTGCACCGTAACCCCATGGGCTGGGGTAACTTGCCGGATCTTTCACTGATGGAGCGGGTGCTGGAGGGTTTGTACCGCCTGTAGCGGGATCAGCGCGGGACGTCCACGTCTTTCTGCGGAAGGGCTTTCCCGATCACAGTCGCCACCTGCTGCAGCGGACCGCTGCCGCTGGTGGGTGGCAGCGCCACCACGACATAGACCGGCCGGTCCACCGCGACCCAGGTGCTCGCGCCGGGAGTGGGGACCTCGAGAAACTGCACCCCGGAGACCGCCAGCAGCCGCGACGTCGCGGTGAGACCCGGCGGGCGGCTGAGCCCGCACCGCAGCACCACCGGCGGCTCACCCCACGCCGTCGCGCCCGCGGGAGCTGGGACGGCGAGCTGCCGCCGCTCCAGCGTGCCGAGGTCGCCGGCGTCCAGTTGCCCGGGCAGCGCGGCCAGCAGCCGCGCGCAGTCCCCGGAACCGGCCGAGGGCGCCGCGACCACGGCAAGCGGTAGCGGTCCCAGACTCTGGCGCCGGACCAGCTCGGCAGCGATGAGCACCCCCACCACGAGTCCGACCGCCAGGACCAGCGCGATCCCGATCGGCCAGCGCGGCAGGCCAGCCCGCCGCGACCCGGAGGTGTATGCCTGACCCACAGCGCGGCCTCGTCTCATGGATACCGGTGCTGGTAGAGGAACCTACCGTCTTGATCGGGAGCGTGACCGTGTGTACTGCTGGCGTGACCGCTGAGCCGCCGTCCGTGCCACCCGCCCAGGCGCAGGCCTCCGTGGCCGAGCTGGGTGAGTTCGGGCTGATCGCGCGGGTGACCGCGAACCGGCCCCGGGTGCCGGCCGCGGTGCTGGGGCCTGGAGATGACGCCGCGGTGCTGACCGCTGCGGACGGCCGGGTAGTGGTCAGCACCGATGTGCTCGTGGAGGGCGTGCATTTCCGGCTGGACTGGTCCACGCCACGCCAAGTCGGGCGCAAGGCCGTGGCCACCAACCTGGCCGACATCGCTGCCATGGGTGCGGTGCCCACCGCCCTCGTCGTCGGGCTGGCCCTTCCCGGCCACACACTGGTGTCCACGGTGGATGAGCTGGTTGCTGGGATGTGGGAGGAGGCCGGGCGCCTCGGCGCCGGTGTCGTCGGTGGGGATGTGGTCAGCGCCACCGAGCTCGTCGTGTCGATGACCGTGCTGGGCGATCTGCAGGGCCGGGTGCCGCTCACTCGGGCTGGAGCCCGCGTGGGGGACGTGCTCGGGGTGTGCGGCAAGGTGGGTTGGTCTGCGGCGGGCCTCGCCGTGCTCCGCCGGGGATTCCGATCCCCACTGGCTGTGGTGGGCGCTCACCGGGTGCCGGAGCCCCCCTACGGTGCAGGTCCGCAGGCTGCCGTGGCGGGCGCCACGGCAATGATCGACATCTCGGACGGCTTGCTCGCCGACGCCGGGCATCTCGCCACGGCCTCCGCCGTCGCCATCGATATCGATTCGACGGCGATCCCGGTCGCTAGCAGGCTGGTCGAGGTGGCCTCGGCACTCGGCATGGACGCGTTGCACTGGGCCCTCACCGGGGGAGAGGACCACGCACTGCTGGCGAGCTTCCCGGCCGGGGCGGCGCTGCCCACGGGCTGGACCGCGCTGGGGCTGGTGCGGCAAGGCTGCGGCGTGACCGTCGACGGCCGGCCCTACGAGGGGTCCTCCGCCGGTTGGGAGCACTTCAGGTGAGTGGTGCCGCGGTGACGCTGCTTCGCCGTGACCTCGCTAAGGTCACCGACCATGCCTGCAGCTGTCGATGAGATCGTGGAAACGGGCTGGGCCGGTGCGCTGGCTCCGGTGGCCGGGCAGATTGCCGCTGCCGGTGCCTTCCTCCGGTCCGAGATCGCCGCGGGGCGGCGCTACCTGCCCGCAGGACCTCGCATCCTGCGGGCCTTCACCCAGCCGTTCGATCAGGTACGGGTGCTCATCGTCGGGCAGGACCCCTACCCGACCCCAGGCCATGCCGTGGGATTGTCGTTCTCGGTCGAGGCCGATGTGCGCCCGGTGCCGCGCAGCCTGAGCAATATCTTCCGGGAGTACAGCGACGATCTCGGGCTGCCCACCCCGTCCACAGGAGATCTCAGCCCGTGGGCCGAGCGTGGTGTGCTGCTGCTCAACAGGGTGCTCACCGTGGAACCGGGCCGTCCAGGTTCGCACCGTGGCAAGGGCTGGGAAGAGGTCACCGAGCAAGCCATCCGCGCCCTGGTCGCGCGTCCGGCACGGCCGTTGGTCGCGATTCTGTGGGGCCGGGATGCGCGGACGTTGCGCCCGATGCTCACCGATGTCCCCTGCATCGAGTCGGCGCACCCATCCCCGATGTCGGCCGATCGAGGGTTTTTCGGCTCCCGCCCGTTCAGCCGGGCGAACCAGCTGCTCGCTGACATGAACGCTGGCGCCGACGCGCCCGTCGACTGGACGCTGCCCTAGATCAGGTGCGGGAGACCTTCCCCGCCTTGAGGCAGGAGGTGCACACGTTCAGGCGCTTCCGCTGACCTGCGCCGATTCGTGCCCGAATGCTCTGGATGTTCGGATTCCACCGGCGATGGGTCCGCCGATGCGAGTGCGAGACCGACATGCCGAAGCCCGGTCCCTTACCGCAGACATCGCACACGGCAGACACGTCACACTCCCTGGGGTCGTCACCAAGACGGCACGCCCGTTGCCGGGCTGCTTGCCAAGGGTAACGCGCCGGCGGACCGCGCCATGCACCGGGACGGTGGTAAACCGGTAACCTTCCCCGAGAAAGGCGGTGAGGAGCCGCGGTGTTGCAGGCGCTGGACGGGGCAGCGGTCCACCGCTGGGCTACCAGGTGCTGCGACGCACTGGCGGCGCATCGGGACGAGATCAATTCGCTCAACGTGTTCCCGGTCCCGGATAGGGACACCGGCTCCAACCTGCTGGCGACCATGCGTGCCGGGCTGGAGGCGGTGCGCAGGGGATCCGACGTGGTCCAGAACGCTCCGCCAGGGAGCACCATCGCAGTGCTGGCCCGGGGCGCAGTGCTGGGAGCCCGGGGCAACTCCGGCGTGATCCTGTCCCAGGTGCTTCGCGGGTTGGCCGAGCCGCTGCTCCGTCGGCACCCGCAGGACGCCCCGGTCTGGGACGGTGCCGCGCTGCGGGCAGGGCTGTGCAATGCCGACGAGCTGGCCGCCTTGGCAGTACCCGAGCCCGTGTCCGGGACGGTGCTGACCGTGCTGCACGCGGCCGCCCGGGCGGCCGCGGCGGTGCCCTCGCATGAGCTTGAGCAGGTGGCCACGGTGGCTACCGCTGCGGCCACCGATGCGCTGGTCGACACCCCGCACCAACTCGCCGCGCTGCGCGCCGCCGGGGTGGTGGACGCGGGCGGTCGCGGGTTGATCCTGATCCTGGAAGCCCTCCTGGACGTGATCGCCGAGCATCCCGGCGCACGGTCCCGGGCCACCGCCGGAAGGATCCATGCTGATCCCCGTCCGGGGCAGCCGCCCATCCGGCACGGTGAGTCCACCGGCCACGAGTACGAGGTGATGTACCTGCTGGCGAACGCCGACGAGACCAAGGTGGACACCGTGCGCGCCGAACTCGCCGGGCTGGGTGATTGCGTCGCGGTCGCCGGCTCAGGCCAGATCGGGGGCACGGCCCTGTGGACGGTGCACGTGCACTGTCCTGCCGGTGCCGTCGGCGCCGCGATCGAGGCCGGTGCGCGGGCCGGGCGCCCGCACCGCGTCACCGTCGCGCGCCTGGTCGAGTACAACTCCGTTGATCTCCTCGACGATGCCGGGTCTGCCGATCTACCCGGTGGTGCCGGTGCGTGCGCCACCCCCTCCCAGCTCGCCACCGCGCACGCGGTGCTCGCCGTGGTCGCCGGATCCGGGGTTGCCGAGCTGTTCCGCGGTGCGGGGGCGACCACCGCCCCCGACACCAGCAGTGCTGGTGAGTTGCTGGCTGCCCTGACGGCGACCCGGGCCAGCCAGACCACCGTTCTCGTTGCCCCGAACGCCCTGGACAGCGCCGAGCGTGCGGTCGCAGCGGCCCGGGGCACCGGGCAGGAGGCGGTGCTCGTGCCCGTCTCCTCCCCGGTGCAGGCGCTGGCGGCGATCGCCGTGCACGACCCGGCGCGATGCGTCGCCGATGACCGGGTGGCCATGAGCCAGGCGGCGAGCGCGACCCGGCGGGGGGAGCTCATCGCGGTTCGGCCGGGCCAGGTGCTGGGCCTGCTGGATGAGGAGGTCATCCTGATCGAGTGCAACGCGCTCATCGCCGCCCGCGGGCTCACCGATCGGATGCTGTCTGCGGGTGGAGAGCTGATGACGGTGCTGCTCGGCCAGGATGCCCCGGTGGGAGTGGCCGAAGGGATGACCGAGCATCTGCGCACCGCGCACCCCGGGGTCGAGTTCGTGGTCTACCCCGCGGGTGTGCCAGGGCGGGTACTGCTGGTCGGGGTTGAATGAGCGGGGCACCGGGACGAGCAGATGGTGGAGTACGCCGTGGCTGGGATGGATGACGCGCTGGATCGGGTGATCGGCGCCAAACCGGCGGCCCTGCTGGCCGGCCAGATTGACGTGCACACCGTCGGGGAGCTGCTGCGGCACTACCCACGCCGGTACGCCGACCAGGGCCAGCTCACCCCGATCGCGGACCTGGAGCTCGGCCAGGACGTCACGGTGATCGCCGAGGTACGGAGCTGCTCGTCCCGCCGGATGCAACAGAAGAACGGCACCATCCAGAACGCAGTGATCTTCGATGGCACCCGGACCCTGAACCTCACATTCTTCAACCAGCCACGGTTGACCAGGGTGCTCACCAAGGGCCGCCAGGTGCTCTTCGCCGGGCGGGTATCGATGTACCGGCGCAGCCTGCAGCTCACCCATCCCAGCTTCCAGCTGCTCGACGGTGACGCCGACCGACTTGCGGAGTTCGCCCGGCCGCTGATCCCGGTCTATCCGGCCACCAAGGACCTGCCGTCCTGGACGATCCAGCTCTGCATCCGGCAGGTGTTCGACGTTCTGGATGATCCGCCGGATCCGCTGCCGCCCGCGCTGCGGGACCAGCAACGGTTGCTGGACCTGGGTACGGCCCTGCGAGCCGTGCATCGCTCCGACGATCGCGGCGAGATCGCCGCGGCGCAGCACCGGCTGAAGTGGGACGAGGCGATGGCGGTGCAGCTCACGCTGGCACGGCGGCGTCAGGACGCCGCGCAGCGGCCGGCGCCGGCCTGCCCGCGCCGGCAGGACGGGCTCAGCGCCGCGTTCGATGCCGCGCTGCCCTTCACCCTCACCGCGGGGCAACGGGAGATCGGCGAGCTGCTGGCCACCGAGCTCGGCCGCGAACACCCGATGAACCGGCTGCTGCAGGGTGAGGTCGGGTCCGGCAAGACCGTGGTGGCGCTGCGCGCGATGCTCCAGGTCGTCGATGCGGGACGGCAAGCCGCCCTGCTGGCACCCACCGAGGTGCTCGCCGCGCAGCACGCCCGGTCGCTGCGGGAGATGTTGGGTGCGCACGGCCGGGCCGGAGAGCTGGGATCAGCTCCCCAGGCCACCCGGATCACGCTGCTCACCGGGTCGATGCCGGCCCGCGCGCGCAAGCAGGCACTACTGGATGCCGCCAGCGGCGCGGCCGGCATCGTGGTCGGCACGCACGCCCTGATCCAGGATCGGGTGTCCTTCGCCGATCTGGGTCTGGTGGTGGTCGATGAGCAGCATCGTTTCGGCGTCGAGCAGCGCGATGCACTACGCGCCAGGGCCCTCGACGGCACCAGCCCGCACGTGCTGGTGATGACCGCGACCCCGATCCCGCGCACCGTCGCCATGACCGTCTACGGCGACCTGGAAGTCTCCGCGCTCCGTGAGTTACCCCAGGGCCGCTCTCCCATCTCGACCACGGTCGTGCCGGTCGGGGAGAAGCCCAGCTGGTTGAGTCGGGTATGGCAGCGGATCATCGAGGAGACCGCGGGCGGTCGGCAGGCCTATGTGGTGTGCCCGCGGATCGGGGACGACGCGGTCTCCGGCGACGCGGTCTCCGAGGACGCGGTCTCCGAGGACACGAACGGGAACGCGGACCCGGAGGGAGACGGCGCTCGCCCGCCGCTGGCAGTGCTCGAGCTGGCTCCACAACTCGAGAGCGGGCCGCTGGCCGGGCTGCGGCTGGGGATCCTGCACGGCCGGTTACCGGGAACCGAAAAGGACGCCGTGATGCAGTCCTTCGCGGCCGGTGAGATCGATGCGCTGGTGGCTACCACCGTCGTGGAGGTCGGGGTGGATGTACCCAACGCCACGGTCATGGTGATCATGGATGCGCAGCGCTTCGGAGTCAGCCAGCTGCACCAGCTGCGTGGCCGGGTGGGCCGGGGGTCGCACTCTGGGCTGTGCCTGCTGGTGACCGACTCCCCGGAGGGCAGCACCGCCCGGGAGCGGCTGGATGCGGTGGCGGCCACCACCGACGGTTTCGAGCTGGCCCGGCTGGATCTGGAGCTACGCCGGGAAGGTGACGTGCTGGGCGCGATCCAGTCCGGCCGCCGTTCCGGGCTCAGGTTGCTTTCGCTGCTGCGCGACGAAGAGGTGATCGGCCAGGCACGGGAGGTCGCCCAGCGGCTGATCCACGATGATCCCGGCCTCACCGGGCACCCGGGCCTGTCCCGGCTGGCCGAGGAGTTGCTGGATGAGCAGCGCGCCGAGTACCTGCAGAAGGTGTGAGACGGGGACCCGCCGCCCCCTTGCCGGCGGGTCCCCGTTGTCCGTTCAGCGCAACCGCACCGCGGCCGCCCAGAGCCCCTGCGGCCCATGCACCGGAACCGGTGGCTTGGTCCCCAGGCCGGCCAGCGCCTGAACCCGCTGCGCCGTGATCAAGGCGGCCCCGGCACCGACCTCGGCTGCGGCTACGGCGACGTCGGCCGCCTCCAGGTGTGGGTTCACCGCCAGCGGCACCGCGCCCTGCTTCGCCACCCCGATGAAGGCATCGATGAAGCCCGGACCATCGGGGAGCATGATCAAGACCCGGTCATCGGGGCATACCTCTAGCTCAGCGAGCGCGGCAGCAACCGACACCGCCTCGTGCGTGAGTTCCGATTCCGGGTTGTCCAGGCCGCGGAACAGGTGGCGAGCCCATCGCTCGTTGGTGTCTATGATCTCGCCCACTATTGCCTTTGCGTCCTGGACCGCCATTGGGTTGAACGGAGTATGGGCCGCCTGACTGGAGCGTGACTGGAACCTGACTGAGAGTAGGGGAGGGGCACCGGTGGAGTTCGCGATTCTGGGCCCGCTGGAAGTGCGGGACCAGCACCGCCGCATCAAGGTGTCCAGCGCTAAGGAGCGGTTACTACTGGCTGTGCTGGTGGTGCACGCGAACGAGACGGTCCCGGTCGAGCGGCTCATCGAGGTGTTGTGGGGTGCCCGGCCACCGGCCACCGCCGCGAACACGTTGCAGACCTATATCTCTCACCTGCGCAGAGCGCTGGACCCCTCGCGTGCTCCGCGAGCGCAGGACGGGATGCTCCGTACCCGCGGTGCCGGCTACGAGCTGGCCGTGCCGCCGGAGTCGGTCGATGCGGTGCGGTTCGAGCGGTTGGCCCGCGAGGGTCGTGACGCGTTGCCCACCTGCCCGCAGCGGGCCGCTGACCTCTTCTGTGCTGCGCTGGCGTTGTGGCGCGGTGACCCGCTCGTCGAGTTCACCTTCGAGCTCTTCGCTCAGGCTGAGATCGCCCGGCTCGCCGAGTTGCGCCTCGTCGCGGTGGAGGATCGGGCGGAGGCCGACCTCGCGCTGGGCCGGCACGCGATGCTGTGCGCGGAGCTGAACAGTGCGGTGGCCGAGCAGCCGCTGCGGGAGCGGTTGTGGTCCCAGCTCATCAGGGCGTTGTATCGCTGCGGGCGGCAGGCCGACGCATTGGCGGCCTACGGGCGGCTGCGCGAACAGCTCGCCGAACAGCTCGGCATCGATCCGAGCCCCGAGCTCGTCCGGTTACACGAGGCCGTACTCGCGCAGTGTCCCGATCTGGACTGGCAGCCGGCACTCCCGCAGCCCGGGTATGCCGTGCCCAGTCCTGCGGCGCCACCGGTCGAGGGGGAACTGCTGCCGCAGGCGCACGCTGCGCTGGCGGCATACGACTGGCAGTCCGCCTTTGAGCTGCTCTCCGCCGCGGACCAGGTGGGATCGCTGAGCGCTGAGGACCTTGACGGCTTGGCCAATGCGGCGTTCTGGTCGGCGCACGACCGGGAGGCAGAGTCTGCGTGGCAGCGTGCCCACCATGCCTACCTGCAGGCCGGCAAGCCGCGCCGCGCGGCCGTGGTCGCGTTCCTGCTCACCCTGTATTCCATCGCTCACCAGCAGTTCGCGGTGGCAGGCGGGTGGTCTCAGCGGACGCAGCGGCTGTTGGAGAACGAGCCCGACTGCGCCGAGCAGGGCTATGCGGCCTGGGGGGCCATGACCACGGCGCTGTTGGAGGACGACCGGGACAAGTGCCTGGCTGCCGCCCGGTCGACCTACGAGGCGGGGATCCGGCACGGTGTCGCCGATTTCCAGGCCATCGGGCTGGTATTCCAGGGCGCGGTGCTCATCCGGCACGGGCAGGTCGCGCAGGGGCTGGCCATGCACGATGAGGGTATGGCCATGCTCGTCGGCGGGGGCCTGTCCCAGCTTGCCACCGCGCAGATTTACTGCCAGCTCATTCGTACCTGCTACGAGCTGGGCGACTACCGCCGCGCCCACGAATGGACCCGCGCCGCGCAGGACTGCTTCTCGCGGACCGGGCTGAGTTATTTTCCCGGCGACTGCGAGACTCACCGCACGGCGATCTTGATCGACAGCGGTGCCTGGGGACTCGCCGAGCAGCTGGCCCACCAGGCGTGCGCGGCTGTGCAGCACTTCGATCTGCACCATGCTGGTCAAGCTTTCGCCAGTATCGGAGACATCCGCCTACGGATCGGTGACCTTGCCGGCGCCGAGGAGGCCTTTGCCAGGGCCGAGGAGAGATTCGCGAGCCCGCTACCCGGCCGGGCCCGGCTGGAGTTGCTGTGCGGTTGCCCCGATGAGGCGGCGGAGCTGATCAATGCAGCGCTGGAAGGCGACGGTTGGGACCGATTGGCTCGCACCCGGCTCCTTCCCGACCAGGTGACCATCGCACTGGCTGTGGATGATCTCGACACCGCCCGCGCCGCGGCGACCGAGCTGGCAGAGTCGGCGCAGGTCTACGGCAGCACGGCGATGCTCGCGGCAGCCGAGGCCGCCCGCGGCGAGCTGGCCCTGGCCACCGGCCAGGAGGACCCGCTACCGTCGCTGCGCCGCAGTGTCACGCTGTGGGGAGAAGCCGGATCTCCGTACGAAAGCGCACGTGCCCGGAAACTGCTGGCCACCGCGCTGGACCGCGCCGGCCAACCCGGGGCGGCCCAGCGGGAACTGGGCATCGCGCGAGCCTGCTTCGACCGCCTGGGCGCCAGGCTGGACGCCGAGGCCGCCGGGAGCCGGTGACCGCCGCCGGTGGCCCAGCGCGATCTTAGGTCCGCGTCAGGTTCGGTCCTCGCCGGCTCAGACTGCCGCCTTTCCGGCCGGCAACTGCCCGCGAGCGGCGTTGTCCAGAGCTGCGGCCGCGGCTGGCGGTAGCCGCAGGGTGCCGGTGCGTTCCAGCTTCGCCAGTTCGGTGCGGGCTTTCGCGTACGCCGCGGTGCGCTCGGCGTCGTGATCGGAGTCACGGGCCATCGTGAGCAGTTTGATCGCGCGCTGCACAGTGGCCCGCTCTTCGGCGGGGATTCCCGCCAGCCGGATCCGTTCCGCGGCGTCGCGCGCGGCGTTCCAGGCTCGGCGGGCTCGATCGACGGCGGTGGCGAAGCGAACGCAGTGTGCCTGCGAGGGTTCGCTATCGGTGTCCAGCGCCTGCGCCTCGGCGAAGGCGTCCACAAACCGGGCGGTCGAGGGGACGGTGACATCGACCAGCGCGGGGAGCCGCAGCACCTCGAGCGGATCACACTCGAACTGGCCGTATTCGCTGCGCAGCTGGGCGAACCGGGCTCGGGTCGCCCGCCAGTCCGGCGCTGCCTGCTCTCGCGCTGACCGCGCCGGTGGTACCGACGCCGGCTCCCGGTGGTCCACCGCGCGATGGTGGCGCCGGCGCAGGTGTCGCAGTACGACGAAGGCACCCGTTCCCAGCAGGATGACCTGCCCGAGTGCCAGCACGGTGAGCAAGGTCACAGCGACCGCGCCCATCCCGGCCACGACCGCCAGGCACAGCAGCACCAGCAACCGGGCCACGTTCCATCGGATCAGCGCTCGGCGGGGGAACTGGCCGTGGTGACGGTGGTGGTACGGGTGATGATAGGGACGGTGGTGAGGGTGATAACGCCGTCTACCCATGGGCCGCGTCCTTTCCTGCCAGTTCCTTGATACCCCTTCAGCCGCTCGCGCGGGAGAGTTCTCTCTGCCAGTTGATCAGTTATCCCCCCGGCAGGCCCCATCACCTGCGATGATGCGCACGGTAGGCGCCACTATGAATCCCGGCCAACCGGCAGTCTGGAAAGGAGCTGGCACATGTTTCGCAAGGTGCTGGTCGCCAATCGCGGGGAGATTGCGATCCGGGCGTTTCGCGCCGCGTACGAACTAGGTTGCCAGACGGTTGCGGTGTTCCCCTACGAGGACCGCAACTCCGAGCACCGCCTCAAGGCCAGCGAGGCCTACGAGATCGGTGAGAAGGGCCATCCTGTCCGGGCGTACCTGTCGGTGTCGGAGATCATCCGTGCCGCCGAGCGTACCGGGGCCGATGCGGTGTATCCCGGTTACGGCTTCCTGTCCGAGAACCCGAAGCTGGCCCTCGCCTGCGAGCAGGCCGGCATCACCTTCGTGGGGCCGCCACCCGGTGTGCTGGCCCTGGCGGGTAACAAATCGCGGGCGATCGTCGCGGCGCGGCAGGCCGGAGTGCCGGTGCTGGCCTCCAGCGCCCCGTCCGAGGACATCGAGCTGTTGATGAGCGCCGCGGAGGAGATCGGGTTCCCTGTTTTCGTCAAGGCGGTCGCCGGCGGCGGGGGCCGCGGGATGCGCCGGGTCATGGAGCCTGCTGGCCTGCGGGCCGCGCTGGAGGCGGCCAGCCGGGAGGCCGAGTCGGCGTTCGGCGACCCGGCGGTGTTCCTGGAGCGGGCGGTCATCGACCCCCGGCACATCGAGGTGCAGATCCTCGCCGATCCGACCGGGGACATCGTCCATCTCTTCGAGCGGGACTGCTCGGTGCAGCGCAGGCACCAGAAGGTGGTGGAGGTGGCGCCCGCACCGAACCTGGATCCCGACCTGCGGCAGCGGATCTGCGCGGATGCGGTGACCTTCGCCCGGCAGGTCGGTTACATCAACGCCGGCACCGTGGAGTTTCTCGTCGATCGCGCGGGTGACCACGTGTTCATCGAGATGAACCCGCGCATCCAGGTCGAGCACACGGTGACCGAGGAGATCACCGACATCGACCTGGTCAGCGCCCAGCTGCGGATCGCCGCCGGGGAGACGCTGGCTGAGCTGGAGATAGCCCAAGACTCGATCGTGCCGCACGGTGCCGCGCTGCAGTGCCGGATCACCACCGAGGACCCGGCCAACGACTTCCGGCCGGACACCGGGACGGTCACCGCGTACCGCTCGGCCAGCGGTGCCGGTGTGCGGCTGGACGGCGGCACCATGCAGACGGGCGCCCAGATCAGCGCGTACTTCGACTCGCTGCTGGTCAAGGTCACCTGTCGGGGGCGTGATTTCCCCGCTGCCGTGCGCCGGGCCCGCCGGGCGCTTGCCGAGTTCCGCATCCGTGGGGTAGCCACCAACATCCCGTTCCTCCTCGAGTTGCTCGACGAACCGGACTTCGTGGCGGGCCGGGTCACCACCTCGTTCATCGAGCAGCGGCCGCACCTGCTCACTGCCCGGCAGTCCGCCGACCGCGGTACCCGGTTGCTGGCCTACCTCGGCAACGTGACGGTGAACCGGCCGCACGGCGATCCTCCCCATCTGGTCGATCCGATGGACAAACTGCCGCCGATCGACCTGGAGGCACCACCACCCGCCGGATCCCGGCACCAGCTCCGCACCTTGGGCCCGGAGGGATTCGCGAGCTGGCTGCGTACCCGGGAAGGCGTCAGTGTCACCGAGACCACCTTTCGTGACGCCCACCAGTCGCTGCTGGCCACCCGGGTCCGCACCAAGGATCTGGTGGCGGTGGCGCCTTACGTCGCTCGGATGACCCCGCAGCTGCTCTCGCTGGAGTGCTGGGGTGGCGCTACCTATGACGTGGCACTGCGTTTCCTCGCCGAAGATCCGTGGGAACGGCTGGCGGCGCTGCGCGAGGCGGTACCCAACCTGTGCCTGCAGATGCTGCTGCGCGGGCGGAACACCGTCGGCTACACGCCCTACCCGACCGAGGTGACCAACGCGTTCGTCGAGCAGGCGGTGGACAGCGGGCTGGACATCTTCCGGATTTTCGACGCGCTCAACGACGTGTCCCAGATGCGCCCGGCCATCGATGCGGTGCGCGAGACCGGGCGGGCCCTGGCCGAGGTGGCGCTGTGCTACACCGCTGATCTGTCCGACCCCGCGGAGACGCTGTACACGCTGGACTACTACCTGCAGCTGGCCGAACAGATCGTCGAGGCCGGGGCGCACGTGTTGGCCATCAAGGACATGGCTGGGTTGCTGCGGCCCCCGGCGGCCCGGACGCTGGTGTCGGCGCTGCGCAGCCGGTTCGACCTCCCAGTGCACCTGCACACCCACGACACCCCCGGGGGGCAGCTCGCCACGCTCCTCGCGGCGATCGACGCCGGCGTCGACGCTGTGGATGCGGCCACAGCGTCCATGGCAGGTACCACTTCGCAGCCGTCGCTGTCCGCGCTGGTCGCGGCCACCGCGCACACCGAGCGCAGCACCGGCCTGGACCTGCAGGCAGTCTGCGATCTGGAGCCCTACTGGGAACTGGTCCGCAAGGTCTACGCACCCTTCGAGTCCGGCCTGGCCTCGCCCACCGGGCGGGTCTACCACCACGAGATCCCGGGCGGCCAGCTGTCCAACCTGCGCCAGCAGGCCGCGGCGCTGGGCCTGGCCGACCGTTTCGAGCAG
>DASYAZ010000060.1:0-31889 GCA_036501085.1 Pseudonocardiaceae bacterium | reverse complement strand
TCCCGGGTGCGTCCTGTGGCTGTGAGGCCGGTGTTGCCCACGCCGGCTGGTCCCTAGCGCTGCTCGACTCGCGGTCAAACCCACTTGACCAGCATGAACGCTGCACATCGATGGTTTTTCGCTGAAAACTACGGGGAGGCCGTTTGCGCAGCTCACTGCCTTGTTGGGTACGCATATGGCCGAAGCGCCCGCCATGCTTCAAGTCGGACAACACGCTATTGACCAGCAAAGACAGGCTCTGGCGCCGGATCCCGGTCCAAAACCCTCTGTACCCGAACATCCTGGCCTTCGAGTACCTCGACGGACGGCACGCCAACCTTGCACCCGGTTCCCCCGACCTACCCAAGATCGCTGACACCTTGACCCGGCTCGGGCAAATCCCGGCACCGGAGCTGCCGCTGCGACGGCTACAAGACCGCTGGGCAGGCCTGGGTGAGGACTCGGCATTGACGCTGCTGGCTGGCGATCAGCTGCTGCACACCGACCTCAACCCCCTACAACATCCTCATCGGCGAGCACGCGCACATCGTCGACTGGGCCTGGCCCACCCTCGGAGCTGCTTGGATCGATGCGGCCTGCGCCGCCCTGTGGTCATCGCCGACGGCGACTCCCCCGCAGCCGCGGAAATCTGGGCGGCCGGTATCCGGGCCTGGGCCACCGCGTCCCGGCCAGGGATCGACGTCTTCACCACGATTAGCTGCCGGCTGTGGGGACAGATCGCCCACGATGACCCGCAACCCTGGAAACTCCGACTCCACGCCGCGACCCAGGCGGGGGCTGCGCACCGGATGACCGCGATGAGCGCCACCGGCTAAATCACCGGTGTCTCGCCTCACCGGCCGCGGCTGTGGTCTCGCTGGGGTGGTTGGTCGGGTGGTCGAGGCGGTGGTGGTGGGGCGGTCCAGTGAGGTTGTCTGGAGCCGGGTGGGGTGGTGGGGTTGAGCGCGGCGCTGGCCCGACTTACCGCGGTGGTGGTGCCGGAGAGTCGGCGGGCGTGGTGTTCGACGTCCCGGTAGGCGTCGGCGGCCGCGGAGACCACGGTCAGAGCGTCGGCGGTGCGGTCGTCGGCGATGGCAGCGACGTGCTCGCGGGCGGCGTCGGTGTGCCGCAGTAGGGAGGCGTGGGCGACGGTACGCACCGCGGGACCGGGCAATCCAGGGGTGTGCCGGGCCATGGTGGCGAGCTGGTCTGCGGGCAGGCCCGGGCTGTCGTAGTCGGGGGGGTGCCGTTCGCATTCCCACGCCAGGGTCACATAGTCGATGGGGGTTCCGGCCTTGGCCAGAGCACCGTAGGCGGCCCAGGTGGCGGCGTGTTCGGGTCGACAGAAGTCCTCAGGGGTCAGCCAACCCAACAGCGCGGCCCGGGTGGCCGGGTCGGTCAGGCAGGCGGTCAGGACTTCCCGTTCGGCCTCGATCACCGCACGGGTGGTCAGTGGCGGGGCGCCTGGCCCGGACTGGATCCCGCCGGTCACCAGCTCCGGCACGTCGACGGGAAGCGTGTCCGGGACCGGGCCACCGAGCGCGGCGGTGATCAGTGACCCCGGGGACCCCTGGGCGTGGCGCAGTCTTTCCCCCAAGACTTGGAGGCGCTGTTGGGTGTGGGCCAGTGCGGTCGCCAGGGCACCCGCGCCGAGGTCGGGGTATTCCCGGGAGTGTTCGGCGGCTTCCTGGATGCGGGAGCCGGCGACGGCGACCATGGACCGGGCGGCGGCTTCGAGGACCCGGCGGGCATAGACGACGTGGTTGCTGCGGACCAGCTGGTCGGGGAACTGGGCGCTGGCCGGCGGGGTGGCGGGGGTGGCGCGCATGTAGGTGTGTAGGTCTACTGCGGTGATCGCGCCTTGGCGGCTGTCGTGGTAGGTCCCCGCGGCGATCACGGCGGGCAATTCGGTGACCGGGACGCTGCGGCCGTCGCGGTCCAGGCCGGTGAGGGTTTGGTAGATCGACCGCGCTTTCCAGTGGTTCAAATCGCCGGGGCGTAGCCAGTCCCGGACGTCGCGGACCCGCCCGGAATCCCACAGCAGCGCCCCGACCAGGGCACGCTCGGCCAGATCGACGGCACTGGTGGCCGGTTCGCTGGGGGCGGTCACCGCGGCCGGTCCTGACCCTCGGAGGTGGCGGTGCGGGCGAGCGCGGCGTCGGCCAACGCCAGGCGCTGGGCCAGGTCGTCGAACATCTGGCGCTGGGCCGGGCTGGCGGGCACATACGGGGCATCGGGTGCATCGGTGTCGGCGGGCACGTGCCACCACCGACCCGCGTGGTGTACGGGTACCGGGTCATAGCCGGCCATCAGCGGTCGGGCCGCTCCGTGGGCGATGAGCACCGCCATGTCGGGCGGGCTGATCTGCCGGTCCCCGGTGTCGGTCATCCGGTAATCCTCTCTTTCTGGGTGTCAGCGGGTCCGGCGCAGCGGCGTGCGGGTCGGCGTGACCGGCTGCGGATGGGGTGGCGGGGTGACCTGCGCAGTGGCCTGGCCGGGGGTGGCCGGGCCGGGTGCAGTGAGGGTGACGTTGGCTCGTGCCACCGCGGCGTGGGCGGCGCCGTGGCTTTCCGCGGCGGCGGCGTGCGCGGCCGCGGCCTCGTGCAGGTCCCGCCCGGCCAGAGCCGCTGCGTCACGGTCTTCACGCTGGGGGGTGGTCGGGTCATCACCGGTGGCCAGGTGAGCGGCGGCGGATCGTTCCCGCTCGGCCGCGAGGGCCTCGGCGGCGACCGCGTTGCCCTCGTCGTGCGCGGCGTCAGTGAGCAGGTCCGGGAATCGGGTCACCAGCCGGGTATTGAGGGGAGTGCCGCAGTAACCGAGCACTCCCAGCGCCCCGACCCGGTCAATCATCGAGGCCGGGTCGAGCTGATCAACCCACGCCCCAATCTGGTCGTGGTCGGGGTGGCGGGACTGGCTGGTCTGCGCGCTGAGCCTATGCCCGCCATCCTGGGCGCCGCGGGCGGTGGCTTGGTCCAGCATCCAGGAGGCGAACGCGGCGGGTTTTCTGGCGATGGGGATGCGACTGGTACTCATGCTGCCCAGCAACCGGGTCAGGTCGTGTCCGTCGTGTTGCGCGGTGGCGAGCCGCTCGGCCAGCGTGGGCCAGGCCCGGCAGTTCAGTGCCGCGGCGGCAACATCGGCGGGCCAGGCACTGCGGATCTGTGCTGCCATCGCGGCGCGGTCCACCGGCGGCGCACTGGCCTGGGCCGCGGTGTGCTGGGCGACGACCCGCTCGCCGAGCTGGATGTGGCCCGCGAGGCGGTGCACCGCCTCGGGCTCGCCGCGGGCCAGGATCTCGCGGGCCACACCACGGGCGAGGTTCTCCTCGCGGCACGACACCCATGTATCGATCACGGTGTCGTCGATTCGTGTGGTGGCGTGCAACGCCCACCGGTCATTAAGGGGTGCGACTTCGGCGCTCACCGGCGCCGTCGCGCCGGTGGCATCGTCACTGTCGGTGGGCCATTGGGCGATCTCGGCGGCGGTCATGGCGCGCACCGCGGGCTGGGTCTGCTCCCGCAGCTCGATGGCGTCGTGCAACCGGGCGGCGTGTTCTTCATCCGACCAGGCGAGCCGGTCGAGTTGTTCGCGCCGCGCCGCGAGTTGGGTGGCCAGCAGCAGCGCCATCTGACTCCACTGCATCAGCCGGTCGCTGGGCAGCTCCAGGATGGGCACTGGTTCGACGGGTGAGCTCATCGGGTCCTCCCGGGTCGGGGGGTCTGGCCAGGCGCCGGCGGCGGCAGCGGTGGGCCGGGCTGTGGTGGCGGCCTGGTCGTGGTGGTGGCGGGGCGGTGGCCCAGTGTGTCCGGTTCCCCTGAGGGGTGCCGGCGCGCCATGCCGGGTCTGGTCGGTCCGTCACTGCGGCCGGGTCGGGTGTCGACTGGTCGGGTGGCCACCAACTCGCCCTGCACCCGGCGCGCAGCGGCGGCTTGGACGTGCCGGGCCCGCGCGGCGTGGTAAGCGGCGATCTCCGCGGCCAGCGCAGCCAGCGCCGCCAGCAGCATCGCCGCGGCCACGGCGTCCGAGCCGGTCACCGTGATCGACCCGACCGCGGCGAGTTGCCACGCCGTGGTGCGCAGCGCCTGGGCCGGGGTGCTCCAGATGCGGGGTTGACCCACTCCGGCGGTGCGCGCGGCCCGGTCGTAAACCTCGGCCACCCCGCGGAGGTGGTTCCGCAGCCCGGCGGTCGCGGCGCGCTCGGGGATGACCTGGCCCAACGCGACCAGCAGATCCCCCGCCGCGTGCGCGATGCCACCACCCTCGCCCTCCCCCGCGGCCAACGCCCGCGTGGCGGCCTCGGCGGCGGTGGTGGCGTTGGTCAGCGCGGCGGTCCGCTCGGCCCGGCCCACGGTGGCGTGTTCGGTCGGCTCGGGCGGCAGCTGCGGACCCGGGGCCGGTGCGCTGGCCCACCGCTGCTGTAGTTGGGGCAAGGTCAGGTCCCGGGCCAGGCTGCGCCCGGCGTACCACACCGGCTCACCGTCGGCGGTCGTATCACCCCGCTGCGCCACCGCGTAACCGACCACCTGCCCCTCGGTGTCGTGACGCAACCGAACCAGCATTCCCCCCCGACGTAGCCGGGTCAGGAATGTTTCCGGGTCCTGGGATTGCACCGCGGCTGTACGTACCGCGCGGCGCAGCCACACCCGCGAGGGCTCCATTGTCAGCCGGGCGGCCTTTTCCCTTTCCGCCCGGGACACCGCGGGCAGCGCCGTGCGATCAACCGGTGCGGTGAGTTCCAACTCGTACGTCTGCTCCGCCCACGCACACGTCTCCCCCGCCCGCAGGTAATCATTGCGCGGGAAAAATCGTCGGCCGGTGTCCTCCCGCACCAACACCGCCTCCACATGCACGTGATCCTCGGCGTGACGGACCATCACCCACCGACACGCCCCGGAATCACCGCGCGGCGCGATCCCGGTCCGATGCAGCAAATCCCGCGCAATCTCGCGCCACTCATCATCGGACAGCACCCGATCGTTGCGGGCGTTACGCAAACTGCACTGCCACACCGGTCCCCTCGCAACCCGCCCGCTCGGCCCCGGTGGGGGTTCGGCCAACCGAACACCGCCCGCGACGGCCGGATCGGTCAATCCCGCAACCAATTCCCGCAGCTCGAACTCACCCGGGAAGATCTGCATCGGCTGCCGCGCCGGCACCCCATCCCAGGTATCCAACACCCGCGGATCCACATGCTCATTGAACCGGCCCGGACCCATCAAATACCGCAACAACCCACCCGGCCGCCACCCCCGCGTGATCTTCCGAATCACCCCAATCGCCGCCGCGCTCGTGCGGTCACTACATCCACATCAGCCACGACCCGCTCCACCATCCCCAACACCCGCTCCGCCTGACCGCCGAGTTCGCTGGTCGAGTTCCACGCCGCCGCGAGCTGATTAAGCAACCCACCGATGTTGCGGGCCTGACGCCGAAGCGCCATCAACTCCCCCATCACCGCCCGCCAATCCGCATCCAACGGATTGATCTCCTCGCGCGCCGCCCGCACCGCCACCGCCGCCAACCATCCCCCAGCCGCCCGACCCTCCCGCGCCGCCGCCGCCGCAATCGCCGCGAACTCACCCTCGTCGAACCAACACTTCACCGAGACCTTCCGGCCACCCTCCACCCGGGACCGCCGCCGCCGACCTACCTCAACCACGATGTCCCCCCTCGCGTCCGCCCACCCCAGGGCGGGGCGCCTCACGGCCCGGCACGGGCCCAGCGCTGGGCGCTGCCGCCCGGCAGCTTCTCACGACCACGGAACGTGGTCAAGCGTAACGGGTAGTTACGCTATATCTTGCTCCCCTGTTGATCTTTCCGCCGACATCCTAAGTGACCATTAATGGTCAAAATCAACCGCCTCAGAGCGCGGCCCCGGTAGTACCGCCGATCAGGTCAAGTCACGCACGCGGACGGCCAACGTGACGGACAGGCTGGCCGGGTTCCCGGGAAAGCCTCCGGTGAACACCGCCGTGCCGCACACCATGTCCCGGCAGCGACCAAACGCCGCCGCCACTCGCGTGGCACACAGGTTCGGCCACCCCGGGAGCTCGGTACTGGTCCACATCACCAACCGAGGCGACAACTCGACCGCCAGCAGCTCGGCCACCGGGGCAGCGGGCGAGCTGCTGGCGGAGATCAACCCCACCACCGCCGCCACGGGGTCGGTCGGGAAACACACAGTGGTCTCGACGCCACCGGTGGGAGCCACCCACACCGCCCGCAGTGGCACCGCAGCCGGCGCAGAACAAGGACCGGCCGCCGGCACCCAGAACGCCCCGGCACGCTCACTGCAACCGCGCCCCCACCGATCCGCCAACCCCCCACCCCCACTGCTCGCCGCGCTGCCGTAACCCCTGCACCCACCCGTGTCGCCCGAGATTACAATCCGCGACCAGCACACGACCAGTACGTCACCGGAAATCACCCGCAGGGGAAGGAGAAAACTTGCTCCACCCGTTCCACCGGCACAGGCAACCGATCATCTCCTCGCCAGCGATACGTTGATGTCATCGAGCGCGGCCGTCAGCGTGCCAGTAAGACCCACGGTCCCGAACGTGCGTTGTTTCCCAGCACCCTCGCCTCGCACGTCGGATCACGAACCCCTCGACTAAATAGTGACCGCCATTCCCAGCTGGCCGGAATCCTCGGCCTACCCATAGGAATCACCACCTCGGCCAACAAAAGGCGATTCGTGGTGTATCGGAACTGTTTGCTCTTCGAGCGAAGCGGAAGTCCCCGGCCGGACTTCTTTTACAAGGAACCACAGAACCTACCGAGAACCCCCAGCGCAAGAATCTCCGCCGCCGGCCGTAAGGGCTTTCTTCCTGCCACTAAGGGGAGAGGGTCTTAATGCTGATACATCAATCCTCGGCGAGCGTCGAGCACCAGCGCAAGCCACACCCGCTCGCGCCCGAAATCACCCACCGGATACGAAGCCCGACACTTCGCAATCGCACCCTCGCAGGCCGCTCGGGGCATGCTCGGATCGGCCCACTGGCAGGCAAAAGCGCCACAAGGACCGCGGGCCACCGCGATCGTGATCTCCGCCCCGCAGGCCCACAACCGCGCCTCCGGGCCCTCGCACAGGGCCAACGCCGCGGTCTCCGCACCGCGCTGCGTGCGATGGTTCCAGGCGTACGCCGTGCCACTGGTGGGCGAATACGCGACCGCGCACCACCGTTGCCGCGCCGCCCGGTTCCGGTTGATCGTCTCCCCTACAAGGTGTCCGATCACCCAACCACGCAAGACGCTGTCCATCCCCTTCACCTCCATCCCCTGCGGTGCCTCGCCCGCGCCAGGATCCACTTGCCTTAAGTCGACACTGGTGATCGCCCAGCGTTAGTACAGCCCACCGCACCGACCATGCCGGACTGGTTCAGCGATCCCGCCGACCGGCCTGCTGGCCGGGAGGTGCCGCTCGCCCCGTCCGCTTGGCCGGCTCGGTCGGCTCGGCCCGGGCCGCCGCGGTGGCCCGGAGTGCCTCGATCTGGGTTCGGAGTTCACTGACGAGATCCTCGTAGCGGGCTTGCTGGTCGGCCAACCGCTGCCCGGCGTGGGTTTTCTCGGCCTCGATGGTGGTGTGCGCGGCGGTCAACTCCGAACGCACCCCGGCCAGCTCGGCGCGATGCTCACCGGCTTGGGCTTGCCAGTGCTCAACCTGCCCCCGCGCGGTGGCCAGCTCGGTGGCCAGTTGCTCGAGCTGGCCGGCGGCCCGGGTCGCGTCGTGCTCAGCGGCCTCGGCCCGCCGGCGCTGCGTCTCCACTGCTTGGCGTTCATCGGCCAGCTGCGCCGTCAGCTCGGTCCGCGCGACCGCCAGGTCGGCGGCTTCCTGACGGACGGTGGCCAGCTGCTCGCGGAGGGCCTCGATCTGTCCCCGTGCGGCGGTCAGCTCACCGGTGGTGGCCGCCAAGCGTTGGCTGGTACGGTCCCACTCCGCCTGCACACTCTGGGCGTGCGCGTGGGCGGTGTCGCGCTCCTCGCGCAGCTGGGCGTCGAGGACGGCCAGCTCGTCGCGTTCACCGATCGCCTCGTCGCGGGCGTGTTCGGCGCGCTCCAACTCGACCAGGGCCTCCTCGGCGGCGACCTCAGCGAGCTCGGTCCGCTCCTGGGATTCCTGCGCGGCCCGGGCAGCGTCACGGGCCACCCCAATCGCCTGGTCACGCTCGGCCTCGGCGGCATCGATGTCCGCGCGGGCGGCCCGATGAGCGGCCGAGATCTCCACGGCGGCCGCGTCGGGGTTCGTCGCGGTACGCACCGCGACGCTGATCTGCCCGGCCAGCGCCCCCATCCGCTGCTCATGACCCGCCACCGCGGCAGCCACCTCCGCGAGCAACAACTCCAACGTCATCCGCGCCGTGCTCACCGGCCGGCCATCCCCGCCGTAGACCTCGTCGCCGGGCGCCACCGGATCCGGATCGACCGGCGGCGCTGTGGCGGCGCCGCTGCCCGGTGCGGGCAGGGTGATCTGCCCCTTACTCAACCGGTACGCGGTCAACCGCGTGTGCCGCAATCCCTCGACCATCTGCCCGCAGTACTTCGGTGGCGCTCCCCGACCCGAGTAGCGCATCCCGTTGACGCAGCCAGGAATCTCGCATGTCACCCACCGCTCCCCCGAGCCAGCCGGGCCGGTCGCGCCGCCCACACTCTCTCCCGCCGCTCCTCCACCGCCGCGCACCGCCGCAGTGTTCTCCGTCATCATGCGCGCACCCTCGCATAAACGTATCGTTCTGTCAATAATTATTGTATCGTCTCGTTTATTCTGTTTTATTTCGTTCTGTCACACGGGCCGAAGCGACGGTGACCAGTCCCCTCCCGACGGGGGGTGAAGTCGTCTACCAGCGCGGTTCGCGCGGCGCGGGCCACCGGATGTCGTCGTGGGCACCCGCCCCGGTGCCGGGGCTCAGTGCAGGGCGCCGGTACGCCGGGCGCGGTGGGCCTGGGCAGTGGTGAAGGCGGCCCTGGCGGCGGCGCGGGTGGTGGGGCTGGCCGGCGGGCGGGAGGCCCGGCCGTGTTCGGTGATCCGCTGCGCGGTCAGCGCGCGCTCCCCGGGGCGCAGCAGCGCGGCGCCGGCCCGGCCGTGGCGGGCAGCGACCAAGCGGCGGGCGGCCTTAATGGCGGCGGCGTCGGCGAGCAGGGAGCTGTAGTGACCGGGCGGGATCACTCCCTCGGCGCTGCGCCACGCGGCCAGACGCGACCGAATGAACGCCTGGGGGGCGGCGATCCGCTCGGGACAGATCAGCACCCCGGTGGCCTGCCCGAACACCCCGGGACGATGATCCATCGCGTGGACGATGTCGCGGTTGCACCAGCCCGCTGACCAGTACGGCTTGCACAAGTGCCGGGTGAGTTTTCGGCTGCACCGAGCGAAAACCGGCAGCCTGCGACGCAGCCAGTCGGCCGCAACGAGCATCGTAAAACCGCTGGTCGGGACCGTAAGAGCCCAATCCGGCCCGGTGTTGGCCTCCGAGCCCGCCCGCAGGGCGGTCCTTTGGTTGTTTCCCGTGCCTGACTTGGTCAGGTGAGGGGCTGTTTTGGTCGAATCCGCCGGGATTGTCCCCAGGGTGTCCACAGCGGCGCTCGCGTGCGCGTAACCACCAACCTCACTCTTTCCAAAAATAGAACCAAACCCAGTAGGGCTGCCATTTGTATCCCCAACCACCAGGGATTGCTGCTGGTCAGCATGGCCGGGCGGGGTGCGGTCCGCAGCCGGCGCCGAGTCACCCGGACAGGCCGGGATAGGGCTCGGAGAAGCCGTGTCAGGCTCGGCGCCGGGGCAGCGGTCAGGTTTCGCCGTCGGAGCGGTCGCGGCAGCCTGGTCGGCGAGCTCGACAGCCAGGAGCATCACCAGCTGCTCCAAAGCGCGGTTCAATGCCTCGGCCGGAGTCAGCGGGATCCGCAGCCCGTACACCGCGGCCCGGTTGCCCACCAGGTACGCCAGCACCATCGGCCGGTGCGATGGGGTCGAGCCACGCTCCAAGTGCGCCAGCCACCCCCGCACCCGCAACTCTTGAAGCCACCGCGCCACCGTCCGCTCGCTAAGCCCAGAGCGCGACACCAGCCGTTCCCATGTCGGGCGCGACTCCAGCGTCTCCCACCCCGCGTGCAGGGCTAGCAGACGCGCCACCGTCAGCAGATTCGCCCGACCGTCGTCGCGGATCTCGCGCACCCAGTCCTGGCGCGCCAGTGCCGAGAGCCAATGCCGCTGGTCTCGCGGATCCCAGGAAGGAACCGTGGCCGTCGGCGCCGGCCCGATCTCGCCCGCGGCCGGCGAACCACCATGAGCCGCCCAACACGGCCCACACACCACCGCCCGCAACACCGTCGCCCGCGGCCGCCCCACCCGCACCTGACACGTCACGCACCAACCACCCGCCACCGTTGGCGGTCCACCCGACGGCTCAACGCGGCCTTCACCGGCCCGTTCCCAGGTCGGGGCCAGCACGGCAGGTCCGGACCTGGGAACGGCAGTCGTCGGGTCGGCGGACAGTGGGCTGGTCGACTGTGCCGTCGGCCCGGTCGCGGAAGGTGGTGTGAGCGGCGCCTGAACCCCGGCCCGCGTGTCGTCGGGCCATACGGGGTCGCGCCGGGGCTCCCCTGTTATGGTGGCTCCAGCGTGTTTGGGCGTCAGAAACCCACTCGACGGACGAGGCTTTGGTAGGGCGGTCGCCGACGAGAACCGGGGTCTGACGTTGTGTGATGGGAAATCAGTGGAACGCCCCGACTTTTGTCGGGGCGTTCCTTTCTTTATGCGCTAAGTCGTAGAGCCTCCTGGGGGCTGTAGGGGACGCCGACCAGCCCGGCGAGGTGCTCGCCCACTAGGTCGTTGAACGTCATTCCGCGTCGTCTGGCTTCTTCGTGGAGTGCCTCGAACAAAGACACGGGCACCCGGGCACGGACCTCGCGACGCTGGCCCTTGGAAGGCCGTCCTGTCTTCTTGCGCTCCATAACCGGGATTTCTATCGTTCCTGCGCGCACGAACGCGGGAGGCGCGCCGACGACGAACGCCACAATTCGTGCGCAGCCGGCAGTGAGCAAGTGTTCGCGGTAGGCCGCCGCCCGTTGCTGCCATGGCTGGGGACCATCCGGCCTTCGGTGCTTGCGAAGAGGTGACGGACCTCGAACACGCAGCGGACGGCGGAGCACCACTGTGGGGGAACAGGCCATGTGCGGCATCAGCTACCCGGCCAAGGACTTCGATGGCTGGGTCAAGGTGCGCGGAGAGAATCGGACCCGGATCCGGCGGAAGCGTGCGTTTGCGCAGCTCACGGCCTTGTTTGGTTACGCATATGGCCGAAGCGCCCGCCATGCTTCAAGTCGGACGACACGCCATTGACCAGCAAAAACAAGCTCTGGCGCCGGATCCGGGTCCAAACCCTCTGTACCCCGGATCCGCGGCAGCGGCTTTGACGGCGTCGAGCCCCCTCACCTGCTGTGAGATGCGGGTAGCCGAGCGGCCGCAGGGCCTCGTCGAGGGGGCAGCGAGGGTCTCGATCTCAGAGTAGGGGGTGCTGAACGCCACGAGTGATCGTGCCATGGGCCACCCCCGACCCGGGGCCGTCGCAAACTTCGTCGAAAAAACTTTGTGGGTAGTCGGCTGCAATGAACATGGAACGTAGAACGAAGTTCTATGTAACCCGGTCTGCACTTGGCCGACGAACCAGGGAGAGGTATGCACTTCCCGGACTTTGAGTCGGCCGACGGAGCCGATGCTACGAGCCCAGCAATCGATCATCAGTCAACTGCAGAGTTCGCTCAGGTGGATCGGGTGGCCACCGCCACTACGCCGATCTCGATCGAGTTCGACGCCAACCGGCTGGCGCTCCTGAAGCGGGCCGGGTTCCAGGGCCCGGCGTACCAGAAGTTCACCGACGAGCTCTGGCTCTACGCCCGACCGGTACTGCTCTCCAAGCTGCGAAGCGGACTAGTCTTCGCCTGGTGCGCGGAAGGCGGTGTCGCCGTCAGCCCGACCCCCGCCGACCGTGACGTGCTGCATCGCTCCCCCGAGGACCGGGACCACCTCGTGATCGGCACGATCGCCCACGCGATCCCGAAGTTTCGGATCAAGGTTCTCGCCAAGGACAAGTGGGACCCAGCCGGCGCCGCCAGCATGGCCACCTACTTCGTGAACTTCTGCCGGTTCGAGTTTCAAGCTGTCTTCCGAGACTGGCAGAGGCAGCGTCGAGAGGCCCGGGCGAACCTCGACGTGACCGAGCTGGAGCCTGGCACCCTTGCCCACTTCTTTTACCAGCCGAACTTCGACCCCGAGAAGAAAGCCATCACAAGGGACGACATCGCCCATCTGACACGCAACTCGCCCGAACAGACCCGCTGGATCTGCGTCCTGATGCTGGAGGGCTACACGCACTCCGAAATCGCCGATCGGCTCGGCATCACCGTGCGGCGGATCGAGTACCTGCTCCACAAGCTGCGCAAGCGGGCTCTCAAGATGTCGGCCGCCGGGGTCATCGATCCGCCGAAGTGGGTCCAGGCGAGGCCCCCTGCCTCCAAGGGGGCAGCATGAATCGCTCGATCTTCTCCACCCTCGGCGCCTTCGCCGTCGGCGCCACCGGCTTCTCGGTGCACTTGGCGATGGGCCAGGGACCCTGGTTCGGGTACGTCCTCATCTGGGCCCTGGCGGTTGTCGGTGCGGTCGCACTCGCACTGATCCAGCACAGCCGCCCTCAGGAGTCCGCCCACCGGGTCGAAGACAACAAGGACAGCCGCCGCTACAAGGACCGCAAGCGCCGGGATAAGCTCGAGTACCGGCTGGCAAAGAGGCAGCTCAAGCAGCAGCCTCGGCCAACCGTCGTGTTCGTCGTTCCGAAGCCCCGGGTCTCGCCCGAGCGACTGCACCCCGGGATCCGTCCCGGGCGCGCTGCTACCCAGGCGAACTTCCGGCCCGAGGGATCGAAGAGGCCCGGCGCCACCGGTGAGGTCGCCTCCGGCTGACGGTGCGCTCAGAGGTCGGGGTATCGGTAAGAACGGCGCCATGAGCCGCCAACGTGGCTGTTGTTACTGGTCACAGTACTGATCGTTTGCGGCGCTGGGCGCTCTCTGGAGTGCAGAAGCGCTGTGTCAGCGGATCGCTGACCAGGAGATAACCGATCGATGGCGGCTCCTGGCTGCTTCCTTATCGGCACCCCGAGTCCTCAGGACGACATCGATCTTTCGATTCCAAGCTCGATGACGCGAGTAATGAACTCCGACCTCGACGGGCTGCCGAGCTGTGCGCGTCGCTCGTCGATCGCCGCGAGTTCTTCACTGGTTAAACGCAGCTGCAGCATCGTCGACGGCCCTGGTCCAATTCGTCGTCGCGGTGCCCTCGCCCGCGCCGGCAGGGGGGACCGCCGCTGCGGTGGCGGAGTGAACTCCTCTGCCAGCTGGTCATAGAAGGCGTCGAACTGGTAGAGGAACCACTCGGTGTAAGTCTGCGCTGCGTCATGAGCCACTACTTCGAGCCGCGCTTTGACTTCGGCAGGCAGGTACGCGATCGTTCCGCGCTTTCCGCCAGTCACCGCGGCAACCGGCGGGAGATCCTGATGCGCGGCCTTCGAGCGTGGTGCCCGCCTGGGCTGCGGCGGAGACGCGTCAGCCAGCTTCTTCGCGTCTTGCTCGGAGTCGGCTGGGTCCAGCGTCGGGTCCAGTGGCGTTGGCTTCTGCTCGATCGAGGGGGCCTCGGACCGTAGCGCCCGGATACCGGGCGACTTCTTCAACGCAGACAGGTCGCGGCCGGGTCCGCGCGGTGCGTTCATACCGCGACCTCGCTCACCTTCGCGAGTCGACCCAGGAGTTCCTCGGCAAGGCGTTGGTAGTCCCCGGCGAGATGTGGGGCGGAGGTGGCGAGCTGCGCTGCGGCGGAGACCGATTCCGGCTCCGGCCGATGCTTGCCGCTCCCCTGCCCTCTCCTAGCCCGCAGCCACGCAAACCGGGCCCGCCGCGCGTCGGGAAGCTCGGCCTCGATCTCATGCACCAGGAGGCCGAGGCGTCGGCAGTCCTGAGCCGGGCCCTCCACATGGCGGATCTCGGTATCGAACATGAGGGTGGCGTCTCCAAGGTCGCGCGCCACGGCACTGCGAGCGGCCTCGGCGATCCGCCGCGCGCGGGAACCGATGCCGAACAGAACAACGCCGAGCAACTCGATGCCGGGATTGGTCGTCTCCCGCGCCGCGGCGAATAGCTCCGCGACCCGCACCAAACCGTCGAGGCTCGCGTCGTCGGAGCGGGTCGGAATTAGCGCGTAGTGGGCAGCGGAGAGCGCTTGTTGCTGAAGTGGCCGATTGCCTGGAGGGCAGTCGATGAGGATGAGATCGTAGTTTCCCGCCAGAGGAGCCAGCTGATCCCGCACGGCCCGAGTGGTCTCCTTGCCGCGCTGGCCCCGAGCGGCGAGGGCGCTGGACAGGTCCTCGACGTACTCGCCTCCGCAGATCACGTCGAGGCCAGGGCGGACATCGCGCAGCGGAACCAACGGGGCGCCGGGCGTCATCACCGCAGAGAACAGTGCCTGTCCCCCGTCCGACGTATCGAGGTACCCGAGATCGCGACCAAGGTTGCCCTGGGGATCCAGGTCTACCGCGAGGATTCGGTACTCCGCAGCTGCGAACAACCCGGCAAGGTTCGCCACGATGCTCGTCTTACCGGTGCCACCCTTGCCGTTGATCACACTAATACCCTGTTGCAACACGGCCGTGTGCTCCCTATTTGTAGCTTGGGTTCTGTTTGCCTTCACGGTGCCCGCTACCTATGAGCTGGGCGCTTATCGTCAATGCTCTGCATGCGACGCGGAAGCACTTTAGCAGCGGCCAGGATGCCTGCTATCTATTGAAGGCCCGCGTGTCGGACACAGTCTTAACGCATGTGGGCTGCCTCCGGGGCACTACCGGAGTGCTACAAGGATGCACTCTGCGAGCAGGCTCGCATCCATCCGTTGTTCAGCGCTTGAACGCCACGCTGGGGCACTTCATCGTTTCATCGCTCCCGGCCGCCGACCAAGCCGATCAAGCCGCCGCTCGTTATGGCAGGGGTTCGAGGTCGACGCCAGCCTGCTGGTACGGGGCGTACTGGGCTGGGTGGGCGGTGAGCAGGGGCCAGCCGCGTTCCTGGGCGCAAGCGATGGCGTGGGCGTTGACTTGGGGGCCTGCGAGCTGACCGACGGTCCGGGCCCGCGCCTCGTCCAGGTTGTCGATGACGGTGACCGGGAGGTGGAGCAGGACGTCGAGCACGGGGCGGTGTTCGTCGGTGAGTTCAGCCCATGCTGCCGCGACCGCGGTGGAGGGCACGATCAGGACGATGGATTCTTCGACGGCGGTCCAGACTGCCGCGGCGGCGTAGATGGAGGTACCGCGTGCGAATGCGAGGAGTGCGGAGGCGTCGAGGACTCGTCCCCCGATCACCGCGCGTCGGCGGGCAGTGCGGGTAGTCCCCAGGCGCGGCGCACAGCTGCTCGCGCTTCGAGGGGCGGTGGGCCGCCAAGTACGCGGGCGAGTTCGGCGAGCGCGTGGGTGCGGCTGAGTCGGTCTCGGAGGGCGTCGGCGACGAACGCTGAGAGGTTGTCGGCGGCGCCGGCGTCGACGGCACCTCGGGCCCCGGCCAGTACCTCAGGCGGCAGGCTCACAGTGATGCGTTCGGCAGTCATACTATAATGGTAGCAGCGTCATACTGTTGGGTGTCGGCACGGTGGCAGTACGGGCGAGGGCCTAGACAACTCGTCAGCGGCTTCGCCCCTGGCGCGGTGGGTGAGCTGCCGGCGCTGAGTTCATCCGCGAGGGCGTAGTAGTGGCGGATCACCTCGTCTACCGCCGCGGGGTCGGTCGGATCAAGCTGGCCACGCACCTCTGCGGCGCAATCGTGGGGGCGCGGGAGGGACAGGGCGGCCTGGCTCGGACCCCGTCGGCCCTGGCGGCGCAGCGGTGAGATCGCCGGGGCCGGTCAACCGGCACGGGTCTCAGTGGGCGGTAGCGTCAGGGACGGTGATCAGGTCGTCGTGGTGCTCGACCTCGACGGGGGTGGTGTCCTGCTGGAGGGTCTGGGCGTCGGAGGCCTGCGGTTGGTGCCGCAGCACGAGGTAGTTCCCTGCTTGCAGGTGTTCGCTGTATTTGGGCACATGCTTTTTGGCGATGAAGTGCCCCAGCACCGCACCCATCCCGCCGCCGGCTGCGGCGCCCTCGGCGGCGGCGACGGCTCCGGCGGCCAGCGGGCCCAGCACGATCAATGCGCCCACCCCGGGCACGAACAGCACCGCGGCCCCGGTCAGCACACCGAACAGCCCACCGACCCACGCCCCGCCTTTGGCGCCCGTTTTGGCCGTGTCTGCGGTGGTGACGAAGCCGTGAACGTGGGTCTCACTGTGGAGGTCTTGTCCCACGATCGACACCTGCCCGGCCGGCACTCCCTGCTCCAACAGGGTGTGCACCGCCGACTCGCCGTCTTTCATCGACTCATAGACACCCACCACTGCATCCGTCGACTCGCTCACTGAGAAACCGTCGCTTCTGCTCGCGTCATCTAGGTTGCAGCCAGTTACCCGCTGTCATCTAGCAGTCAACCCGGTTCCCCCGCGGCGCTGGCTGAGTCCCCGGCCCGGCCTCCTCGATGGACGCGCGGTAGGAGAGACCTGAGCTCCGACGTCCCGAGCACGGTCAGGTGATCACCCGTAACGGGGTTCAGGATCCAGTACACCGGCATCCGCGATGGCCCCGACTGACCCCCACCTCGTGCGTCGTCGCCATTTCGGTGGCGCGCCTTATCGGCGAGGACGCAGTGGCCCGGATTTCGTGGTGTGCCACGCTGTGTGCCCAGCTGGTCACGATGGGTGTGGTGGGTGGGGGAGGGGGCGGTGGGACGCAGACCGCTGCTGTGGTTCGCGCTTGCTGGCGCCGCGGTGGTGATGGCGTTCGTGATGGTGTTTCTCATCGCGGTGGCGGCCGATCAGGATGCTCGCGCCGATGATGGCCTGTCTGGGGTGGTGTGCGCGTCTCCGGGTGCTCCGGGTGCGGCCGTGGCGGGGTTCGGGGGCCGGCAGTTGGTCAACGCGGGCCTGGTGGTCGCGGTCGGCAAAGAGATGCAGCTACCGCAGCGGGCGTGGGTGGTGGCGACCGCGGCCGCGATGGCCGAGTCACATCTGGCGGTGTTGGCGAACACCACGGTGCCCGAGTCGATGGCGCTACCCCACGAGGGGGTCGGGGCTAATTACGATTCGGTGGGGTTGTTTCAGCAGCGGGCCTCGTGGGGCTCGGTGGCCGAGCGGATGGACCCCCGCGGTTCGGCGCGGTTGTTTTTTCGCCGGCTGGTCACGGTCCCGGGTTGGGAAGCCTTGCCGTTGACGGTGGCGGCGCAGCGGGTGCAGGCCTCGGCCTTCCCGGATGCCTACGCCCGGTGGGAACAACCGGCCAACGCGGTGGTCGGGTCGGCTCAGGGGATTGTCTGCGGGCCCGGCGTAGCACCTGGTCAGCGGGTGTCGTTGCCGGGTAATCCCCGGGCCGAGATCGTCGTCAACGCGGCGTTAGCGCAGGTCGGGGTGCCGTATGCGTGGGGTGGTGGTGATGCCCATGGACCCACCCGGGGGATCTCTGATGGTGGTGGGGCAGCCGACCGGGCTGGGGACCGGTACAAGGTGGGTTTCGACTGCTCGGGTTTAGCGTTGTTCGCCTACGCCCAGATCGGGTTGGCGGTCCCACACCAAACTGAGGCGATCTGGGCGCGCTTTCAGCCGGCGATCACCGACCGCGCGGCCATCCAGCCGGGGGATTTGATCCTGCTGTCGGACAACGGGCGGGCCAGCGGAGTCCATCACGTCGCGATCTATTTAGGTGACGGTCGGGTCGTGGAGGCCCCGCAAAGCGGTGAGGTCGTGAAGATCACTACTGGGATTTGGCAGTCGCCGTACTGGTCGCGGCAGTTCATGGGAGCGGTGCGCCCGGGCGTGACCCTCGCCCGCAGCTGACCCCGCGCTAGAAGAGGCGTCGTTGCACGACCCAGCGCCCGTCGGCGCCGCGCCGCACCTCGACGGTCGCGGCGACTGGTTCGTCCGGCGGCGGTGTGCCGGTGGCGCACTGGGTGACCACGGTGCCCGAGACCTGGGCGTAGACGCTGTCGGGTGCCCGGGGCGCTTCGGGTGGGATCACCCCACCGACGTCACGGACGATGGCGGTGCATTTCTGGGCGACGAAGGGCGCCCACTCGGCGCCGACGCTGCCCTGCCGGTCGCGGTCGTAGTCGGCGGCCAACTCAGTCCCGATGTAGGGGCGGACCCGGTCGACCCAGCTGCCCGGCGCCGGGTCGGTCCAGCTGATCGCCCGGTAGGCGCGCAGCCACGCTGTTGCTGTCGCGACCGGGTCCCGACCCGCGTCGGGGTCGGTGATCTGAGCCGAGCCCGGCGGTGGCGCGGCGGCGGGGGTGTTCGTCGTGGCCGGGTGGTTGCCCGTGCCCTGGGCGCCCAGCAGATAGGCCAGGGCGATGACCGCAGCGGCGACCACGGCACTGGCCGCGATCGCCAGGCTGCGGGTAGTCATGATCCCGTCCTGTTCACCGGTTGGAATTCGATGGGCCCTCGCGCGAGGTCCGGCGACGGGCTGGGGAGCACCCTACAATCGACAGGTCCTAACACAGGGTCACCGGCGGTGGGCCGGGGGAGGGAGTCTGTGAGGTGGTGGTCATCCAGGGTGGCGTGCGCATCGATCGCAGTGGCTCGGTCCAGCAGGCCAGTTGTCTTCTTCGCTGGTCGCATCGGCTGGGCGGGGCGGCGCACTGCCTGGCTCGTCTGGTCATCACTGCGCCCTCGTCCCCGCCGGTGGCGGTGCTCTCGGAGATCGCCAGCAATCCCGATGAGCTGGGGATCTCCGGTGATTTCGCCGCCGTGGCGGATGCTTTTTTAGAGGTCGTGGCCAGCGCTGTGGGTGGCCTCGACGATCCGGCAGGGGTGATCTGGGTTGCTCATCACGGCCCGTTTTCCTCTCATGACCCGACCGGGCCGGAAACCTTCACGGAGATCGCGCTGGCCTTCGATGGTCAGCGCTACCACGATGATCTCGTGGGGGATCGGTTGTGGGGTGGTGAGGAGGTGACGCGGCGAGTGCGGCCGCTGAGGCTCAAACCGGTCCCCGAGGCCCTCGCCGAGCTTGACCACGCGGACTGACTGGACTAACCACAGAGGGGCACGCGCGCTCGTGGTTTCCCCGACCATGCTGTTGTCCGGCAGCGACATTCTGCGGGTGGTTCGTGATGATCTGGCCCGGTATCGCGCGGACATCGAACCCCGCGGGCAGCAGGTGACGATCATCCGGCTCGACGCCGCCGCAGCGGATCCGCCGCGGTGGCGGTGGCGGATGGAGGCCTGTCGGATCTCCGCCGAGCAAAAAGTCAGGGCCTGTGAACACGTGGGGTTCGCCGTCGAGCACCTGGCCTTAACCGCGAGCACCTCGCGGGCCCAGTTCGCGGCGCTGCTGGCGGCTCGGAATCAGGACCCAGCCACCGCCGCGGTGATCGTGCAGCTCCCGGTCCCCGCGCGTCTGGCGGCGCTAGTGCAGTTGCTGGACCCGGCGAAAGATCTCGACGGTCTCCTCAAAGGCCGCTCACGCCAGCTGGGATGCGCCACCGCCGAGGGGATATGCCGGCTGGTGACGCCCTTCGCCGACCCCGACGCCGTGGTCGCGGTCGTGGGTGCCCGGGGCTTCGTCGGTGCTGACGTGGTCCGCCTGCTCAAAGACCAGGGCCGGATGGTGACCGAGCTCGACGTCGGCGACGACTTGGGCCGGACCGCCGACGCCGACATTGTGATCTCCACTGCGGGCAACCCCCACATCCTGACCCGCGAGCACCTCCGGGAACATCACCGGCTCGTCGTGGACGCGGGATTTAGCCCCCGGGGTGGTGGTGTCGTCTTCGGCGACATCCACCCCGACGCACTCGCGATTGCGCAGTACCGGACCCCGGTACCCGGTGGTGTCGGACCGGTGGAGATGGCCGTGCTGATGGAGCGCCTCGTGCGACAGACCGTCGATGGTGCGCTGCCCGCCTGGCGGCTACCCCGCCTGCCCTACCGCCACCGCGGGCACACCGCGACACCGCCACCGCATCCACCACCGCCCCCCGAGCCAGGCCGCTCAGGCCCCTGCCGGGCACGATGAACCAGCACAACGATCAGCGACACACCGGCGCCCTCAGGCGTGGAGGCGATCCTCGACCGGCGGGGGGATCAGGCGGCGATGGTGAGCCTGCTCGGAGGCCAGTGTGGTCACCGGGGATGGCGCCGGTGGTACTGGGGCTCAAGCGGGCGTGCACGATGAACAAGACAACGATCTGGGGCACGGGGGGTGGGGGTCCTCGACGAGGCGGAATACCTCCAGCTGACCGCGTTAGACATCGCCGCGGCGGTAAACGCGGGCGCGCTGTCGGCGGTGGAGGTCCTCGACGCGGCGTGGGGTCGCTTGGAGCGGGTTGAGCCGCGGCTGCGTGCCTTCACCCACCTCTGGGCCGAGCAAGCCCGGGCCCGTGCCACTGGGATCGATCGGGCGCGGGCCCGGGGGGCCAGGCTGGTGCTGGCGGGGGTACCGATCGGGGTCAAGGCCAGCGAGGGTGTTGAGTCGGTGCAGGCCCAGCGGCTGCTGGCCGCCGGATGCGTCCCGATCGGATCGACGTCGGTACCCACCTCGGTGACGCCCTGGCGAACCTGGGGACACACCGACCGCGGTCCCACCACCAATCCCCATAACCCGCGGTGGTCTGCGGGCGGGTCCTCGGCGGGTTCGGCCGCGGCGGTCGCTGCCGGCATCGTGCCGCTGGCCACCGGCAGTGATGGCGCCGGATCCGTGCGCATCCCCGCCGCCTGGTGCGGCGTGATCGGGTTCAAACCGACCAACGGGCTGCTCCCGGCCCGGGACCGGGCCGGGTTGAACATCGCTGGCCCGCTGGCCCGACACGCCACCGACGTCAGCGCCTACCTGGCCGCTGTTGCCGGGCCCGCCGTCGAGTCGGCTGCCCCGGTCTGCGCCCGGGGCAGGGTGGCTTGGTCTGCGACCCTCGGCTTCGCCGACACCCATCCCGAGATCGCCACCGTCGCGCTCGCGGCCCTGCAGCGACTCACCGACTGGGTTGAGATCACCACGGCTACCCCGATCCGCCTGCACGACCCCCACCAGGCGTGGCAGGAGCTACGACGCCACCAGCACGACACCGACGCCGCGGACACGGTGCGCCGGGAGAACAACGACCGGTTAGAACGGCTGTTTCGCACGGTCGATCTGGTGGCGACGCCGACCACACCGAATCCCCCACACGGCCACGACGGCCCCGGCACGGCCATGAGCGTGGCCTTGACCTGGGCGTTTAACCTCAGCGGGCACCCAGCCATCAGCATCCCCGCCGGAGTCACCGCCACCGGCGCCCCGGTCGGCTTGCAGCTGGTCGCCCAGCCCGGATCAGAGCAGCTCCTGCTGGCACTCGCCGGCCACGCACAACGCCACCGCCGGGCGCTACCCGCATCGACCGGCTAGCGGTGCAGGGGTTCTGACCCAGTCAGTCCGGGACCCGGTCACCAGTCCTAACCCAACCCACCCTGCGGCGTTCGGCGGATGGTGTGGCAGGCTGTGCGGGTTTACTCACCGATAGTGGTCACCTGGGGGTGGCCGTGTCGGCGGCCTGGGGGCCGCGTGGGCGCACGGATGGGGAGTGTTGCGGGTGAGAGCGCCATTGGTGTGTGGGGTCGCGGGTGGGGTCGGAGCCACCACGATCGCCGCTGCCCTGGGAGCCCGGGATCTGGGCGTGTACCACGGGGGAACGGCCGACATCGTGGTGTGCCACTCGACCAGCATGTCCGTCGGTGCCGCACACCGGGTCGTCAACGCGATCCCGGGCAAGCCGGTGTTAGTGGTGGTCGCCGACGGCCCGCTGCGGATCCCGGCTGCGGTCAAGGCGCGGGTGACGATGGTGGGGCCGCACGTCGCCGCGGTGGTGTGGATGCCTTATGTGGAGCACTGGCGGCAGATCGATGACGCCATCGCCCAAGCCGTGGCCGCGCCTCGCCATCCCGATCGTGTCCCGAGGTGGCTGCACTCCTGGGCCGCCGCACTGACACAGGTCGCCGACGCGGTGCTCCCCCTGCTTGACCATGCACTCGGCGCACCGACGGCGGCCGCCGGGGTCAACACCGACCCACCCGCACATGGTGATCTGAGCGCACCAGTGGACCCCAGGGCGGCCGGGCAAGCGCAACGCCCCAGCCTCGTCGTCGTGCAGGGGTCGAGACCCATTCCGCCGTCGGCGGCGGCCAACTAAAGGGAGGTACTGCGATGTTGTTGGACGTACTGGCCGCGATCCCCATCCCCACGATCCCGGTCCCCAACCCACCACCCGAGCCGCCGCCCGGTCTGGCGAACTTCGGCAACCAGATCATCGCCTGGTTGAAGTGGGGTGTGCTGATCGGCGGAATGGTGGGCATGCTGATCTGCTCCGGAATGGTCATTTTGGGGCGGCGCAACCGCAGCTCGGTCGCCCAAGACGGCCTGGTCGGCAGCGTCTGGGTGATCGGCGGGCTGGCAATGGCCAGCGTCGCCTCGGTCATCGTCGGGACCTTCGTGCTCTGACCCCCCGACCCGGAGAGGATCAAATGTCGTACTACCAGCCCCAACCCACCAAGAACCGAACAGCCCTGTGGGTCGGCCTGGCGGTCCTGCTGCTGATCCTCGCCGTCGGCGCCTACCTCCTCGGGCGGAGCAGCGGTGGCGCGGCCCCCTCGGGCGGCCCAGCCGCCTCGACCGCGCCTGTGATCAGCTGGTCGATCGTTGGCAATGAGCCGGTGCCGGCCTCGCCGGTTGCCGGCCCCCGCAATGCTGGAGGCGGGCTGGCTAAGGGCTTCACCCACGACACCCTGGGCGCGGCGCTTGCTGCGGTGAATATCAGCGTGCGGTTGGCGTCGGAGGCAGGTCCGCAGGTGTATGAGGCCACCGTCCGAGAGCAGTGCTTCGGCGACGTGAACAGCGAACTCGAACAGATCCGCAACTCCGTCAGCAACGCCGCACCGGGGGCCGATAAACCCAGTGAGATTTGGTACAGAGTCGCCAGCGGAGACCCCACGGGTGATCTGGTGCTGATGTCGGTCGCGGCCAAGACCCCGCAGTCCGTAGCGGGCGGTGGTTACGTCGGCCTCGACATTACGCTGCGGTGGGTTGGCGGCGACTGGAAGATGCAGGTGCCCTCCGCGCGGGCGTCGATCATTCCGTCCGTCAGTGGCTACACCCTGTTGGGGCAGCCCAATGTGTAACACGTGGAACCCCATCTGCGAGGGGGTCGCGAGTGTGACCAAGGGCGCTTTCGAGGAGATCGCGGAGTCCGCGGCGGGGGCGGCTGGGCAGATGATTGTGGATTCGTTGACGTGGTGGATTCGTACTCCGAGTGTGGATCCGCAGACGCCGGCGGTGGCGACCGCGCAGTCCTACACACTGCCGTTGATCGCGCTGGTGTTGATGGGGTCAGTGCTGGTTCAAGCGCTGCGGATGACGCTAAGCCGCAAGCGCGACCCCATGTTGAACGTCGGGATCGGGTTGGTGCGCTATTTCGTGGTAGCCACGCTGGGACTGGTCGTGTTGGCCGGCGCACTGAAGGCCGCCGATGACTTCTCGGTGTGGGTGGTCGGCCAATCGATAGCCGATTTCTCCACCCGGATGAAAGCGGTTCTGACCCCGGCAGTGATCACGAATCCGTTCTCGTTGTTGGCGATGGGTGGGCTAGGTTATCTGTTGGGCGCGGTGCAGTGGGTGCTGGGCTTCGTCCGCCAGGCCGGGATCCTGGTGCTGGCCGCGCTGTTGCCGTTGGCGGCCTCAGGCAGTGTCAATGAGTCGACCAAGCCGTGGCTGAATCGGATGCTGCCGTGGTTGTTGACACTGGTGCTGTATCGGCCGATGGCCGCGCTGATCTACATGATCGGGTTTACGTTCCTGGGCACCGCCAACGACGTCACCACGGTGATGACCGGGTTGATGGTGTTGGTGTTAGCGGTGATCGCGATGCCGGCGATGATGCGGTTCTTCTCCTGGGCCGGAGTCAGCGCGGGCGGCGGGGGTGGGGCAGTGATGGCCGGCGCGGTCGGCGCGGCGTCGCTGATGGGCGCCTCATCCCGGGCGCGGGCGAACAAACAAGCCAGTTACATCGACGCGACCGGCCCGGGCTCGAACAACCCTCGGCCGGGCGGAGCGGCCCCCACGGGTGGCCCGTCCACCACGCCGCCCGGCCCCGGCGGCCCCACTGGCGGAGCGGGAACGCCCGGCACTGCGGGCCAGCAAGCCACCCCGGGTGCGGATACCGCATCCCGGACCGCGGGTGCTGGATCACCCGCCGCCGGCCCGGCGAGTAAGGGCGCGGCGGCCGCGGGCCCGGCCGGCGCCGCCCTCGCTGCGGGTGCCCTGGCCACCCAGTGGACTCGCCAGGCAGCCCAGGGCGCGGCCGAGAACATGACCGGCGGGGGAGACGACCAGAAGTGACCAGCGATGCGGTACTGCCCGAAACGCGCCTGTATGGCAACTGGCGCCGCGCGAGGGGTTTCGGCATCGGCGCCCTGGGCACCGGCCAAACCTTGACCGTGTTCGGGGTGGTCCTGGCCCCGATCCTCGCCGCCTACATCTCCCCGCGAGCCGCGCTGCTGCTGGGGCTGATCGGGGCGGTGGTGGTGGGACTGGTCGTGGTCCGGGTAGCCGGGTCGACCGCCGCGGAGATCATTCTGCGGCGGGTTCGGTTCACCCACGCCCGCTCCCGGGGCTACGCCGACCTCTCCAGTGGGGTGCTCACCGAGCATCCCCGCAAGGCGGATCTACCCGGGCCGATGGCCCCGATGGTGCCCCTGGACACCGACGACGGCCGCGGGGGGCGCCAGGCGTTGATCCTGGACCGGCGCACCGGGTTGATCACCGCGGTGTTCCGGGTCAGCCCCGTCGGCCTGGATTTAGCGGATCGGTCCCAGGCTGATGCGTGGGTGGCCAGTTGGGGGGCGTGGCTGGCCGATTTGGGGTATCAGCCGCTGGTCCGGTGGATCGCGGTGACCGTGGACACCGCGCCGACCGGCGGGTCGATGGTCCGCGACTACGTCGCGAGGCGCACCGACCCGCACGCCCCACCCGCCGCCCGGGAGGTGATGGCGCAGTTGGTGGCGATCACCCCGGCCACCGGCGCTGATGTCGACACCCGGGTGTCGATCACGTTTGACCCGAACCGGGCCAACCCCCGCCCCAAGGGAGTGCTCGAGGCGGTCGCGGAGGTGACCCGGTGGCTACCCGGGTTGGAGACCGCGCTGGGGTCGGCCGGGGTCGCGGTCCTCGGACGGGCCTCAATCGAGTGGCTGACCAGCCGGCTCCGCATCGCCTACGATCCCGCCGCGCGCCCCGATGTCCTGCTGGGCTCCGAGCAGCTGACGACGTGGACCGATGCCGCCCCGATCCGGGCCAGCGAGGCCTGGGAGCACTGGCAGCACGACTCGGGAATCTCGGTGTCCTGGGCGTTGCAGGAGGCACCCCGCCAAGCCGTGACCGACCGGGTCCTGACCCCGCTGCTGGCGCCGGGGGTGTATCCGCGGCGGGTCACCATGCTCATCGAACCGCTGCCCGCCGAGGCCGCCGCCCAACAGGTCGAGGCCGAGATCACCAACAACAGCATGCGCCGCGCGTGGGCGGTCCGCACCAAACGCGATGAGACCCAACGCGACCGCGATGACCAGTCCCGCGCGATGCAAGCCGCGCAGGAAGAAGCGCAGGGGGCCGGGGTGTGCCGGTTTTCGATGTACGTCACCACCACCGTGCTGTCTGAAGCGGATCTGCCGTCGGCCACCGCTGATGTCGAGCAACGCGCCGGGCAGGCGAAGATCCGGCTGCGGCGCCTGCGGGGCGCGCACAGCGCTGGGTTCGCCGCCAGCCTCGGGCTGGGCATTAATCCCGTCGAGCTAGCCCGCCGCACCCAACACCGCTAACCCGCACCACCACGCACCGGAAAGGGGATACCAGGGGCATGGTTGTACCAGCGCAGCGACACCGGGCAGGTACCGGCATCCTGGCCCCGGTGGACCCCCCGCCGGGCCCTCCACCATCGCAGGTCTCGGGTGAGGCGCTGCTCACCGGGCACTTCGCCGATCGGCCGACCCCACGGGCGTGGGGGTGGGCCACCCCCGGTGGCGGGCGCAGCGCCAACGTCGAGGGCGGGATGGTGTATCAGGCCACCAGCGCCCAGGTGTGCGGGCTGTACCCGTTCGCGCTCTCCAGCGGCGCGGCGACGCCGGGGGTGCCGATCGGGCGGCACATGCTCACCGCCGAACCGGTCGGCCTGGACCCGGCCGAGTGGCTCCGCGAAGGCCTCGTGTCCAACACCGGGGTGTGGGTCCAGGGCCAGCCTGGTATCGGCAAGTCCACCATCGTCAAGCGGATGCTGACCGGGCTGATCTGCTTCGGCGCCGCGGCAGTGATCCCCGGCGACGTCAAGGGCGAGTACTCCGACCTGGTCGAGGCGCTGGGCGGGCGGGTCTGGCGGATCGGCCGCGGCCGCCACACCCTGAACCCCCTCGACGCCGGACCACTCCGTGCAGCCGCCGCGCGGACCTCCGGCGCGGCCCGGGACCGGTTGATCGAGACGATCCGCGCCCGGCAGCTGTCCCTGTTGGAGGCGTTAGTGGTGATCGTGCGCCGCGGGCAAATCAGCGTCACCGAACGCCTCATCCTGGGTGCCGCCCTGGACCTCGCCGCACAAGGGCAGCAGGGCGAGCCGATCATCCCCGACGTACTGGCCCAGCTGACCACCCCACCGCAGGAGTTGCTGCGGATCGCGGCAACCAGCACCGTCGAGGAGTTCGGTCGGGAACTGCGGGATCTGATCAACAGCCTGGGGTTGCTGTGCCAGGGCGCGATCCGCGGCATGTTCGACCGCCAATCCTCCGTCACCGCCGACCTGTCAACGCCGGCGATGTCACTGGACATCTCCGCCCTGGATGACGACGACGACGAGGTGGTCGCCGCGGCGATGCTGTGCTCGTGGGCGTGGGCCGCGGCGATGATCGACGGCGCCGCCGCTCTGGGGCAGCGCCGCAACGTGGTGCGGGTCCAAGACGAGCTGTGGCGGGCCCTGCGGGTCGCCCCCGGCCTGGTGGAAATGTCCGACCGGGTCACCCGCCTCAACCGCCACCGGGGTGAGATCTCCTTCCAGGTCACCCACTCCCTGGACGACCTCGAAGCGCTGCCTACCGAGGCCGATCGGGCCAAGGCCCGCGGCATGGCGTCTCGGGCCGGGATCATGGTGCTGGGTGGGATGGCCGATAAGGAGCTCGACGGGATCCGTCGGATCACCCCGATGACCTCTCAAGAGACCGCCATGGTGCGCTCTTGGGCTGCCCCACCCACCTGGATCGCCGGCTCAGCGCACCCCGGCCGGGGCCGCTACCTGCTTAAAAGCGGGGAACGGATGGGACTACCCGTGCAGCTGAACCTCGTCGCGGCCGAACGCGACCTTTATGACACCGACCGGGCCTGGCGGCGGGAGCAGTGACCTCACCGACCGGACCACCCCCGCCAGGCCTGGCCGGCCCGTTGGCGCTGATCGCCGTCATCAGCGCCAGCGCCGGACTGCTCGGCGCGACCTGGGCCGCCGCCCGGACCGCCGCCGGCGCCGGGTACCCCGTCCCGGCCGTCGGTGCGCCCCTGCTGCGTGCGGTGCTCGGCGCTGGCCTGCCGGGGCTGATCGGCGCCGGGGGCTCCCCAGTGATGTTCTGGATGATCTTCGCCCTACTACTGGCCGCCACCGTGGCGGTGCTGGCGGCCGCCGGGTTCGGCGCGTCACGAGTCCTGGGTTACACCTCGGGTCGACCCGGCGCGGCGATGGCCTCGCGCCGAGAGTTGGGAGATCTCACCGGGCGGGCCGCCGTGGCGCGGGCCCGGCAGCTGCGGCCCACCCTAGACAAACATCACCGGGTCACCGGAGGAGAACTCGGGTTGCGGCTAGGTCGGCTCCGCGGCGGTCACGATGTCCTGGCCTCCCACGAGGACGTAGTGCTGGAGATCTGCGGGCCGCGGTCGAACAAGACCAGCGCGCTAGTCGTTCCCGCGGTCCTCGGCGCCCCCGGCCCGGTGATCACCACCTCGAACAAGGTCGACGCCTACACCCTGACCGTGCACGGCCGCACCCAAGTGGGGCGGGTGTTCGTCCTCGACCCGCAAGGCATCGCCCGAGTCGCCCAGGACTGGTGGTGGAACCCGCTGGCCGCGGTCACCGACATGGCCACCGCCACCCAGCTGGCCGCGCATTTCATCGCCACCGTCGGCGGCGGATCCGACCGCGCCGACCCCTACTTCACCCCCGCCAGCTCACGGCTACTCGCCCAGCACATCCTCGCCGCCGCCGTCGCCGCCCCCGCCAGATCGTTGCGCGATGTGCGGCGCTGGCTGGCCACCCGCGCCGAAGAACCCGCCGACCTCCTCGAAGCAGCCAGTTTGGTGGAGGTAGCGACATCGCTGCGGGCCACCATGGAAGCCCCACCCGAACAGCGCGGCGGGCTGTATGAGACCGCGTTAACCGCACTGGGCCCCCTGGAAGTCGAAGCGGTCGCCCGCTACGTCACCCCACCCGCCACCTGGCAAGGCGGGGCACCGCGAACCAAACGCATCACCGAGTTCGACCCGTGGCAGTTCTTCGCCGGCTACACCCCCAGCCCGAGCCCCGACGGACGACCCCGCGACACCCTGTACCTGCTCACCAAAGAAGGCGCCGGCACCGCCGCCCCCGTGGTGGCCGCCCTGGTCGACCGGCTACTGAAAACCGCCGCCGAAATCGCCGCGGCCCGCGGCGGACGATGCGAACCACCACCCCGGATCGTCCTGGACGAGGCCGCGAACATCTGCCCGATCAAAGACCTCCCCGACCTGTACTCCTACTTCGGATCAATGTCGATCCCGGTCATCACCATCCTGCAGAGCTACCAACAAGGCGTCGCGGTCTGGAGCCAAGCAGGGATGCACAAACTATGGTCAGCGGCCACCATCAAACTCATCGGCGCCGGAGTCCACGACGCCGAATTCTGCGAACAAGTCTCCCGACTAGTCGGCGAGCACGACATCGCGCACGACACCACCCAAAGCGGCCGCGGTGGCGGATCGGTCAGCCGCAGCACCCGCCGCGAACGCATCATGACCGCCGCCGACGTCGCCGCGATGCCCAAAACCCAAGCCGTGCTCATCGCCTCCGGCCGCCGCCCCGCGCTGCTTCAGCTGCTGCCCTGGTACACCGAACCCGACGCCGACACCCTCGCCGAACACGCCGCCACAGCCACCGAACAAGTCCGCCACGCTGCCGCCGCCGCCCTCGGCCCCAACAACCCCATCGGGGCGGCCCTGCACCGCGAACTCACCCAGCAGCAGGCCCGATGACCCCCGACCACCCGGAGTCCCCGATCCAGCAGCTGCGCGAGGAAATCCAGCTGCTCCGCGGCGAACTGGATCAACTCGGCAAGCAACTGGACCGAGTGGACGCCCGCACCACTATCACCAGTCAAGCCCTCGACGACATCGAAACCTACGTCACAGAAACCGCGCAGCTAGCCAGCCACACCGCCGAACAAATCCGCGCCACCACCGAACAGGCCGCGATCGACGACCCGGCCACCACCACCGAGCAGACCGCGAGCCCGGCGAACGACACCGCCAACGTCAAGACCGGCCACGGCGTGGACATGACCACCCTGGTGCCCTGGGTGGAAAACAACATCACCACCCTGATCGCCCGGAAAGTCCCCACCACCGACGGGGCACCCAAATGGTGCCAATGCTGGTGGGACCACGCCGAAGCCATCGCCCGCCTCGAAGCAGCACGCCAAGCCTGGGTCACCCTCAGCGACGCGGGCGGCACCGCACTGGTCACCTACTTCGACTACCTCGACCGCGTCGTGCTCGCCCCGCTGACCTCCGACACCGGTCCATTCGCCCGCTGCGGCCCCCGCCACCACACCGTCGAACGACCCCTCGGACACACACCACCACCCGAGGTCTACGCAGACCCAACCCCGCCAGCGACCCCCAGCCCCCTACAGCCCGCCACCGGAACGTGAACTCACCCAGGCCCGCGTTGGGTAGCCCCAGCTCCCGACGCGCGACGAGGGCCATCGGGCCGTGCCACCCATCCGCACGACCCGATGGCCCTCACCCCCCACCAAGCGACCACCACGCCCACCGACCAGGCAGGGGGACCGAGTTGAAGCCCGAACAACTACCCACAGACAGCACACCTCAGCCCCCATGGCCCTGGGCCGAGGCGGCAAATCTCCCCACCGGTAACGAACAACCCAGCAGCCGACCCAGCCACGGCCAGGAGATGCTCCAGGCTCTCCAGGCGCAGTCCCGAGCCAACCAAGCACCAGCATGGACCCGGCCCCCGCGACGCTGGGCGGTGTCGCTGCGGCCCCGACCACTAGTGATCACCGGCTGCCTCGCGCTCGCCGCTGTTGGCGTCGCGGTGCCGTTACTGGTCTCCCACAGCGCCCGCAGCTCAGTCCCACCACCAGCTGCCGGAGTTCACCCGCCTGCCTCCCTCAACCCCGCCATCCCCGCGGCCAGCCCGGTGACACCAGCACCCACCGACCTCCCCACCCCCGTGCCCGCCACACCAGCGCCCGCGGCCAGTCCCACCCCCGCCGCACCGGGCCCGGCGGCCAACGACGCCACCGCGCCACCCGCCGGCGCAGTACCCGCACCGCCCGCCACCGATCAAGGCACGATCCGCCGACGCTCGCCTAGCGCGCACCCCGCGCCTGCGCACCCACCGGTGCCAGCAGACCAATCCCCCAACGACCCCGGTCCGAATTGGGCCCGGGACGCGCAACCCGCGCCAGCCGCACCGCCCTGCACAACCGACTGCGCTGACCCCACGCCCACCAGAACACCGACCCACTGGTCGCCCAACACACCGTGATCCCTACGACACCTTCAGCGTTGGGGGTGATCGTTTCCGGTACGCCGTGGGTGACCGGCGCCAGGTCAGGCCCGCGGCCGGTAACGCAGCGCCAACGGCCGGTCAGTCAGGGCCCGCACCTCCACGTCAGTCCCAGGAACCCGAGACCAGACATAGCCGTCAACAACCATCGCCCGCGCGGTACCGCCGGCCCAGCTCACCGACCGGGTGGACCGGCCAGCGCCCTGCACCGCCGCCCAACCCTTGTGGTGCACACCGTTGCCATGGGGGCGTCGCGTGCACACGGCGCCCGAGGTCGGATCAACGATTCCACAGCGCCAGTGCGGGCTGGTCAGATCCGGCGGCCGCCCGCGGTCCAGATCACCCTCAGTTAGCAACCTCACCATCACACCGACCAGCGTGCCCGACGGGTCAAGCTCGCACCTTTGCGCAGCGCCAGTCAGCAGACCATGGCGGTGAAGTGTCGTGTGGGAACCCATCCTCGATCAGGCGGTGCGGGAGCACGGCAGGAAACCTTCCGTGCGGGGCTGGGTGGCTGGGCGTCCGGCACTGTTGGCTCCGCCAGCCGAGTTGATCACGGAATCAACTACTGACTGTAGAGCAGTTGCTACTGGATGGGTTTTGTCGGTGCTGTGGTGGATCCTCTTGTAGCTCTTCGTTTCTGACGCCTACCAGTCCTTGGCCTTCTTTGGAGTGTGCATGCTCGCCGTGACTCTTGATCTTCTTCTCCAGGCTACTGCGGCTGGTGGACCTAGCTGCTTGACCTCGACCACTGAACTGCGGCCCGCGGGGGGTGAGCACGCCTCGGTCGCGCCGACCAAATTCGCCCTGCCGCCGCCGCGCTCGAAGGATGGGGTGTACGCCTATGAGCCACGGTTCCTCGACGGCGTCGCGCGCCCGGCAGTGATCATTGATTCAAAGCAGTCACAGCTCAACCGGGCCGAGGTGACGTTGCAGCAGGCCATCGACGACGGGCACCCCGTGCTGTCTCG
>DASYAZ010000059.1:0-34013 GCA_036501085.1 Pseudonocardiaceae bacterium | reverse complement strand
CCGGCGCGCGCTCGAGCTCGGCGAAGGGCGCGATCGCCGCCCGCGCCGCGCCCGCCGCGGGGTGGTCGACCTCCAGCAGCAGCGTCTTGTCGGACTGGACGATGAGCGGTCCGGCCTCGGGCGTCGAGCTCATGTCACCAGTCTTGCAGGCATGCCACCCGGCCTCCCGCCCCCCACATCCATCTTCTCCCGACATGGAGCCATATCGGGGTATTCGGGGCTCTCGTAGCCCGATATGGCTCCATGTCGGGAGTGGGGGTCGGGGTGTGCTTCTTCTAGGTGGAAAGTAATTACATTCGGTAGCACCTTGCCCCCCATGGGGGTAAGGGTTCCTCGTCCGGGCGGGTGTTGTCCGGCGAGGAGACTGGCGCCGTCATCGGTCAGGGAGCACGGTAACGAGACCCGCGGGACGGCCCGGTCCAGCCCGTCGTATCGTCCGTGCCCTACATCGGGCGCATCCGGCCCGGCGCCAGAGGTTTTTTGTCCGTGCGGCGCGGATTGCCCACGACTGCGGTGACTTGTGGCGAGCCGGATGCCCGCCCACCGTCGACCCCGGGGAGGGACCCCACCGTGCCAGCGAGTAGTTCGCGACTCCCGGCTGCCGCGGGAGGCTGGATATGACCGCTGTGCTCAGCCCTTCTGAGAAGGACGGAGTGGCCGGGGCAACAGAGGCGTCACGGGAGCAGACCGGCCGGACAACCTCCCGGTCCCGCTGGTACTGGCGCAACTGGCCAGTGGTGGTCAAGCTGGCCGCGGTCCTGCTGGTGCCGACCGTCGTCGCGCTCGTCGCCGGGGTGCTGCGGATCGTGGATCAGGCTGGGGCGGCACCGGGTTATGCCCGGATCACTCAGATTGTGCGCGTTCAGCAACAACTGTCCGATCTCATCACCGCGATAGCGCACGAGCGGGATCTCTCCACCGCGTTCGTCGCTCAGGGCCGGATGGGGGATCGGCGGAGCCTCGATACGCAGTTCCGCGCGGTCGATAACGGGGTGCGCACGGTGGCCGAAGCCGCCAACCAGGTCCGCGGCCTGGACTTCGCCCGTTCGCCGCTGGCCGCCCTCGGCGCACTGGGACCGTTGCGGGCCAGCGTGACCACCGGATTCGGCCCGGTCGAGGTGGTGGTCACCGAGTACAGCGATGCGATCGACCCGCTGGTTGAGCTGGATTCCACGCTGACCCGCCAGCTCGATGACGTCGCGGTCACCAACGAGGCTGCCGCCGTACACGCCCTTGTCGCTGCTCAGGAACAGATCAGCCACCAGCACGCGATTGTCTCCGCGGCGCTGTACACCAACCGTCTCGGTCCCGGCCAGATCGACGAGCTGCGGACCGCCACTGTCCGGCTGGCAACCGATCAGGACGCGGTTCGGGGGGCCTTGCCGCCCGCCGAGCGCGCCAAGGTCATCAATGGCATCGGCCAGGACGCTGAGCTGGCCCGGCAGCGGATGTTGCAGCTGGTGCTCAACCGCGGCATTGCGGGCGAGCCGTTGAACACCGCGCCGCAGGAGTGGGATCAGCGCACCGCGGTGGTCATCGGAAACTACGTCAACGTCGAGAAAGGCCTGCGACAGCAGGTCGGCCAGACCGCGCAGGCATTGCTGGACAAGGTGCGCACCACGGCTGGTCTGAACTCGGTCGTCCTGTTCTTCGCGCTAGGTCTGGGTGTGCTGGTCGGCATCCTGGTGACCCGGGCGCTGCTGCGGCCCCTGGGGGTGCTCAAGCGAACGGCGCTGGACGTTGCCGACCGGCGGTTACCCGAGGCGATGGCCCGCATCCGCGAGGGTGATCTCCCCGAGGCCGCCATCGAGCCGGTTCCGGTGGGTACCCGCGAGGAGATCGGGCAGGTCGCCCGCGCGTTCGACGAGGTGCACAGCCAAGCGGTCCGGCTGGCCAGCGAGCAGGCCCAACTGCGTTCCAATGTCAACGACATCTTCGTCAACCTCTCGCGTCGCACCCAGGGTCTGGTCGAGCGTCAGCTCAAGCTCATCGACCGGCTGGAGAGCGGTGAGCAGGACCCGAAACAGCTCGACAACCTGTTCCAGCTTGACCACCTCGCCACCCGGATGCGGCGAAACAGTGAGAACCTGCTGGTCCTTGCGGGTACTGATGCCGCTAGCCGCTCCGGCCGGCCGGTCCGGCTGGTCGACGTGCTGCGGGCCGCGGTATCGGAGGTCGAGCAGTACCAGCGCTTGGTGCTGCAACAACCACCAGCTGTTCTGGTGCTGGGACGGGCCGCGAGCGACCTGGTGCACCTGCTGGCGGAGCTGCTGGACAACGCAACCCAGTTCTCGCCTCCGGAGAGCCACGTGCGGGTCTCCAGCGACTTCTCCCCTGATGGGTCGATCACGATCGAGGTTGCCGACCGCGGTGTCGGGATGAACGAACGCGAGCTCGCCGAGGCCAACGCGCGGTTGGCCCGACCGCCAGTGGTCGACGGCTCGGTCTCCCGCCGAATGGGTCTGTTCGTGGTCGGCCGGCTGGCCGGCCGGCACGGCATCCTGGTGCAGCTGCGGTGCGGCGACGGAGGCACCGGCGTCTGGGCATCAGTGATCATGCCTCCGCGACTGGTGCGGGTGGCATCGGAGTCAGTCGAGCCTCGGGTAGTGGGTGGCGCTGAGCCGGTCGGCACCGAGGGGGGCGTCCCGGATCCTCGTTCGACCACCGGTCCACAGCTCGATCACGGTTCCGATCGCGGGGTCGGTGCTCGAACCGGCACCGGCGCAAGCACCGACGCCGTCCCCGCGGTTGATGTGGTTGATGTGGTTGATGCGGCCGGCTCCGATGTCCACGGTGACCCTGGTACTGACACCGACGCTGAGGTCGGCAGTGGTGACACCGAAGACAGCGCAGGCATCGGGGACGACAACGCAGGCACCGGGGAAGACAGCGCAGGTACCGGCGACGACAGCGCAGACACCGGGGACGACAACGCAGACACCGGGGACGACAACGCAGACACCGGCGACATCGCCGCCGAAGTCCCAGATGACCTCAACGGCGATGCCGACAGCGATGCCGAGCTCACCGCTGAGATCGACGTGGTGGCGGAGGGGCCGCAGGGCAGTGTTCCGGACAACGTTCAGAACAGCGCGCGGGACAATGGCCTCGCCGTGGCTGCCCAGGCCGGTGCTGATCCGGTCTATGGCCACCACGCCGATAGTCACCCCAGCAACGGGGACGATCCCCAGCGGGGTGACCAGCCTGGTGAGGGTGATCTGCCCAGGCGTGACTCCGGGTTGGCGAAGCGGATCAGCAAGCGGCCGGCACCGGGAGACCCACCGCCGGCCCCACCCGGACCGCCGGCCAGCCCGCAGGAAGCCGGTCCGGAACCGGAGATTCCCAGCGGGGGATCCGGTAAGGATCTGTTCCGGCCAACGCGGTCGGCAGCGGCCGGACCGGGACCCCGAGTGACGCTCCAGCACTCGACGCCGATCTTCGATGACGTCGCGTCCGCATGGTTCAAGGAGCACGAGGCGGTTCCGGTCCGCTGGACCGCGCCGTCGGTGCGCGGTCCAGCCGGAGCGATGGGGGACGCGCCGACCCGGCAGGCCCCGACGCGGGATGCCCCGTTGCCGGATGCCCCGTTGCCGGATGCCCCCGCGGCGGATGACACACCGACGCAGGCGATGGCCACAGTTCAACCGGCGGCACCGCTGCCGCTGACTCGCCGGCAGCCGGGCCGGACGCTGGCCGAAGCCGGGACCGCTACCGTCGGAGCAGCACCTGCCGTGAGCCAGCCGACACCAGCCCAGCCGGCCCCGGCCCCGGACCCGGAAGCTGCGGAGCCTGCTGGCGCGCAGTCGGCGGACTGGGGTGGCGCCGACGAGGGCTGGCGGGCGGCCGAGGCGCTAGCGAGGCCGGTCGATGCCGAGATCACCGCCATGGGCCTGCCCCGGCGCCAGCCTCGGGCGCTCCTGGTTCCCGGTGCGGTGAGTAGTGGCGAGCCCGCGAATGTGCCCGTGCGCAGTGCTGAGTCGATCCGCGGCCGGCTCTCCAGCTACCAGCAGGGCATCCGTGAGGGCCGGTTGACCCGCCGCAGCATCCAGCAGGAGCCGGAGGGCGCGGATCCGTCGGTCGCGCAGCCAGCGCAGCATGACGGCGAGGAGGCCGCGAAGTGACCGTTCCACAGCGGGAACGCTTCGGCTGGTTGGTCGACGACTTCGTCGCCCGGGTGGCGGGGGTGGCTCATGCGCTGGTGGTCTCCGCCGAGGGATTGCCCCTCACCGCGTCGAACCACCTGCCCAGGGATCGTGCCGACCAGCTCGCCGCGGTTGCCTCCGGGCTGGTCAGTTTGGCTCAGGGAGCCGCTCGGTGTTTCGATGCCGGCCAGGTTGTGCAGACAGTGGTCGAGCTGGACCGCGGGATCATGCTGCTGATGTCGATCAGCGATGGTTCCAGCCTTGCGGTGCTGGCGGCCCCGAACTGCGATATCGGATTGGTGGGTTATGAGATGACGCTGCTGGTCGATCGGGTCGGACAGCAGCTCACTCCGCAATCGCGTACCCAGTTGCACGGTGCGATGGGTCGTTGAGCAAGGGTGACGCAACGGTGATGTGGTGGTGAACAGAACAGGCAGCGATAACGGTGACGATCAGTCGTTTGCGGAGGTGCTGAACAACCTCAGTGGTGGCCCCTCCTGGCGACTGGGCGGCCATCGCAAGCGATCGGCCCGCTCATCAGCTGCTCCAGCCAGCTCGCAGCCGGTTCCGGTGGAGCGGCCCGTCGTCCCACCGGTGGAGGCACCGGCGGGACCTGAGGAGTGGAACGAGCCGGCGATCCCCGCGTCCGTGGTGCGGCCCTACACCTGGACCCGGGGTCGTACCTCGCCGGTATTCGACCTCGGAATCGAGACATTGGTGTCCACCAGCGACCATGGTTACGACGTGGCGGTGCTGACCAGTGAAGAACACCGCGCGGTCGCCGAGCTGTGCCGCGACCCCCGATCGGTGGCCGAGGTGGCCGCTCTGCTATCCCTGCCGCTGGGCGTGGCCCGAGTCCTGCTGGCGGACATGGCGGACCTGAACCTGGTCACGGTGCACCGCAGTGCCTACAGCTCCGGTGACACACCGGACCTGGCCTTGATGGAAAGGGTATTGAGTGGACTTCGTCGACTCTCATAGGGCCTCTGATCGGCCATGGTCCCCCGGGGGGCCGTCTGCGGCCCCGGGGCGGCCCGACCCGGCTCGATCCGGCCCGCTAGCGACTCAGGACACCGCTGGGCCGAGCGTGATGTCCGCGAAGATCGTTGTCGGCGGTGGGTTCGGTGTGGGCAAGACGACGTTCGTGGGCTCGGTGTCCGAGATAGCGCCGCTGACCACCGAGGCCGTGCTCACCGATGCCAGCACCTCGGTGGACGACCTCGCTGCCACCCCGTCGAAGTCGACCACCACCGTGGCGATGGACTTCGGCCGCCTTTCGCTGGATTCGGAATTGATCCTCTACCTGTTCGGCACCCCGGGCCAGCATCGCTTCTGGTTCATGTGGGATGACCTCGTGCGCGGGGCGATCGGTGCTGTCGTGCTGGTAGACACCCGCAGGTTGGCCGACTGCTTCGCAGCGGTGGACTTCTTCGAGGATCGCGGCTTGCCCTACGTCGTCGGGATCAACTGTTTCGACGGCGTTCTCAGTCACAGCAATGAGGACGTACGCGAAGCCCTGGCCATCGACTCCGGCGTACCCATTCTTCCGTGCGACGCGCGTGAGCGGGAATCAACCAAGAAAACCCTCATCGCGCTGGTTGAGCACGCCATGCGGAGGTCGGTAGCGGCTCGCACATGAGACCGAGTTGGGAGAGTGCGCAGCGTGGCGGGCTATGAGGTGAGGGCTAAACCGCCCTCCGGGCGCCCGGGCGGATCCCGTTCGACGGTGCGCGGAGGACTGGCTGCGCTGGGCGTCGGCTCCGCGTCTGCGGTCGCCAATGTCGGTGCGAGTGCAGCGGAGGCGCGCCGCGGTGGCCGGTGGCGGCTGCGGGATTGGCGGTTGCGGACCAAGCTCACGGCGGTGCTGCTGGTGCCGCTGCTCCTGGCCGGCGTGCTCGGGGTGCTGCGGGTCACTGACCTGGTGCGCCGAGCACACGATTTCGATGCGCTGGCCCGCCAGATCGGGTTCGCCCAGCAGCTGGGTCTCGTGGTGTACAACCTGCAAGGGGAGCGCTACCGGCTCGCCACGTCGCTGGCCAGCGGTCGGGCCCCGGAGCCCGTCCAGTTGCAGGCTCAGTTTCAGCGGGTGGACGCATCCGTCACGAGGCTGCGCGGCGCGGGCCAGGGTGCCGAGACCTTCCCGGCCGCCGCCGGTGAGCAGTGGGCCACTGCTCACCGGGCCGGGATGAGCCGGCTCGGCGGGCTCGCTGCTCTGCGGCAGGCTGCGCTGCGCCCTCCCGCCGGCCCAGGCTTTGCCAACGCGAATAACACGATCGCCGGGTATTCCGACCTGATCGGTGTGCTGATCGGCCTCGACCGCCAAGCGTTGGTCGGTGTGCCCGATCAGCTGGCCCGGCAGGCCGACGGGGTCAAGGCGCTGGTTATCGCGGAGGAGCAGGCTTCCTGGGAGCACGCGGTATTGCTGGTGGGACTGCTGTCCGGCATCCTGCCGGTGGAGCAGCAGGCGACGTTGCGCATTGCCGACGCCCGGTTCGATGCCGCTGCCGACGAGTTCGGTCAAGCGATGTCCCTCGCCCAACGGCAGGCCCACTTCGGTACCAGGGTTGTGGTGGACCAGAAGCGTTTACTGGGTGCCGCGCTGGACCGGGCGGCGCGGCGAGCACCCCTGGAGACGGTTCCCGATGACTGGAACTCCGCTGGGGTGGGCACCGTCGAGACGATCCGCCAGGAGCAGAACATCCTGCTCAACGGGCTGCGCACGGAGACCGCAGCCCGCGGCGATCGCGCCTCGCGTGAGGCGTTCTGGGACGGTGCCGCGGTCGCCGTGCTGCTGTCGCTGGCGGTGGTGCTGCTGGTACTGGTAATGCGCTCGTTGTTGCAACCGCTGCGCGCGCTGCGTACGGCGGCATTCGATGTCGCTGACCGGCGGCTGCCGGAGGCTGCCGAGCAGTTGAGAACCGCCGACGGCGCCCCCGGCCAGACGGCTGTCGAGCCGGTGCCGGTGCACTCCCGGGAAGAAGTCGGCCAGGTAGCCAGGGCATTCGACACCGTTCACGCCCAGGCCGTGCGGCTTGCCGCCGAGCAGGCGCAGCTTCGCTGCAGTCTCAGCGATGTGTTCGTCCGGCTTTCCGGGCGCAACGAGGGCCTGCTGGACCGGCAACTGCGGGTGCTCGAACAGTTGCGGGCTGCGGCACCCGGCGCTGAGCTGGGAACTACCCTGCTCCAGCTGGACCGGTTGGCCACCCGGATGCGGCGCCACAGCGAGAACCTGCTGTTGCTGGCCGGCGGGACGGTGCACCGCAATGCGGAAGGACCGGTACCGGTGCTCGACGTGCTCAGCGATGCGGTCGCCGAGATCGAGGAGTACCACCGGGTGACTCCGCACCCGACCCCGTCGGCCAGGTTGACGGCGCCGGTGGTCACTGACGTGATCCACCTGACCGCGGAGTTGCTCGACAACGCCGTCGGCGTCGCACCGCAGGGCACCACGGTGACCCTGGCCAGCTCGCTCACCGCCGACAACGGCCTGGTGGTGGAGATCACCGACCTCGGACCCGGCCTTCCCGCCAACGACCTGGACGCGATCAATGCCTGGCTCGCGTCGACGCCGGCGGCCGACCCCTCATTCCTCGGTCGGGCCGGCCTGTTCGTGGTACGTGGTCTGGCTGCCCGGCACGGCATCACGGTGCAGCTACATCCTCGCGCCGGCGGGAGCGGGATCACTGCGACCGTCTCGGTGCCCTCAGCGCTGGTGATGGTCGACCTGCGTGCCGCGGCAGGCGTCCCGAATACAAATGCCGGCGTCCCGAACACAAATGCTGGGCGACCAGCTGGTCCCGACCGGGCTGGTGAGCCGGCCCCCGCCCCGTGGAAGGGCGCCGAGGAGCGGTTGCCGCTGCAGGTATCGGTGGTCGACGAGTCCACCCCGGCGGACCTGTTCAGCCCGACCTCGCTGGGTGTCAGCGCACCGGAGCGACCGCGCACGGCACAGCAGGAGTGGCTCGAGCTCTTCGGCAACTACGAATCTCAGCCTGACGGTCCAACCTCGAGCGGGGGTTGGGAATCCGAAGCCGCCGCGACCGCCACCGACCCGCTCGGGACTCCCGTACCGGGCCATCTGATGCCGCCCGCGACTCCGGCGTCGCTGGATGGAGCCGCGCCGACCGGGCAGCCCCACGAGGTCCGTGAAGAGATCTTCGAGATGGTGTCGGCGTGGTTCCGCGAGCGGCAGTCCATCGAGGCCGGCCAGTCGAGTGGAATGGAGCCGCCCAGCGCGTCCGACTGGTGGTCTCCCTTCGACGAGGGTTGGCAGGCAGCCCAGGCGCTGGACGTCCCGAATGATCACGAAGTCACCCGCTCCGGGCTGCCCAAACGGCAGCCCCGCGCGCATCTGGTATCCAGCGCCGACGGCCGAGTGCTGCCGGTGCCGGTCGGTCCGGTCCGCACCCCGGACGCCGTCCGCGGCCGGTTGAGTAGGTACCAGCGCGGGCTGCGCGTCGGGCGGCATGCCCGCCTTGCTTCTGATGAGCAGCCCGCGTGGGCTGACAGCCTGCAACGACCTTCCCAGTACGGATCTTTCGAGGAGAACGAGCAGTGACGGCAGCAGCGCCCCAGCATCCGGTCCAGCCCAGCCAGTTCGGCTGGCTCGTGGATAGCTTCGTGCAGCAGGTGCCCGGAGTGGCCCATGCGGTCGTGGTCTCAGCCGACGGGCTGCTTCTGGTCCCTTCCTCCGGGTTGCCCCGGGATCGCGCCGACCAGCTCGCTGCCGTGACCTCGGGTCTGGTGAGCCTCACCCAGGGCGCGGCCCGCTGCTTCGATGCCGGCGGGGTGATCCAGACCGTTGTGGAGATGGAACGCGGCATCGTGTTGACCATGGCCATCAGCGACGGATCCAGCCTGGCCGTGCTGGCCTCGCCGAACTGCGACATCGGCCTGATCGGCTACGAGATGACCTTGCTCGTCGACCGCGCCGGCAAGCTGCTGACCCCCGAGCTACGCGCCCAACTGCAAGGCGCTGCGCGCCCGTGAGTCACTCCGCCACGACGGCGGCGGAGGTGATCCTGTGCAGGGGAAATCGGCGCAGCTCGTCGGCCGAACGGTCGATCCCCTCGAGGACTCCGCCGCCCACACTCACCGGCCGCACGATCCGCCTGCTGGCCACGCCGTGCGAGTCCACGAAGCCGATGCATACATTGCTGCCGGTGTGAGCCGCGCTCTGCAGCAGCTCCAGCGTGTCACCGGTGGACACCGCGCCTGCGATCACCGCCGGTCCGCGCATGCGGGTTGAGGTGGAGTGAGCCGCAGCGTCCCCGGCTCGTACCACCGCCACCAGAGCAGTGAGCTGCTCGGCGGAGGGAGTGGGTGGGATGGCGGCACGGCGCGTCGCCGGTGGGCGGGCCTTGGCCCGCCGGGCGCCGGCGCGCAGGTCGACCACTTGCCCGTCGGCACCCTCGGCCACCGGGGCGAATCCGGCGCCACGTACCTCATCCAGGAGAACGGCCAGCGTCAACGGGCTGACCAGCACAGTAGGAGCGAGCCGGCGAAATCCGCAGTGCGCAGCCACCGGATGTGCGAGCAGCTCCGTGAGCAGCACCGGGTCATCGCAGCGCAGGAAGGCGGCCATGGCGCCACCACGCAATCGCCCGTGCCGCCGGGCCACGTCATCGATCAGGTAGCTCAGCGACTGGGGCACCGGGGTGATCGACCGAGTCCGGAACAACTCGTGCAGATCAGCAGCGCTACGGCCGGCGTCGAGCGCTCGTCGCACGGTGTCCTCGGTGACCCGGTACACGGTCGCACCGCCCGCTGACTCCACGTCGGCCACCATGCCGATTTCGCGGGCCAGCCCGGGCTCGAGCGGCCCCGGCGCCACCACCGTGCGGTCGGCCTGCACCACCACGTGATCCACCGGTTCGGGCAATGCGGCGGCCAGAGCGGCCGACGCGGCTGCCACTCCGTCGTCCAGCAGTGCCCGGCCGGCTGAGGACAGCGCGCCCAGCGCCAGCATCCCCAGCACGGTGGCCTCCTGCACAGTCCAGGCCACTACCTCGCCGAGGCGCCGACCGTCGCGCCGCGGTGCCCGCCAGCCGAGCACCGCGGCTAGATCCTCGGGTCGCCGGATGCCGCTACCGGGGGGAAGTTCTGCCACCGCCTCCAGGATTCGGCGCCGCTGCTGGGGCGCACGGGGATGGCGCAGTTCCTCGGATAGCGCAGCCAATGGTCGATCTTTGTCGTCACGGGTGCTGGCAAGTCCGGGCAGCCGGGGCAGCTCAAGCCATCCGAGCGCCAGTGTAGCCCAGCGCCGTTGCGGCGGGGCCACGAGCCAGGAATCAGCGGCGGTGGTGGGCAACCACTGCTGCGCGGTGCTCGCTCCCTCATCGGTCCAGGTCAGCAGTCCGGCAGCGACCGCGACCTCAGCGAGCAGCGCTACGGCGCCCTCATCGAGGCCCAACAGCCGCGCTGTTCGCCGCACATCACGGACGCCCAGCCCGCCAGAGCGCAACACCGGGGGAGGTTCCGCGGACCACTCAATGATCAGCTTCTCGGTGTGGCGCAGCAGGTCGAGCACTGCGCCCGCGGCCGTCGAGTCGATGAGGGACGGCTCGTAGCTCTGGGTGGATAAGGGCGGTTCCTCCAGCTCGAGAGGACCGAGCGGCTGGGTGCCGCGCAGCGCCAGACCCACCTGCGCGGGTAGCTCCACGGTTCCCGCGTCGAGGCGCTGCAGCAGGCCTCGGGCCAGTAGACGCTGCACCGGCGTGCGAGCCTGGTCCATCGGCACGACCTGTGCGGCGTCCCGGCTGGTACCGACCGGCGGTCCAGCGGCCAGAGCGCGCAATATCCCCATTTCATCCTCAGCCAGCCCGGCGAGGAGATCATCGAGATCGACACCGGCGAGATCCACGGACGGGCGGCCCAAGCCGCCAGGATGCGGGCCCAGGATCTGGCGCGCCGCTGGTACCACCTCAAGTGTCCGATCCCCGCCCCACACCAGGGCGCAAGCTCGCAGCTGATCCAGGGCGCGCTGGATACGCCAGGCGGCGACGCCGGCTCCGAGTAGCTGCTCGAGTGCCCCCCTGCTGGCCGGTGCCGTGTCGGCACCGGCCACTACCAGGGCCGAGAGGACGGTCAAGGTGAACCGGTCGAGATCGTCGCAGGCCCGGGCGACCGAAGCCGGGATCGCGGCTCGGGTCGCCAGGACTTTCGAGTCAGCTGGAGCGGGGACGGCGAGATCCGGGCGGGTTCGTAGTAGAGCGGTCAGCGACTCATCGTCCCGGGAGCGTAGCCAGTCGCCGAGTGCGGTGCTGGGCATCCTCTTCAGGGTAGCGAGCGCTCCCACCGGCATCGTGGTCGGTGCCACCGGGTTTATCCGGGATATCACTGGGGTCTCGCAGATCACCGTGAACAAGCCACCGGACCATCGGGCACAATGGACTCGCCGGCCTCACCACCTGACGAGGAGAAGCTGTGTCCAAGCGCACCGACCGCATCGACCCGACCTGGCCGAGCTGGTCGGACGAGGACCACCCAGTCAGCGAACTCGCGGCTCCCATCCAGGGCGCGTTGTCCCCGTTCGGGGAGATCGTTTTCCCGCTGCCCGCTGACGAGCTCCCGTACGAGCACCCGCAGACCGAGATCAACCGCAGCGACGCGGACTAGGGCTAGGCCCGACTGACAGGGCCCCCGCAGGATCCTCTTTCGGCTTCGTTAAGGTGCCGTCACCGCGCGGCCGGTGCGTCGTTGGTCGAGCGGGATCGCCCGCTCGGGGAGGGCGAGCCAACCGTCCCGCTCGTCCGACAGTGCAAGAGGTCATGGCTCAACGTCCTCCTTCCGAACAGTTCCGGCTGCGCGACCGTCCTTACCTGATCGCGTGCGCAGCCGGTGGTGCGCTCCTGGTCGTACTGATCATCGTGGCGGTGGCCTTCCTGGTACCGCCCGAGAGTCCCGAGAAGCAGGCAGCACCGGTCAAGATGCCCCCGGTGCCCGCCTCGACCATCTCGGTCCCGCCGGCCCGACCCCCGGCAGACATCTCGACGCTGCCACTGAGCACCACCTACACCGCGCTCGAGGGCGCTCCCCTGGACCCAGGTCCAGTCGGTGCCACCGACGGCACGGTGGTGCACCCCCGCAGAGAAGTCGTGGTCTACGAATCACCTGGTGGCGACGCTCTTGCCCGGCTCGACCCCCAGCAGATCGGTGAAACCTGGTTGCCGGTGATCGCCGAGCAACCTGGCTGGGTGCAGGTGCTGCTCCCCTCGCGGCCCAACGGCTCGGCCGGCTGGATCACCAATACTGCACTCGATCGGGCGGTTAGCCCGTATCTCATCCGGGTGCACCTTCGTTCACTCAGCATGGAGCTGTTCAAGGGGGGTCAGCGCCAAGGTAACTGGACGGTGGGTACCGGCAAGCTATCCGCACCCACCCCGCCGGGACGTACGTTCCTGCTGGGCTCGTTCAGTGATTCGGCGCAGCGATACTCACCGGTGATCCTGCCGCTGGGTACGCACAGTCCCACCCTGGACAGTTTCGGTGGCGGCCCGGGAACCGTCGCGATACACACCTGGCCCACTGCCAACGTCTTCGGTACCCGCTCTAGCGATGGCTGCATCCGGGTGCCTAAGGATGCGCTCCACCAGTTAGAGCAAGTTCCCCTGGGGACTCTTGTGCTCATCGATGAGAACTGAACCAATGAAAGGACAGCATGTGAACAGTAGGAAGCTCGCCGGCGCCAGTGCTGCTAGCGTCGGTGCTGCCACCGCCGTCGCGGCCCTGCTGCTGGGGACCCTGTCCGGCTCCGCAGGCGAAGAGCCCACCGCGTCGGCGTTCGGTATCGCCGCGTACGGCTTACTGCCCATCTCGCCCACTCCGCGAGTGGAAGCTCCCCCAGACGAGCGCAAGGCCCTGCTTGAGGTGCCCGGCCCGCGATCCAACGGTATCTATGTTGGAGTGCTCAAGGTCGAGGCTGAGCATTACCGGTCTAAGGCCACGGCACTCAAGGTGAACATCCTCGGGCTCAAGCTCAAGGTACTCGAGGCCACCTGCGAGAACGGCCACGGTGACTCCTCGATCATCAGCACTGATGGCGACGGTCACTCCTCCCCGTACGCGGGCCAGGAGCTGGATCTCTCGCCAGTGGTCAAGGTCGAGTTCAACCGCCAGCATCGGGACCGGGACGAACTCACCGTCGACGCCGCAGTGGTCGAACTGCTGCCTGGTGACCGTCATGGTCATTCGCTCTCAGCGAAGGACCTCAGCCTGTTCCAGAGCCTTGCTTCCTCGAAGTACAAGGTTCCCACCATGGCTCAGGTACAGGAAGCGCACGCAAAGTCGGCATCACCGGCCGGTGCTCCCACCGTCGCCGACCTGCTGACCTCACTCAAGGCACTCAACCCTGGTGCGCTCACCGCCAAAGACGGCAACGATGCGCTGGAGACCATCATCGTCTCCTCGGCCAGCTGCCGCGAGGAGCACCACGAGAACAAGCAGCAGAAGGAAGAAGCTCCTCCGCCGCAGCCGGTAGAGGCGCACCTGCCGGTCACGCACTGACCTGACCGTCACATCCCGGAGGGGCTGGCACACCACGTGCCAGCCCCTCCGTTTGTTTTGGCCGCCCTTCAAGTACCGCCAACCCCTCCGCAAGCTGCTCTCAACAGCTACCAACTGGGGGCCAAACGTGTTCCACGACCACCCTCGGCCGGGGGATCGCTGAGTCCAGCACCGCCATCGGCGCTGACCCGGCCTTAGGATCGACGGGTGAGCTCCCACAGCCGGTTGACCCATGTGGATGATCGCGGCGCAGCGCGGATGGTCGACGTCTCGGAGAAGAACGCCTCCGTGCGGGAAGCGGTCGCCACCGGTGTTTTTCGCACCACCGAAGACGTGGTGCAGCTGCTACTAGCTGAGCAACTACCCAAGGGCGACGCGCTGGCCACCGCCCGCATCGCCGGCATCATGGCAGCAAAGCGAACCCCCGACCTCGTCCCACTGTGCCACCCCCTCGCGCTGACCGGGGTCGCCGTCGAACTGGCCGCCACCGGCTCCGAAGTCCAGATCACCGCCACGGTCCGTACCACCGATCGCACCGGTGTGGAGATGGAAGCACTCACCGCAGTCGCCGTCGCCGGGCTGACCCTGCACGACATGGTCAAAGCAGTCGACCCCGCCGCGGTGCTCGATGCGGTCCAGGTGGAACGCAAAAAAGGCGGCAAGACCGGTACCTGGACCCGGCCCCCGGCTGAGCCGCCGAACGAGGAACCAGCGGCTGGGACGTCCACCGAGACCTCGACCGAGACGTCCACCACCCTGCTGCCCGCCGCAGCCTTTGAAACGATCCAGGAGGACCGATGACAGCAACAGCACGTCGCGCTGTGGTCGTGGTGGCATCAAATCGCGCGGCCGCGGGCGTGTACCCCGATCGCACCGGTCCGGTCATCGTCGACTGGTTATCCCAGCGTGGTTACCAGACCCCCGACCCGGTAGTGGTCCCTGACGGCTCGCCGGTACGGGACGCGGTCGCAGGGGCAGTAGCCGACGCGGTCGACGTCGTGCTCACCACCGGCGGAACCGGGATCAGCCCTACCGACCGCACCCCGGAGGCCACTGAGCCGCTGCTGGACCGCCGGTTGCCAGGGCTGGCAGACGCGATCCGTTCGGCCGGGCTCCCTACAGTGCCGACCGCGGTGCTCTCCCGCGGGCTGGCCGGAGTGGCCGGGCACACGCTGATCGTGAACCTGCCCGGCTCCACCGGTGGAGTCCGCGATGGACTCTCGGTCCTCGAGCAGGTACTGGATCACGCCGTCGAGCAGCTCCACGGCGCCGACCACACCGGTAGCGGGACCGGCCAACCGGCGCTGGCCGGAGACCAACACCGACCCGGAAAGGAACACGGACAGGCCGATTCGGCTGCCGCGCTGCCGGACCCAGCCCCCACGCAGGTTGTGCTCCGTTCGGTGGTCACCGAGAACCCGCTGGACGTCGAGGAGCACGCACGGCTGGTGAGCCGTTCAACCGCCGGCGCGGTGGTGAGCTTCTCCGGAGTCGTCCGGGACCATGACGGTGGCCGGCACGTGCACGCGCTGGAGTACTCCAGCCACCCCAGCGCCGGCGAAGTGATCACTCGGGTGGCAGCACAGGTCGCCGCAGCGCATCCGGAGGTGCTCGGGCTGGCGGTCAGCCACCGGATCGGGCCACTGAAGATTGGTGACTCCGCATTGGCTTGCGGGGTGGCCGCAGCGCACCGCGCGGCGGCTTTCGCGGCGTGTGCAGCACTGGTCGACGAGGTGAAATTGCAGCTGCCCATCTGGAAGCGTCAGGAATTCGCCGACGGTTCAGAGGAATGGGTCAACTGCCCATGAGACTCCCGAACTAGCCGACTCAGCCGCCCGCGAACGGTGGCAATATATCCAGCTCGGCGCCGGGCCGCAGCGGCGTCGCACGATCCCGCACCGCCACCGAATCCAACAAGAAGCTGCAAGCGTCCAACACCCGGTGCAACTCCGCCCCATGCCGTCCAGTGATCACGTCCAGCGCGTCACCCACAGTAGCGGCTTCACCGACCTCTACATCCTCACTGTCCAGCCCCGCCGCGACGCGCGCCGCCGCGAAGTAACGAACAATCACCATGACACTGCCTCTCCTTGCCTCGTGCACAGGTTTCGCTGTGATGCGGCGCCAGAGCTTAGCCCACCGTTGGGCGCAGACCTGGCCATCTCGCCGGGATCGCCTGGCAAGCCGGCCGTCGAGACACCGTGCGCTGAAGATGTCATGTCTTCCTAGATTACCCGCAATGCCTGGCCCCCGACATCCAGACAAATTTCCCTATTGCAGCAAATCGGCGCGGTCCGGTGTCGGGGGGCACCTTACCTGCTGCCCGATTCAGCATATTTCGCAGATGCGGCAAATCCAATCGACGAGTTCCGTAAGTGACGATTTCGAACCGCTCAGGTAACTGCGGTGGTATCGTCCAGACCGACTCCCGGTCGCGGCGCTCATCGCCGCCACCACGCCTGGCGTGCGGATCGTTCGGCGTAGTTTCGCGTTGCGTAACTGCGACTGTAGTGTGGGCGCTGTGCCGCACTACCGGATGTCCGAGGTTGCAGAGTTGTTCGGCGTCAGTGATGACACGGTCCGGCGTTGGGCGGACTCCGGGCAACTGACTGCGATCCGGGATGCAGGCGGTCGCAAAGCGGTGGACGGGGTGGAGTTAGCGGCCTTTGCCAAGCAGCAGGCGCATGCCACGCCCGATCCGTCCCTGGTGGACCGATCGGCTCGAAACCGCTTCGTAGGACTGGTCACCGAGGTGACCTCCGATCAGGTGATGGCACAGGTGGAGATCCAATGTGGACCGCACCGGGTGGTCTCGCTGATGAGCAGTGAGGCAGTACGGGAACTGGGGCTCGTGCCGGGGGTACTCGCGGTGGCTGTCGTGAAATCGACCCAAGTCATGGTCGAGACCCCTGGAGGACGTGCATGAGGCGACTGGTGATGGCCACGCTGGCAGCGGGGCTGGCGTTGGCAGGCTGCGGGACTGGTACCAGTGCAGGCAACAACAACTCAAATTCGGGCGGCGCTGCGGCAAAAATGCCAGTCACGGTGCTGGCAGCAGCCTCCCTCACGGATGTGTTCAGCAAGCTGAAGCCTCAGTTCGAGGCGGCCAATCCCACCGCCGACGTGCGTTTCAACTTCGGCGGCTCGTCGGATCTGGCCAGCCAGATCGTCAACGGCGCACCTGCTGACGTCTTCGCTTCGGCGAACACCGCGCAGATGAAGGTTGTGCAGGACGCGGGGAAGGTGGCCGACGCACCGCAACCCTTCGTCACCAATGTGCTCACGATCGTGGTGCCGCCGGGCAATCCGAAGAACATCCGTAGCTTCGCTGATCTGGCCAAGCCAGGCGTCACCGAGGTCGTGTGTGCACCGCAGGTTCCCTGCGGTGCGGCGACCACCAAGATCGAGAAGACTACCAAGATCGAATTGAGTCCGGCCAGCGAGGAGTCCGACGTTCTCTCGGTGCTCTCGAAGGTCGAGGCGAAGGTGGCCGACGCCGGGTTGGTCTACGTGACCGACGCTCGTGGCGCTGCTGGGAAGGTCGAGGAGGTGAGCTTCCCGGAGGCCCAGGATGCCGTCAATACCTATCCCATCGCGACGATCAGCAACGCTCCCCAGGAGCAGCTTGGGCGGGCCTTCGTCGAGTTCATCCGCGGTCCCGAGGCCCGCAAAGAGCTGTCGGCCGCAGGCTTCGGCCCCGCGTAGTCATCCCGGAGCGTGATGAGTTAAGGCACCTCGGTGACCACTCAGATCAGGCCACCGCGCGCGGTTCACACCGGACTACCGGGTGGATTGTGGGCGCCGGCCCTCCTGGCCCTCGGGCTGATCGTGCTCCCCGTGATCGGTCTGCTCGTACGGGCCCCGTGGGATCGCTTCGGCGAGCTCGTGACCAGCGAATCCGCCCTCACCGCCCTGGAGCTCTCGCTGCGCACGGCAACGATCTCGACCTTGCTGTGCGTGCTGCTGGGCGGCCCGCTGGCGGTTGTGCTGGCCCGTGGATCGGTCCCGGGTCTGCGGCTACTGCGCTCGGTGGTGCTGCTCCCGCTGGTCCTGCCACCGGTAGTCGGCGGCCTAGCACTGCTCTACCTGCTGGGCATCAGCGGTTTCGCCGGGTATGCCCTTGATGTCGTCTTCGGTGTCCGTGTCCCGTTTACCACGGCAGCGGTGATCCTGGCGCAGACGTTCGTGGCGATGCCGTTCCTGGTGGTGAGCCTGGAAGGAGCGCTGCGAACCGGCGGTGACCGATACGAGTCGATCGCCGCCACACTCGGCGCGGCACCGTGGTTGGTGTTCCGGCGGATCACCATCCCGCTGGTGCTGCCCGGTTTGGGCTCGGGGATGGTGCTCAGCTTCGCCCGCTGCCTCGGTGAGTTCGGCGCCACCATCGCCTTCGCCGGCAGCCTGGAAGGGGTGACCAGGACGCTGCCGCTGGAGGTCTACCTGCAGCGGGAGGTCGACGCGGATGGGGCGATCGCGCTGTCGCTGGTGCTGGTGGTGGTGGCGATCGTGGTCATAGCGCTGGCCCGGCCTCGCTCCTTGGAGGGAGTGGGATGACCACGGCCCTGGACGTCGAGGTGGCGGTACGTCGCGGTGAGTTCGAGCTGGACGTGACGATGCAGATGGGGCCCGGCGAGGTGATCGCGGTGCTGGGCCGCAACGGGTCTGGCAAGTCCACCCTGCTCACCTCGATTGCGGGGCTGATCCGCCCGGATCACGGCCGGATCGTGCTCGACGGTCGGGTGCTCACCGACACCGCGGCCGGCGTGCGACTGCCACCGCATCGCCGGCGCATCGGGCTGCTCGCCCAGAAGCCCCTGCTGTTCCCGCATCTGTCGGTGCTGGACAACGTCGCATTCGCGCCGCGCGCTGCGGGCATGCGCAAGGCACAGGCCCGGGAACTGGCGATGCGGCGGCTCGCCGAGGTGGATGCGACGCAGTTCGCGCAGCGCCGCCCCCGGCGCCTGTCCGGTGGCCAGGCCCAGCGCATCGCGCTAGCCCGAGCTCTGGCCTCAGACCCGGAGCTGTTGTTGCTGGACGAGCCGCTCTCCGCGGTGGACGTGGAGTTCGCGCCGGCCCTGCGGTCGCTGCTGCGTTCCGTGCTCGCCCACCAGCTCGCGGTCATCATCACCCATCAGGTGATCGATGCGCTGGTGCTCGCGGACCGGGTGGTGGTGCTTGAGGATGGGCGGGTGGTGGAGCAGGGCCTGACCCGTGACGTGCTCACCAGGCCGCGCAGCGAGTTCGCCGCTCGGCTGGCCGGCCTGAACCTGATATCCGGGACCGCCACGGAACAGGGGCTGCGCTCCGCTGCCGGCGCCGAGCTGACGGGTGTGGCCGAGCACACCGTCCTGGGCGAGGAGGCAGTCGCCGTGTTCAGCCCCGCCATGGTGGCCGTGCATACCGACCCGCCCAAGGGAGGCGCACGCAACGTGCTCCCGGACCTGATCGAGGCGCTGGAACCGCAGGGTTCGCTGATGCGGGTGCGGGGGAGCAGCGGGATCGCCGCGGACGTCACCCCGGTGGCCGCCGTCGAGATGGGGCTGCACAACGGTGGCCGGGCGTGGTTCGTGGTGAAAGCGGCAGAAGTCGCCGTCTACCCTCGAACTGCGGCGTCGAGCTTCGAGGGTTACCCGGCCCCGGATCCCAGCGCCCGGTAGAGCCCGGTGCTGGAGTCAGCAGCCGCCGTCAGCTTCATCGGCGCGCGGGCCGACCGATTGTGCCGCGCCGCTTTCTGGCACCGGCATGACGAAGATGTCGCCTTCGTCGTCGGGCATCAGCGGGGTGAAGGGGCTGGTAGGCAGTCGACCGCGCCGTGTATGCCGGCTTGCCGCACCAGCGGCGGTGGAGTACCCGGGCCTCGGCGAGTGAGCTCCTCCTGGTGGAGCCGCTCGCCACCCGGCCGGTGGACAATTCCAGCGTCGAGCCCAGCGTCGAGTATCGAGAAATGGGGTTGCCGTGCCTGTTCCTGCGCTGCCCTCGTACGCGTCGGGAATCTCGGAGATCCCGCTGCTGGGTGACACCATCGGCGATAACTTCGATCGCACGGCCGACCGGTATGGCGACCGGGACGCGCTGGTTGACTGCCCGAGCGATCGCCGCTGGACCTATGCCCAATTGCGGGCCGAGGTCGACGCCGTCGCGCACGGGTTGCTGGCCGCTGGGATCGGCAAAGGGGACCGGGTCGGCATCTGGGCACCGAACTGCCCGGAGTGGCTGCTCACCCAGTACGCCACCGCCAAGATCGGCGCGATCCTGGTCACGATCAACCCCGCCTACCGGACCAGCGAGCTGGAATACGCGCTCCAGGCCGCCGAGATCCGGATGCTGATCGCGGTGGAGTCGTTCAAGACCGCGGACTACGCCGCGATGATCGCCGAGGTGAGATCGCGCTGCCCCGCGCTGAAGCGGGTGCTGCTGGTCGGCTCCCCCGAGTGGGACGCGCTCGCGGTGCGCGATGGTGACCCCGCGCTGCTGGCTGCCCGGCAGGTGGAGCTGTCCCCGGACGACCCGATCAACATCCAGTACACCTCGGGTACCACCGGCTTCCCCAAGGGCGCCACGCTCTCGCATCACAACATCCTCAACAACGGTTATTTCGTCGGGGCGCTGTGCAGGTACAGCGAGGTGGACCGGATCTGCCTGCCGGTGCCGCTCTATCACTGCTTCGGCATGGTGATGGGCAACCTGGCGGCCACCACGCACGGTTGCTGCCTGGTGTACCCGGCGCCGGGGTTCGAGCCGGCCGCGACCTTGTCCGCCGTCGCTCGGGAGCGGTGCACCTCGCTCTACGGGGTGCCCACGATGTTCATCGCCATGCTGGCGCAGCTGGACTCGGACGGGCCGGCTGCCTGCGACCTGACCTCGCTGCGCACCGGGATCATGGCCGGCTCGCCCTGCCCGGTCGAGGTGATGAAGCAGGTCGTCGAGCGGATGGGCATGACCGAGGTGACCATCTGCTATGGGATGACGGAGACCTCCCCGGTATCCACCCAGACCCGGGCGGACGACACGCTCGAGGCGCGGGTGTCCACGGTCGGCCGGGTGCATCCGCACCTCGAGGTGAAGATCGTCGACCCGGACACCGGCCTGACCGTGCCACGAGGGAAACCGGGCGAGCTGTGTACCCGGGGGTACTCGGTGATGCTCGGCTACTGGCAGCAACCGGACCGGACCGCCGAGGTGATCGATCGGGCTCGCTGGATGCACACCGGGGACGTCGCGGTCATGAACCCCGAGGGTTATCTCAACATCACCGGGCGGATCAAGGACATCGTCATCCGCGGCGGGGAGAACATCTACCCCCGGGAGGTCGAGGAGTTCCTCTACACCCACCCGGACATCCTGGACGCCCAGGTGATCGGGGTGCCCGACCCGCACTACGGCGAGGAGCTGTGCGCCTGGGTGCGGCTGCGTCCGGGCGCCCCCGACCTCACCGTCGATGCACTGCGGGATTACGCTGCAGGCAAGCTCGCGCACTACAAGATCCCACGGTACGTGCGTGTGGTGGAGGAGTTTCCGATGACCATCACGGGCAAGGTTCGCAAGGTGGAAATGCGGGAACGCTCGGTGCAGTTGCTCGGGCTGGAGGCCTCCGCCGCGACGGAATACGCCTGAGGTGACCACATCCACGGGGCGGGAAGCGCCCCAAACCCGGTGGGAAGTCGTAAGCTGGGGCCCACGCGTCCCGGGAGCGTTCGGGGCGCGTTCGTCATGCTGGTCGTGTGCTCCCGGCAGGCGGTACTCCACGAGGGAACGGTGAGGTCAGTGCCGACCGGCAAGGTCAAGTGGTACGACGCGGGTAAGGGCTTCGGTTTCGTCACGCAGGACGGTGGTACCGACGTCTACGTTCGGGCCAATGCGCTTCCCACGGGGGTGACCGATCTCAAGGCCGGCCAGCGGGTCGAATTCGGGGTGGCTGACGGTCGGCGTGGTCCGCAGGCACTGTCGGTGCGGTTGCTCGAGCCGCCACCCTCGGTGGCGGAGGCCAGACGCAGGCCCGCCGAGGAACTGCACGGCATGATCGACGACATGATCAGGTTGCTGGAGTCACGGGTGCAGCCCGACCTGCGCCGCGGCCGCTACCCGGACCGCCGGATCACCAAGCGGATCGGGGAGGTTGTGCGGGCCGTGGCCCGCGAGCTCGATCCGTGACCGGGCTTGGTGAGGTGGGGTCCCGGATCGTCGCCATCGCGCTCACCACCCGATGGCCCGAGAGCTGATCGAGGAATTGAACTCGGAACTCGCGGGCCTGTACCCGGAAGAGGGTGCCACCCACTTGCGGCTCGGTCCCGAGGAGGTACAACCGGGCCGCGGCGCGTTTCTCGTTGCGGTGGGCGGCCCGACCGCCGTGGCCTTGGGCCGCTCAGCCTGTGCAGGCGAAGTCACTCGATGGTTGATTCCTGAACAGAGTGGCGGTGCGAGGCCAGTGCAGCGTCCTCCGGCACGTACCCCGACCCCGCCCCAAAGTCGACGCCGGCCCGCGGGGCAGCCCCCAGGGCGGCTGGGCGGAGCACAATCACAGACAGTGATTGATCCGGCGGGGTACATGGCACCGTTTGCACCATGAGTTACCCCCTTTCCGGTGTTCCACTCTGAGGGATTACCCCGTTCGTGGGCGTATCAAGTCTACCCATACGGCGCATAGTACACTCTATTAGACGTATCATGACATGAATACACCATGACTAGTGCTCTCACCTGCAAGTTGTCCGCCCGGGTGCCCGTCTGCGACCCGCAGGGACGCCCGCTCTCCGGGATGGATGTCCCCGGGGACCGCGCTTGATGGTTGCACTGATCAACGATCAACCCTTGATTGGGTGACAATCGGACGAGTACTCTACGCAACCGTGCGGGTAACAGATGATCAATTACGAGTCCGGTTTGAGCGCGGTGTCCGATGGGTTGTGGAGCAGTACCGCAGTGAGGCGGTGCGGGCCCTGGTGCACCAAGCACGGTTGGTGGCCGCGCGGCTGTTGACCCCGCCGGGTACCACTCCGCCATCAGTGACCTCGCGAGAGTCCGCGGTGCGAGACGACCCGGAAGTCGGGACACCCGACGTGCTGGCCGGTATGTGCGGCGGCATCGCGTTGCGGGATCTCACCCTGGTGGACTCCCTGCTCGCCCAGCTGGAGGGGATGGAGGCAACTGAAGGCGATCCGGACGCACTGGCCCGGCTGTACCAGCTGGATCATCTCGCCGCCCGGCTGCGCCGCAATGCCGAGAATCTGCGAGTTCTTGCCGGTCATGACCCCGGTAGTACGGCAAGTGTGGCTTCGCCGCTGGTCGACGTGATTCGGGCGGCACTGTCGTCCATCGAGCAGTACCGCCGCATCGATATCGGGCGAGTGGTGCCGCTGGCTGTGGCGGACTTCGCCGCGGACGACGTCGGCCGGCTGCTCGCGGAGCTACTGGACAACGCCACGTCGTACTCACCACCGACATCCAGCGTCACCGTGGGTGCCCATCTCGGCGAGGGGGGCGACGTAGTGGTGCGTATCGAGGACAGTGGGACCGGCTTTCCGGTAGATCGGCTGGACGCGGTCAACGCCCTGCTCGCCGCCCCCGCGAGGCTGGACAGCTGGTCCATAGAGCACCTGGGTCTTGCCGTCGTTCGGCGGCTGGCTGGCAACCACGGCATCCGCGTCAGCCTGGAGAATCGGCCCGTTCAGGGTGCCGCGGCCACCGTGCTGTTGCCCGCCTACGTGATGTGCGAGACCCCGGCCACATCGTGGTTCGTCGACACGCCGGCGATGCTGGTGCCCAGTCCACGGCCTGCGCCGACCTCGGTTCGTGCCCTGGCGGGCCTGCCGCCTTCCCCCCGGGTGCCACTTGAGGACGCCGGGCGGGGGCGAGTGCCTCCGGCCCAGGGGACAACGCGAAACGGCTTACCCCGGCGCATCCCGCAGAGCATGCGTGAATTCGCTGTCGAATTCGCGGTAGCCGGCTCAGCCGCACCGGGCGAATCGAACGATCCTGACGTTGACCCCAGCGAAGGGCGGGAGAAGTTGATGACTGATCTCGGTGACTTCTCCGACGGTGAGCAGGCTGCTCGTCGCGATGCCGGATCGCACGAATGATGGCGGACCATGCCATCGACGACCCGGCGGATTTCGCTTGGTTGATCAACGGATTTGTGAAACGCGTGCCTGACGTGACACACGCGATGATTCTTTCCGCGGACGGATTCCCACTGACCGCGTCCGAATCGGTGAGTGGCGATGACGCCGAACGGCTCGCGGCGATCGCCAGTGGGTTGCTGGGTCTGGCTCACAGCAGCGCGGTGCTGTTCGGCAAGGGCAGTTGTGAGCTGATCATGATCAGGCTTTCGCGGGGACATTTCTTCTTCATGGGGATCGGTGACGGCGCCGGGCTGGCCGTGCTGACCTCTGCCGGTTGCGATATGAAATTCGTGGCCTACGAGATGACACAGTTCATCGACAAGGCCGGGCAGGCATTGACCCCGAAGGTCCGAGCCGATCTGCGGCGCGTGGTCACCGCTCGGCGAGCCGACTGACCACCGGAGGAGGGGTAGCGGTGGCGAACATGGCGATGCGCAGCAAGCGGATTCGACTCTATGCGCTCACTGGGGGGCGGACCAGACCGCGCCATCACCTGTTGTTGGAGACGCTGATCTCGGCTGTGCACGACGACCACCAGGTCAGTACGTCGCTGATGCCGGAGTTGCGGGCACTCTACGAACTTGCTCGCCAGACGATCTCGATCGCGGAGCTGTCCGCTCAGCTCACTATCCCGCTGGGCGTGATCCGGGTGCTGATCAGCGATCTGGCGGCACAGGAACTGGTGGTCATTCACCCCACCGGGTTCACCTACCAGTACGACCGGATCATCCTGGAGAGGATCCTCGATGGACTCAAGAAACTACCCGTTTGACGCCTCTTCGTTGGCCATCTCAGCGAAGATCGTGATCGCTGGTGGTTTCGGCGTGGGCAAGACCACGCTGGTCGGCTCCGTGTCCGAGGTCGAGCCGGTGAACACCGAAGCGTGGATGACGGTGGCCGGCGAGGGCGTCGATCCGCGACCCGACATCGGAAAGACCACCACCACCGTGGCCATGGACTTCGGACGCATCACGCTGCATCCGGATCTCGTGTTGTACCTGTTCGGCACGCCGGGCCAGCCACGATTCTGGTTTCTCTGGGATGACATATGTCGGGGAGCGCTCGGTGCCGTCGTGCTGGTCGACACCCAGCGGATCCAGGAGTCCTTCCCAGCCGTCAACTATTTCGAGAACGACTCCGACCTCCCGTTCATCGTGGCCGTCAACATGTTCGACGGCAAGCTTGCCTACGGGCTCGACGAGGTACGCGAGGCACTGACGCTGGGCCCGGACGTGCCGCTGACGACGTGCGATGCCCGCGAGCCGGAATCGACGTCGAAAGCGCTGCAGGAATTGGTCTCCCACACCCTGAAGCTCACCGTTTCCTACGGCCCGGATGGGCCACTCAAGGGGAGTTGAAAAGGATAAAGAGTCGGCGGCCCGGCCATGGAGGCGAGGCCGAGTGAGCCAGCCGGGGATTGGGGACCTAGCGTGGTCGGCACACCGATCTTCGATGAGCTACGCGACCTTTTTGAGAAGTCACGAGGTCGCTTCGGCGTCGCGAGCGTACCCGGTGGCGGCCCCCGGTCCGGGGTTGCGACGGGTTCGTTCGAGTCCGGGCGGGGTCCCACGATGATCGTTGTCGCTGGTGGTCGGGGGGCAGGCAAGACCACCTTCGTTCGCTCGGTCGCGGACACCGATTCACTCGACTCCGGGACCGGCACGGACTTCGGTCAGATCACCCTGCACCCGGGACCGGTGCTGTACCTGTTCGGCGCCTCGGAGCCGCCACCAGCCGGGTTCGGCGGGGTGCTCGGTGCTGTCGTGCTGGTGGACCCCCGGCGGATAACAGATGCGTTCGCCACGGTCAGTTACTTCGAGCGCAGCTGCGACGTCCCGTTCATCGTGGCAGTCAACATGTTCGACGGTGAGTTTCCGCACGAGCTCGACGAGGTGCGAGAAGCGCTCGCGCTGGAGCCGGAGATACCGCTGATGGCCTGCGATGCCCGAAATCCCGCATCGTCGGCGAAAGCGCTTCAGGAATTGGTCTCCCACACCCTCGCGGTCACGGCTTCCGGCAGCCCGCACGGATCCCCGAGCGCTGAGGACTTCGCGCCCGCAGAAGGCGTTGAGCGGGGGAAGCAAGAGAAAGGTTGACGATGCGGAAAGTGTTGATTATCGGTGCCGGCCAGGCTGGATTGCAGCTGGGTCTGAGCCTGCGCAGTCACCATTACGACGTCACGATCATGTCGGCTCGCACTCCCGATGAGATACGCCACGGGCGAGTGATGTCCACCCAATGCATGTTCGGCCCTGCCCTGCAGCACGAGCGTGACTACGCTCTCAACTTGTGGGAGCGGCAAACGCCGGATATCGAGGGAATCGGTCTCTCCATCGGCGGCCCGGATAACCAGCGTGCTCTCGATTGGGTCGGCTGGCTCGACGATCATGCGCAGTCGGTGGACCAGCGGGTCAAGATGTCCGGGTGGTTGGAGTTATTCGAGCAACGGGGTGGCAAGGTCGTCTACCACGGCGTTACCACCTCTGATATCGATTCCTTGACCAGACTGTATGAGCTGGTTATCGTCGCCGCCGGCAAGGGTGAGATCGTTCAGTTGTTCGATCGGGACCCGGATCGTTCGCCATACACCAGCACACAACGCATCCTGTCGGTGGTGTATGTGCACGGTATGACTCCACGTCCGGAGCACCCCACCACGCATGCCGTGCGCTTCAACGCCATTCCCGGAGTGGGTGAGCTGTTCATCATGCCGGCTCTCACCAACAGCGGGCCCTGCGACATTCTGTTCTTCGAGGGCATCCCCGGGGGCCCGCTGGACTGCTGGGATGACCGTCCGCAGCCCGCGGAGCACCTGCGGCGCATGCTCGACCTCATGCGCCAGTACGTGCCGTGGGAATACGAACGTTGTGCCAGCGTCGAGCTGACCGACGGTAGGGCCACACTAGCCGGCGGCTACCCGCCAGTGGTCCGGCAGCCGGTCGGTGAGCTGCCTTCCGGCGGGCGGGTCCTGGGTATGGCCGACGTCGTGGTCGCCAACGACCCGATCACCGGGCAGGGCTCGAACAGCGCGAGCAAGTGCGCCGCCTCCTACCTGGCCAGCATCCTGGAGCGCGGTGACGACCCCTTCGACGCGGCCTGGATGCAGCGAGCCTTCGACGAGTACTGGTCGGACGCCCAGCACACCACCATGTGGACGAACGCCATGCTGGCGCCGCCTCCCGCGCACGTGATGAACCTCCTCGGGGCCGCGGGTACCTACCCCGAGATCGCCCATCGGTTCGTGAACGGCTTCGCGGACCCGTCCGACTTCCAATACTGGTTCCTCGACCCGGAGAAGGCAGAGTGGTACCTCGCGTCGGTCGCCCACCGGGAGAACGCTGTCGATCATGTTGAGTGACCGCCCGGCCCCCTGCACTCCATGATCGTCTCGACCCCCGGGCAGGAAGGCATGGAGGTGCACTTATCGTGAGCTCCTTGCGCGAGGCGTGACCGGGTGCGAAGGGGTGGGTGGTGGCAGCGTTGCGCGGTTACCGATCGCTGCGGGCCGCCGTCGGGCCACCATTGCGGATCGTTGCGGGGCTGATCGCGGTTGCGCTGCTGGCAACGTCGCCGGGTTGTGGCCGGGAGGCAAACCTCAGCGTTAGGCCGCCGCTGGCCCTGCCACCGCCGACCGCGTCGGAGCTACCGGTCCCCTCGCCCCAGGTCGCGCCGGAGCCGCTGGGTGTCAACGGCGCCACGCCCCCCCGGCTGCGGTGGCGTGCCTGCGGTGGGTCGTTCCAGTGCTCGACTGCGAGGGTGCCGTTGGACTACAACCAGCCACAGGGTGCGACGATCGCGCTTTCGGTGATCAGGCTGCCGGCGACCGATCCGGCGCGGCGCGTCGGTTCACTTGTCGTCAACTTCGGTGGACCCGGCACCGGTGGCGTCGGGGAGCTGGAAAGCCTTGGCCCGAGGTATCCCGAGGTGCTGCGCCAGCGTTTCGACCTGCTCAGTTTCGATCCACGCGGTGTCGGGGGCAGCACGCCGCTCCGGTGCGGGAGCGCCGGGAAGGGACCGGTCGGCTCACCGGTGCGGGTCGAGCAGCAGGCATCGTTCTTCGCTAGCAGCGCTGCGCTGGGACGCGGATGCGCCGCCGCGTCGGGTGAGCTGCTCGCGCACACCTCATCAGCCAACACAGCCCGCGATCTCGAGCTGCTGCGCCAGGCGATCGGTGACGAGAACCTGAGCTTTCTCGGCTACTCCTACGGCACCTACCTCGGCGCCACCTACGCCAACCTCTTCCCGGAGCGCACCCGCGCCATGGTCTTCGACGGGGCGCTCGACCTGGTGGCGAACTCAACGGGTCGGCCGGGCCAGGAGCAGCTGCCCGTCAACGTGCGGGCGGACACCGCCCGCTCGCAAGCTGAGGAGCTGGACGCGTTCTTCGACCGCTGCGTCCGGGCCGGACCCAAGTGCGCGTTCTCCGCAGGCGACCCGCGCCGAAAGTTCGCCGACCTGGTGATCAGGCTCAAACAGCGCGGAAGCTTCGCCGCATTTTCCATGACCTTGGCATACGACCTGCACAGTTCGTCCCGCTGGAGCAGCATGGCCCGCTGGCTGCAGGGTCTGCACAGCTCGCAACGGCCCCGCGGCGCCGCTGCTCAAGGCCAGCCGCCGACGCTGGACCCCTACATATCCGACTATTCCGGGCCGTTCCTGGCCACCCAATGCGTGGACAGCGACTACCCGCGGGACCAGCAGTCCTACGAGCGGCTCATCCCGGTCGAGGACCAACGTCAGCCATACTTCGGGCTGAGCGCGCTGTTCGGCATGGCACAGTGCATCGCCTGGCCGGCCGCGGACCGGGACCGCTACCTGGGTCCGTGGGATCGTCGCAGGCAGCACCCCATCCTGATTGTGAACAATCGCTACGACCCCGAGACGCCGCTCTGGAACGCGCAGGCCACCCGCGACGAGCTCGGCGACGCTCGGCTGCTGATCGTCGAGGGTTACGGGCACACCACGCTGAACGAGCGCAGCGCCTGCGCGAGGGCCGCAGTGGCCAACTACTTCGTCACCCTCCAACTCCCCGCCGACGGTGCCACCTGCCCCGCGGACCACCAGCCATTCCAGTGACCACCACTGCTAGCTGAGTGGTCCAGCGAGGTCGAGCACCACCGCGACCAGCTCGTTGCCCTCCAGCAGGGCGGCGTCGTTGTGATCCGCCCCGACCACTTCGACTACCCGCACCGGGCCGCCCGCAGCGGCCGCCACCGCCATGCTCTGCTCCGGCGGCACGATCGCGTCGGCGGAGCCGTAGACGACCGCCGTCGGCACCCGGACCTGCCCGATCAGTTCGGTCACCGGGTATCTATCCCGGAGCAGCAACCGTACCGGGAGCAGCGGGTAGTGCCGGGCACCCACCGCGGCGAGGCCGGTGAACGGCGAGCGCAGCACGAGCGCCCCGGGTGGCTGCTCGGTGGCGAGCCGGGTCGCTACCGCCGCGCCGAGGCTCTCCCCGAAGTAGATCAAGCGGTGCGCCGGTACCCCGCGGCGCAGCAGGTAGTCCCGCGCGGCGCGCGCGTCAATGATCAGGCCCTCCTCCGAGGGGCTGCCAGGGTTGCCGCCGTACCCGCGGTAGTCGAGGAGCAGCACCGCGAGACCCTTCGCAGCCAGCCGGCGGGCCAGCGGGGCCCGCAGCGCGCGGGAGCCGGCGTTGCCCGGCATGACCAGGACGGTGACACCCCGGTCCGTACCGGCGGGGGCGACGTGCCACGCGGCGAGTACCAGCCCGTCCGCGGTCCGCAGCGTGATCTCCTGCGCCCCGGGCAGCGCACTGCCGGCCGGGGCGACGGTGGTGTCTGGAAAGTAGATCAGGCGCCGCTGCAGCAGCCACACCACCGCGAGCAGGGCGACCAAGACAGCCAGTACGACCAGACCGGCGCGCAACACCTGTGCATTGTGCCGCCAGCACGACGGCGGGCCCTACCGATATCGGGCGTTCGCCCCATCCGGTGCCCGGCTATGTCCCGGCCAGGAACAGGTAGCGGTTGAGGCTGAAGAAGTAGTCCTCACCCATGTCGACCAGGTCGGTGCGCCAGGCTTCGGTTTCGCCGTCCGTGACGCCGGCGCGTCCGGGGACGAACCCGGCGACGAAGCCGATGACGCCGGCGCTGAAGCTGCCCGGGTCGTAGCCGGTGTTGAACATCGGCAACACGCGGCGCTGCGTCACGGTGAATCCGGCGCCGGTCAGCAGCCGGCGCAACCGGCGGGGCAGGTGCGGCTCGGCGAGGTGCTCGTCCCAGGCCGTGAGCACGCGACGCATCCGTTCCGGGTCCGACGAGTGCCAGACGATCGAGTCCCAATCGGTGTCGAGGATCAGCAACCGGCCACCGCGGCGCAGCACCCGATACGCCTCGGTGAGCGCCGCGGGGATGTCCGGCACGTATTCGTAGACCTGGGTCGCGGTAACGAGGTCGAACGAGGCGTCCGGGAACGGCAGGCCGGTCGCCTCGCCCGCACTGAACTTGACGGTCGCGGCCTGCGGGCCGAGCTGCCGGCGGCCGGCGATGGCCAGCATGCTCTCGCTCGGCTCGATGCCGTGCACCGAGCCGGTGGGCCCGACGCGCTCGGCTATCTCGCAGGCGAGATAGCCCGGACCCGAGCCGATGTCGAGGGCGTCCTCGCCGGGCCGGGGGTCGAGCAGATCGAGCACGACCCGGCGCTGCTCGACGACGTCGGCCGTGATGTACGTCGCCTCGAGGCGGAGGGAGAGGTCCTCGTCGAACTGCATCACGGCAGTCATAGCAGGCTTCCGGCCAGCATCGCCAGGCTTCGGCCCCCGCATTCAGCGGGCTGAGCGGGCTTACCCACCCCACCGATTACCCCGCTCAGCCCGCTGAATGCGCCAACGGGGCCGGGTGGTCAGCTCACGATCTGAACCTGATCGCCGGGCTTGAGGGTGTTGTAGAAATGCTGGGCCGAGGACCAGCTCAGGTGGATGCACCCGTTGGACGCCACCGAGGTGTTGTCGGCGTGGAAGGCGTCGCCGGGGTAGAAGAACACCGAGTACGGCATCGGAGCGTGGAACTCGGTGCTGTAGAAGTGCTTGTCCTTCGCCAGGACCTGGAAGGTGCCGACGGGGGTCGGGGCACTGCGCGTGCCACCGCGGGAGGCTACCGGGCCGTAGATCACGTTACCGGCGCCGTCGGTCAGCCACGCTTGGTGCCGCGAGAGGTCCATGCACGCCTTCGCGGCCACCGCGCACGGCGTCGGCGATGCTGCCTGTGGCATCGTTCGGGGCGCGGCGGACGCAGTGCCGACGGTTGCCGCGGTGGCACCCACCGCGGCCAGCAACGTCACCAGGACGAGTCCGGCCATCCCAATAATGCGGCGTGTGGTCGCGAACATGCGCTCCCCTTCTCCAGGCCCCAGTTCTTCGTCCCCTTGGGTAGAGAGTTCCCCGTTCGCGCCGTGTTAAGCGACTGCGGGCGGGTGATGGCGAAGTAGGCTGGTACGACGCCGAGACCACGTTCATGATCCTGGACTTCTCGCCTGTTCGGCTTGGTCAACGGCGTGCTCGTTCGGGCGCTCTGGCCGTGGTGACCCAGTAGCAGGCCACCAGCCGTCGGCGTGGTGATGCCTTGTGAGGTATTTGACGTCCCTCGGCCACCTTCTGGACGTTTGCTGTTCATCCGCGGGACCCACCTCCCTGTATTTGGGTCCATGTCTGCGGGACTGATGCGCGCAGCGATCCGCATATGCGGGGCGGTGGAGGGGTACCTGCTGGGGCAGCACGCGAGGTGCAGCCGTGGACCGAGGTCTGGCCGCCCAGCTCGTCGACGGACCAGTTGCCGGCACGTGTTCCACGGACGCGAAGCCTATGGGGGTACCGATCGGTTCCTCCACCGCGTACTGGGATTCACGGACATGGCCATGGCTGCGCAGCCTTAGCGGCGCCAGGCACCCAGACGGCCTTCCGGTACGAATCTGACGAGAGGAGCAACCAGATGATCCTGGCACGCGTGAGCGGCCGGCCACGCCGCACCGCTGCGGTAGTGATCGCGATTGTCGCGGTGGCGATGACGCTGTCGGCGTGCAGCTCGACCAGCGGCGGAACGAACCCCTCGAACTCGTCAAGCGGGTCGACGAGCGGGATGCGGACCGTGGTCGACAACCAGGGGCGTGCGGTCCAAATACCGGTCAACATCACCCGCGTGGCCACGAACCTCCCGGCACTGCCGCCCGCCATCTACCTGCTCGGGGGCATCACCAAGCTGGTCGCGACCACTCCTGTCGGTATCAGCTCCTTCTTGAAGACCGTCGACCCAGGCGTGACGAACATCCCCACGAACGCGTTTCCGTCGACCGCGACCATCAGCAGCGAAGCGTTGCTTGCTGACAAGCCCCAGGTCGTGCTCACCTCCCAATACCAGACCGCGCTGCTGCCGACCTACCAGCGTCTGGGCATCCCAGTCCTGCTATTCGGCGGCAAGTCCGCCCCGGACGACCCGAAGAGCCTGGAAGCCGAGATGGACCTGCTGGCCCAGGTCCTCGGTGGCGACGCCCCGGCCCGCGCGAAGCAGTGGGACTCCTACTTCGAGACCAACCTCGCGATGATCACCGCCAAGACGTCCGCTATCCCGAAATCACAGCGTCCCACCGTCTACTACGTCGCGGCGGATCCGTTGACGACCGACCCGTCGGCGTCGTGGATCGAGGAGGGCGGTGGCCAGAACCTCTCCGCCGAGAATGGGGTCACGCAGGGCTCGTCGTTCGCGTTCCCCACGATCAGCGCCGAATCGCTGGTGAAGTGGAACCCGCAAGTGATCGTCACCCAGCAGGCACCCGCCGCGAAGACGTTCCAGACCCAGCCCCAATTCACCTCGCTGACCGCGGTGCGTGAGCACCAGGTGCACGCGGCTCCGTACGGCATCTGGCCGTGGGCCACCGGCATCTCCGAGCAGCCGCTGCAGCCGTTGTGGATGGCCAAAACCCTCTACCCGACGTTGTTCTCCAACGTGAATCTCATCCAAGCCACCAAAGATTTCTACTCGAAGTTCTACTTCTACACACTCACCGACCAGCAGGCCACGCAGATCGTCAACGCCACCCTCACACAATGAACCTGCCCGACGAATCGACCCACGACCGCATGAGGTGGCAACACGGGGCTCGTCATGCAGAGCAACACTGACGACCATGATTTCGATCAGCGACTTCCTGTACTACCTGGATGACGCCCTCGATGGCATGGTGGGCGTGGTCAGCGAGCTCGGAGACGAGCTCGCCAATCTCCGACCCGACATTCCGGGGGCGAACTCGCCATTCGCCATCCTCACCCACTGCCTCGGCGTCATGGAATACTGGGGCGGGGAGATCATCGCCGGCCGTAGCATCGTGCGAGACCGGCCCGCTGAATTCCGTGCCACCGGTCCGGCCACTGAGCTCACGGATCGGGTGGAGCGAGCCCGGCACCAGTTGCGCGCCGACATCGCCGCGCTCGACCCGTTCGGCCCACCCGCGGCGTGCCGCGCGCGGAGGTCGCCGCCCTACCCTTAGCGCGCACCCAGGGTGGCGCGCTACTGCACATTTACGAGGAACTCGCCCAGCACCGTGGCCAGATGGAGATCACCCGAGATGTCCTGCGGTCCCCGTGGGTGCATGTGGTCTGACAGCGTCCGGCCGGCGCCGGTTGAGTGGCCACCTAGTGACAGTATCGCCGAATCCCGTCGTGAGCTCGACCCCAGCGACGTGGCCAGGCCATCGCATGTCGGTCCTGTCCAGTTCACGGCGGCCCCCGCCGGTGAGGGCAGCGGGGTGAGCAGCGCGAGCGATGTGTGCGCTGGTGTGGTGGACTGCAGTGGGGTACAAGGCATGGGTGCGCGGTGATGCGATCGCCGGCGGCCGGACCGGGAGGGGGAACGGGATGGGCAGGCATGAGCGGGAAGACGACGACACCACATCCGAGGGAGACGGACACGATTCTTCTCGGCCGAACCCGCAGCAAGGTCCCGGCGGCAAGCACGGGAAGCCGGACCCGGACGATGAAGACAAGAATGAGGATCCGAAGAAGTGATCACCGCACTGCCACCGTCGTGGTCTGAACTGGTTGATGATCTGGCGGGTTCACTCTTCTGGCGATCGTTCCTGCGCCGCGACACGGTGCGCTAACGCGGAGTGCAGCATTCCGCTGGCGACGAGTGTCCAGACGGTGAAGGCAATCCAGAAGAACACCAGTGAGATGGTTTGTAGCGAGCTCATCCGCAGCTCGGTGCTGGTGGCTGCGGTCGCGGTGGAGTACATCCCG
>DASYAZ010000058.1:0-33703 GCA_036501085.1 Pseudonocardiaceae bacterium | reverse complement strand
CCCCCCCCCCCCACCCCTCTTCTCGACCCCTAGTTGCTACCGGCAGAGGGCTGCTACATCGATCTAATGATGACCACCACGGCCACGGAAACCAGTCGTGTCCATCAGGCGAGAACGCCGGCGACCAGAGGCTGGCACGTTAGTGTGTCCGTTGACGGGTGCCGGGGGCGGTGGGGGTGCCAACTTGGCTGCAACGCGCTCCGCACCGGTGTAGAGCAGCGGTAGCGCCCCGGAGACGACCCCACCCGTGCGGTTGATGTGCTCGACGCTGGGGACGATGACCTCCGCTTGCTTGGCGATCGTTTTCACGTTCCCCAAGCAGTCATCGAGGTTATCTGCGATGCGATTGAGCAGGAACCCAATCACGAACAGATAAATAGCCAGTACGCCGATCAGCAACGCGATAACGATTACGGTCAGGGTAACAAGCATGTCTAGCCCTTTCCACCAGTCGGCGTCCCCGACCCAGTGAGCACCCTGGTCAAGAACAGATGATGCTGCAGGCCCTCCGCGAGCACCGCGTCGACCCTGTCAGCTGTGATCGGAATGAGCGCCGCATTAGCGGTGTTCTCCGGAATAGCGCGAAGCGTGTCCCGAACCCCCACCACACTCTTGTCGATGGACTTGACCATCGCGACAAGGGAAGACAGCAGGAGAATCACGACGATCACGACGGTTACGCCCATGCCGAGAGTGACCCACCAAAAGGTGATCTCTTCAGGAGCATATCCATCCGGCCCGCCGGCATACCCAAGTAAGAATCCCACCGCTAACCTCCAAGCCGAGCGCGTCCGCGTTCCAGGCCTCCGACGATGACTTCAGCATGATCGATCGTCTGCCGTAGATCCGCCAAGGGCAATGTGTTCCGATATGATTGCTGTAGCGCCTGGTTGATCTGTGGAGCCTGGCGCGAGATCCGCGCTGCAAGGACCAGGATCGGAGCTACCAGCGCGACTACGACGGTGATGACCACAACGCCGATTGCGTAGCCCAGGTACCACCCGAACAGATGTGCCTCGGGCACGGGAGCCTGTTCCGCAAGCAACAACACCATCCCGCCGCCCTCCTTTCCGGTAGCAGTTGTGTTCCGTACTACAACGAGTCCACCAAGCTCTTAACGGTCTGGGGTGGTGGTCACGCAAGTGGTCTCTAGGTAACCCAGGAGCGTCTGGTTCGGCTTCTGGACGGCGTGGTACTCCACGAGGTGATCCGCGACTTGCTGCATCAGAACGTTCTTGTCGGACGAACTGAACTGAGAACTGCATTCCTGATGACCGCACGTGAACTCGTGCATCTCTTCACTCCTTAATCCTGGATCCAGCTCCGACCAGGACGATCGGCGCTGGCCTTAAATCGTTTCTGCCATGTCCCGAACAGGTTTCAGGTTGGCATTAACCGAAGGGATAACCTCCGGCACAGTCCTCGTCTGGTATGCGATCGCATTCACACCGACGATGATGGCACCCAGCGTCCAGGCCACGTGCCGAAGCTGTGCAATCACCTTCACCAGCGAGAGCCCGACCACGGCGATGACCAATGCGCAAATTATCAAAAAGACCCATCCTGCTGCAGACATGTCTTCTTCCTCCTATCGTCGCTCAGGATGGCAGCAATGGCGCGACACGCTTGACGTAGCGGGTTGCACCGATAGCGACCTCATTGACCGTGCTGTCCGTCTCAGCCAGCAGCGCCGGAATGTTGTCGAGCTCTCCAGTCAGGATGACACCGTTGTAAAGGATGTCATCGACTGTCTTACGGATCCGATCCACTGGCGTGACGATACGCTTCATCAAGATCACGACAATGGGCAGGACCGCAACCAGCATGATCAGGTCGGCCAGCCAAAACAAGATCATGTTCAGCCTCTCTTTCGCTCACAAATGGTGATCACGATTTGCCTCGGCCGAAAAGTCCGCCGAAGAACCGCTTCAGCGCAGTCATGGTTGCCTGCATCGCAATGCTGAAGCCTTTGACAGGGACAGCCTCACGCTTGGTGGCTGATTCGCCTCGCGCTGCACGTCCGATGTCATCCGCGAGGCACTTGGAAAAGCTTTTCATGATCACGCTAGTGACGTCCTGAACCATGCCTCTGCCGAACTGAGCAGCCGCACCGGAGAGCTGGAGGTCCTGGGCTACCTTGACGCGGGTGCCAGAGCCGGAAGGTACCATCGTCGAGGTCACCTTCATGGTGGCCGTGCCCTTCCCTTTCTCCTCCGACCCGGACGCATCCATCACGATCCGTTTGGCGGACTCGTTGCGCTCGACGATCTTGGCAGTGCCGGCGAACTGGAGCTTCACCGGGCCCATCTTCGTCGTCACCCGCCCCTTGTACACGTCACCATCGACATCGGTGAGCTCGGCGCCAGGCAGGCAGGGCGCAATCCGCGGCACGTCTTGCATGTGTTTCCACACCTGCTCGAGCGGTGCAGCAACCTCGAACTCGCTCTCGATCAGCATCGACTACTCGCTCTCCTTACCACACGCTGGGCCAATTGATGCGATTCACGACTCCGCTCCCACCCCGATGAAATCGGCGGGATCCTTCTTGAACGCCCTCGCGCAACCCGGAGCGCAGAAGTAGTACGTAGTTCCCTCGTAATCCACCTTGTGGCGCGCGGACTCCACATCCACGGTCATGCCACACACCGGGTCGACGGCCTCAACTACCTCGGCTACCTCCGGTGACACACCCTTCGCGATCTCGCCGGCAGCCCGCAACTTCACCAGCTCTGCGAGCACTCCCACCGCGATCTCACGATGCGACACTCTGCCCAGATCGAGACCAGCCGGCACCTTCACCCGTGCCAGGGCCTCCTTCGACATCCCCCGGCTTTCCAGGAACTCCAGCACGGACTTCGCCCGCGGCCGGGATCCGACCAAACCGATGTAAGCGGGGCCGGCGATCAGTGCCTGCTCCACCGCCTCCTCGTCGTGGTGCCCTTGGGTGGCAACCACCACGAGCGAGCGGTCATCGACCCCGGCTTCGTTGAAGTCGAGCTTGCTCACCACGCGCTGGGCCGAGGGATGGTTCTCCGCCGACCCTCCATCGGGGTCGACGAGTACCGTCCGCCAGCCAATGGCCTGCCCCATCTCGACCAGGGTCTCCACCATCGGAGAACGCCCGACCACGACCAGATGGGGTTTCGGCACGACCGGCTCGATGTAAATCTCCAAAGCGCCTTCGCTCTGGCAGGACATCGGTACGTAGCTGATGCCCTCGCGCACCGCGACAGACTCGAGTTCGTCGGGCGTGCCGAGGAACACAAGGCGCGGCACACCCTCGGCGAGGATGTGCCGGGCCTCGCGAACAACAACAGGTTCAGCGCAGGCTCCACCGATGAAGCCGAACACCTGTCCCGAGGCTGAAATGACAGCCCGGCAACCCTCCTTGCCCGAGGACGGGCCACGCCGCCACACGACAGTGGCCAGCACAAACGCCTCGCCGCGCTGCGACAGCTCGCGGGCTCTCTCGAGGACGTCCCACCCGTCCATGGTCATCGACCCAATCTATCCAGACTGATTCTAATCAGTCTTCACCGGCGGTGCTCCCGATATGTCGCGCCGGTACTTCATGGCCTCCCACACGCGGTCCGGAAGTAGCGGCATATCGATATTACGCACGCCCGTGTCGTCGATGGCGTCCATCACCGCGTTCACGAATGCTGCGGGTCCACCGACTGCAGCGCACTCACCAACGCCCTTAGCACCGATCGGGTGGTGCGGTGACGGCGTAACGACCTCGTGAAGCTCGAAACCAGGGGTCTCCCACGCCGTTGGCAACAGGTAGTCCATGTAGTTGGAGCCCACGCAGTTACCCTCGGCATCGTAGGTAATGAACTGCATGTTCGCCATCGCATAGGCCTCGGTCATGCCGCCCATGATCTGACCCTCGACGATCATCGGGTTGATCCGCACTCCGCAGTCGTCAACCGCGACCATGCGCAGCACATCCCACACACCGGTGTCAGGGTCGACCTCGACCGTCACGATGTACGCCGCGAACGGCCACGTAAAGTTCGGCGGGTCGTAGTAGGCGTTGTTCTCCAGCCCTGGCTCCATGCCGTCAGGCATGTTGCCGTAGGCCGCCATCGAGCACTCTTGGATCGTCACTCCGTTGTTGGGAGCACCCCGGACATAGAAGCGGCCGAGCTCCCACTCGACGTCCTCTTCGGAGACCTCCAAGAGGTGCGCCGCCAACTTCCTCGCCTTGGCACGGATCTTGCGGGACACCATGGCGGTCGCCGCACCCGCGGTCGGCGTGCTTCGCGAGGCGTAGGTTCCCATGCCGAACGGGGTGTTGTCGGTGTCGCCGTGTTGGACAAGGATGTCGGCTGCCGGAATGCCGAGCTCGTGCGTGACGATCTGCGCGAACGTCGTCTCGTGCCCCTGGCCCTGGGTCTTCGATCCGATCTTCAAGATCGCTTTACCGCTCGGGTGCACCCGGAGCTCTGCGGAGTCGAACATCTTGATTCCGAGAATGTCGTACTCACGGCTGTTGCCGGCGCCCAACGGCTCGGTCATGGTGGAGAGACCGATCCCCAGCCGCCGACCCTGCGACCGAGCTTGTTCCTTCTCACGCAGGAACTCGTCGTAGCCGATGGCGTTCAACGCCACATCGAGGCATTTTTCGTATTGCCCCGAGTCGAGCAGGAAGCCGTAGGGAGTACGGAGGGGGAACTGATGATCCTTCACCAGGTTGAGCCGCCGGAACGCTGCCTGATCCATGCCCAGATCGTAGGCAGCAGCCTGGATCGCCCGTTCTTGGAAGAACATCGCTTCCGTCACCCGGAAGGAGCAACGATATGCGACGCCACCGGGCGCTTTATTCGTATAGTGACCTTGCGCGGTCATATAGCCGAATGGGATGTCGTAGGCAGCGAACGCGGAATGGATCAGCCCGATCTTGAACTTCGTGGGTTGAGCATCCGAGAAAGACGATCCGTTATCGGAATCACAATGGAACCGCACACCAAGGATTTTGCCGTCCTTGCGGAGCGCCAGCTCACCCTTGTAGTAGATATCACGCGCGTAGTGCGTCGAAATGAGGTTACCGGTCTTGTCCTCGATCCACTTGACGGGCCGCGCCAGCAGGATGGAACAGAGGATCGAGCAGACGTACCCGGGATACACGGGCACCTTGTTACCGAAGCCACCGCCGATGTCGGGAGAGATGATCCGGATCATGTGTTCCGGTAGCTCCGCGACGATCGCCACGGCTGCCCGGATGATGTGCGGCGCCTGGGTCGTCATGTAGACGGTCAACTTCGTCGTCGCCGAGTTGTAGTCCGCAATCGAACCGCAGCACTCGATGGGCGAGGGGTGCGAGCGCGGGTAGTGCAACTCCAGCTTCGAGACCAGGTCCGCCTGCGCGAAGGCGCGCTCGGTGCCCTCCCGGTCGCCGACCTCCCACCGGTAGCAGATGTTGTCCGTCTGGCCTTCCTTGTCGTCCCGGATGATCGGGGCGCCTTCGGCAATGGCCTGGTAGGGGTTGACGATCACGGGGAGCGGCTCGTACTCGACGACGATCGCCTCGCAGCCATCCTTGGCGATGTAGGGGTCGTCGGCGACCACGCATGCGATCTCCTGGCCCTGGAACCGAACCTTGTCGGTGGCGAGCACCGGTTGGGTGTCGTACGACAGCGTCGGCATCCAGGCGAGGTTGTGCTGGGCTGCCATGTCGCCCGTGAGCACCATGTGCACGCCAGGAATCTGCCACGCCTTGCTCGTGTCGATCGACTTGATCCGCGCGTGGGCCAAGGGGCTACGGAGGATCTCCAGGTGCACCATGCCGGGCAACTTGAAGTCATCGGTGTAGTTGCCCTTGCCCCGCAGGAAGCGGTCGTCTTCCACCCGCTTGCGGCTTGATCCCAAGCCACCGATCTTGATTTCGTCTAATGCCTGCGCCACGTCACATCTCCCTATGTCGTCGACTCTAGCCTCTAGCCGTCAGCGACTAAATGCGCCTGCTTCGGACCGCAGTTTCTCCGCAGCCCAGAGCACGGACTTCACGATATTCTGGTAACCGGTGCAACGACAGAGGTTGCCGGCCAGTCCCCAGCGTATGTCTTCCTCTGTCGGATTGGGGTTCTCATCGAGAAGTGCTTTCGATGCCATCATCATTCCGGGCGTGCAGAAACCGCACTGCAGCCCGTGCTCCTCCCGGAAACCCTCCTGAATGGGGTGGAGCTCGCTGGGCATACCCAGACCCTCGACTGTGGTCACCTCATGCCCGTCCGTCATGACGGCGAACATGGTGCATGACTTCATCGGTAGGCCGTCGACCAATACGGTGCATACGCCGCAGTTCGTCGTGTCGCAGCCGATGTGCGTGCCGGTCAGCCCCAGCACTTCACGGAGGAAGTGGGCCAGGAGTATCCGAGGCTCAACATCGACAGTCTTCGGTTCCCCGTTCACCACGACGTTTATTCGTCGCTCTTCCACGCCGCCTCCTTGACGTCGCCACCACTTATGGACATATTCGGGTCCGAACGCCGGCTGGTTCAGGCCGCTTGGGATTGTGTGTTGCTCAACCCGCGCGTCACGAAGGTGAACACCACGTGCCGCTTGAACTCCGCGGTACCGCGAACATCACTCTTGGGCTGGGCAGCCTCCGCCGCCAGCCGGGCAGCCTGCTCGATCGTGCTGGCATTGAGCGATTTACCGGCCAGCGCCTGCTCGGCCGCGGAGCACTGAATGTTGTTCCCCCCGACGCCGGTGAGCGCAATACCCGCCCGGTTGATCGTGCCACCGGAGCTCTCCAGATTGATGGCCACGCCAACGGTCGCGAAGTCACCCACCCGTCGCTCGAGCTTGAGGTAGGTTCCCGACCGGGTGCCGCGCGCGGCGGGCACGCGAGCCCCGACCGCGATCTCGCCGTCTTCCAGGGTGTTCTGGAACGGTCCCACCACGAACTGCGAGACTGGAATGGAGCGCTCGCGGCCCTCGGCATTCCGGGCGATGATCTCTCCACCCAGCGCCAGCATCACCGACGCCCAGTCACCCTGCGGATCCGCGTGACAGATGGAGCCGACCAGGGTTCCCCGGTTGCGGACCATCGGGTCAGCGATCAGGGGCGCGGTGGCTGTCATCACCGGGAACTTGCTCCGCAACAGCGGCGACCGTTCCAGAGTCCGGTGCCGGCACAGCGCACCAATGCGCAGCGAACCGTCGGAGTCCTCCTCGTGATAATCCAGGCCCGGAATGTTGTTGATGTCGACAATCGCGGCCGGCGCCGCGAAGCGCAGCTTGATCAGAGGAATAAGACTTTGCCCCCCGGCGAGAATCTTCGCCTCATCGCCGTACGCCTGCAAAACGTCGAACGCTTCGTCAAGCGTGTTTGGGGCCTCGTAGTGAAAACGAGACGGGTACATCCAGACCCTCCTAAATCCTGATCAATCCACGGAAAGTTGCACAAGGCACTAACCCGCCCGTTGGTACCCACATGGGCCGCCACGATGGACGCGAACTGCTGACCACCTATGTCAAGCAATGGTTAAAGCTGTGAGAAAAGCCTTCAGCTGTCCATCATCCCAAGGCCGTGCCGCGGAGCGCGGGGTTCCTCGGGCTCGGGCGCAGGCTGAGGCCGAGGCTCGGGCCGAGGCTCGGGCCGGGACTCGCGCCGGGGACTCTGAGGGCGCTCAGGCTCGACGACCGCCACCGGCAAACTCTCCTCCTCGGGGTTCGGTCGCGGGCGCTGGTGCGGCGGCCATGGCCCCGGCACCGGTTGACCAGCGATACGGAGCCAGTCCACGACCTCTGGCCAAGCCCAGATCGTGGGGCTCTTACCGGTCTTGGGCGCGTTCTCGATCAGCTCGTAGATTCGGGGGTTGCCTCGGCTATGTCCGTCAGACTCGATCGCCATCGTCTGGCCCCTCTCGTCGCTCCTGATATCCCGGTGAGTCGCGCTGTGGTTCATAAGCCGGCTCGTGAACCCCACCCGGACACCGCGTATTTGTACTGTGACGCGCAGCACTAGTCCACACGGATGAGGTTCGGCGTGTCAAGGGCATCTCAGCGCCGCCGACGTGCCCGGATCTACCCCAGACCTCCCTGTCAGAGCGATGTGTTGATAGTTGTTTTACGGTCCTGGTTAGGCGACCATGGGGTATGCCATCCCCCGCTCCGCTCACCCTGCGCGACGGTGACCGCGGCCCTCTCGAAGCACTGGCGCGGTCAGCCTCGGCGCGGCCCAGCCTCGCCCAGCGGGCAAGGATCGTGCTGATGTCCGCGGAGGGTCTGACCAACGCTGAGATAGCCCGGCGGACCGGAGCCACCCGCCCGACTGTCATCAACTGGCGCAAACGCTACGCGACGGGAGGTATCAACGCGCTCGGCGATCTGCCGAGGCCTGGGCGGCCGACGACCGTGGATGAGCTGGAGGTGGTGGCCACCACGCTCGCCAACGGCGGTCATCCCCCGGCACATCTCGGGGCCGACCATTGGTCGTCTCGGCTGCTGGGCCAGCACCTAGGCATCTCGTTCGCCACGGTCGCCCGCGTCTGGCGCAAGTGGGGCATCCAGCCTGATCACGTCGAGATCTTCACCCTGGCCTCTGACCTCAAACAACAGATCCAGCACCGGGACCTCAGCGGTCTCTACCTGAACCTGTCGCAGCGCGCGGCCGCGTTGCACCGCGCCGTCTCAGACCACTCCGGGGACCACTCCGAGGAAGAACAAGCCCCAGCTCAACCGGACCCGTGGCTCAAGCTCGTCGAGGTCTCGTTGGGCATCATCACCCAGCAGGCGATCCGTCGAGGCACTTTCGCCTCGGTACGCAACCTGATCGACTCACTGGGTGCCCTCACTGACGGGCGAGAGAGCCGTCACGGGGCTCCCCACCACGGCGCAGTCTCGGAACGTGACCCAGAGAGCACGAAGGATGCGCGCAGCATGGTGGTGACACACCACGGCCGTCAAACAACTTCAGACACAGATGACGAACAGGTTAAAGGATCTTCACGATCGGGCGAAAAAAAGGTGCCACCCGGCCCGGCTCGGCTGGCAAACCGGGCCGGAGACTCGAAATCGGTGCGAGCCGAGTTCCATGGTGCGCGGGGCCGCCGATCCGGTCCATAGGGGCAGAGCGGGTGGCTAGCGGCCGGTCCGGCCCAGGGTAGTTCCCTGCCACACCGCGCCCGATGACGGGGTACCGCACCCCACGACAAGCCCACCGCTGCCCACCCGGAGAGGAGCACGCCGCTCATGCAGGCCGGCCCGCTGAAAGCAGTGATCTTCGATGTGGACGGGACACTGGTCGACACCGAACGGGACGGCCATCGTGTGGCATTCAATGAAGCCTTCGCAGCGGCCGGGCTGAATTACCGGTGGGGCATCGAGGAATATGGGGCACTGCTCGTAACAGCCGGTGGTCGTCAGCGCCTCGAACGTTACCTCCAATCCAGCGGGCACTCCCCCACTGAAGCCGCCGCGCTGGCGGCACAGTTGCACCGAGACAAAACTCAGCGGTTTGTGACGCTGATCGGCACCGGCGTGATAAAGGCTCGGCCGGGTACAACGGAACTGATCCGCGCACTGCGGGAGGAGAACGTGGCCACCGCGGTCGCGACCACAGGGACCAGCGATTGGGTATTGCCATTACTCGACATTGTTTTCGGACTCGATGTATTTGATGTCGTCGTCACCGGGTCTGACGTTACCGATCTCAAGCCGGATCCAGCGGCCTACCGGGAGGCGCTGGCCCGCCTGAACGTCACCCCTGCGGAGGCGATAGCCGTGGAGGACTCGGCCATCGGCGTGCACGCCGCACGTGCCGCGGGATTGCAGTGCGTGGCGGTGGTCAACGACTACACCCGTGACCAGGACCTGCGGGGCGCCGCAGTAGTAGTCGACAATCTGGCCTGCCCGGAAGGAGTCTCCGTGCTGCACGGCGACCCGCGGTTGCGAGCCGGACTGACCGTGACGGCATTGCGTCGCCTGGCCCAAGCGGTGGCGTAACGTCATTCAGGCAGAGGCTCCTGTACGTCATGTCGCTGGAGGTGCAACGGTAGTGTCGGAAGGGGCGTCCGGAGGTGAGTCCGGATCGGCTCGGGTGGCGGTGATCGGGTCCGGACCATCGGGCTTGTACGCCGCCGATGAGCTGAGCAAACACGACACGGTGTCGGTGGACGTGCTGGATCGGCTGCCCTGCCCGTACGGGCTGTTGCGGTACGGGGTGGCGCCGGACCATCTGAAGATGAAGTCCCTGGAGATCACTCTCCGCAAGATTCTCGAACGGCCGCAGGTCCGCTTTCTGGGTGGGGTTGAGCTGGGCGTCGATATCACCGTGAGCGAGCTGCGCGAGTACTACGACGCGGTGATCTATGCGACCGGGTCATCCGTCGACCGCCGGCTGTCGATCCCTGGCGAAGACCTGCCCGGCAGCTTCTCGGCCACCCAGTTTGTCGCGTGGTATTGCGGTCACCCCGATGCGGCGGTGGACGCGTTCACCCTGAATGCCCGCAGCGCCGTAGTGATCGGTGTGGGCAACGTCGCGATTGACGTCGCCCGCATCCTGGCCAAGACGGCGCAGGAACTGGACGTCACCGACATGCCCGATCACGTACTGCGGGTACTCGACGCGAGTACGGTCACCGATATCCACATCGTCGGCCGGCGCGGCCCGGCGCAGGCCAAGTTCACCACCAAGGAGCTGCGCGAGCTGGGCGAGTTGGCCAATGCCGACGTGGTGGTCGACCCCGCTGAGCTGGTACTCGATCAGGCCAGCAAGGAGGTCGTGGAGACCAATAAGACAGTGCGGCGCAACCTCGACGCCCTGTACGAGTGGTCAACTCGACCGCCGCAGGGCCGACCCCGCCGGATCCACCTGCGGTTTCTGCTCTCTCCGGTGGCGGTCCTGGGTACCGACCGGGTGGAAGCAGTGCAGTGTGAGCACAACACACTCGATGGTTCGGGAGGGGTGACCGGCAGCGGCGAGACGGTGACGGTCCCAGCTCAGCTGCTGCTGCGCTCGGTGGGGTACCGCGGGCTGCCACTGACCGGCGTCCCGTTCGATGCGCGCGCCGGGGTGATCCCGCACGTAGCCGGCCGAGTCCAGCGCGACGGGTCGGTCGCCACCGGCGAGTACGTTGTCGGTTGGATCAAGCGCGGACCCACCGGGGTGATCGGCACCAACAAGGGTGATGCCAAGGAGACCGTCGAGCACCTGCTGAGCGATCTCGATGGGCTGCCCCGCGTGTCGCATCGGGATCCCGGCGCCATCGTCGAAATGCTCACGAAACGGGAAGTCGGGGTGATCCCCTGGGCCGGTTGGGAGGCCATCGACGCTGCCGAGCAGGCCCTCGGCGTCGCGGCCGGGCGGACCAGGATCAAGATCGCGGATCGGGAGGCCCTGCGGATCGCCGCCACCGCTGCGCTGCGGAAGTGACCCGGGTTCGCCCTCGGTGTAGGTCATGCCCTCGGGAGTGCGCGTGGCGGAAGATTGAGGCGAACCGGCGGCGTGACCGCGGCTCAACTAACCCGCGAGACCCTATCCGGCTGATCTCGCTCGGACGCCGACACAGTCATCTCTTCCAGCAACTCGACCTGACCGGACAACACACCGGTCAGGATCGCGCGGGCGACGGCGAGCAATTCGGCCACGCGGGGGCTGGTCAACGAGTAGTAGACGTTCGAACCCTCCTTACGCGTGGCCACCAGACCCGTCCGCCGCAACACCGCCAACTGCTGCGACAGGTTGGCCGGCTCTATCCCCACTTCCGACAACATCTCGCCCACTGTGTGCTCACGCTCGCTGAGCAGTTCCAGCACCCGGATCCGCGCTGGGTGCCCCAAGGTCTTGAAGAACTCGGCCTTGAGCTGATAAAGCGGCCTACTCACTCAAACCAGCTCCGCAGGAGTCAACGCCCGCAAGGCTGCACGCCGCTGGCGCTTGATTGCTGCCCTCTCTCGTCATACCGGCGAGCCTCCTTCCGTCCGCACATCGCACGAGAACCGGCCACGCCCGTGCTCCCAAAACATACAGCAGTTGCAGACTTAGCAAATCTTGCAGATCGAGGAGCTCCTCCTCGATCGTGGAGGCGTGTTGGACCAACACCTGCAGGCTCCGATCATCACCAGCTTCCCGCACCCGGGCCCGTACTCGGCGCCGCATGCTGGGCTTGGCGATGACCCGGACCGTTCACCGCCGCCCACGCCCCGCGCGATAACGCCGGCACCGCCCCGATCACTCGCGCGTCCGGGGGAAGCCGTGTGGTGCCGCACGCCCACCCGGCATGCAATTGCACGATTTCTAAAGTGCAGATATATTGTGTTTCTGGAGGCTGTGGGAGGGAGTTAACGGTCGTGACCGAGAGGCTGCGTACACAGATCAAGACGGTTCACCGCAACCTAGTCCTCGCGGACGAGGCCGGTCTGCCGTACGAGGTGTACTTGCACCGCGCGCGCCTGGAAGAGCTGATGGACATGGTCGCGCGCCGCGGCATCGACGTCGGGACAAGGGTGGATGGCTCACGGCTGCCGTTCGCCTTGGCCGAGGAGTGAGTCGAGGTGGCCCCGCGGCGTGGGGCGACGGTGGAGGTGCTGGGCACGCCGGTCATCCCGCGTCAATGCTCCTAGAGCTGACGGCCCGGGCCGCGGCCGAAGCGGGAGCTGCTCGCCCGTGTGCCCGTCTGTCGGATCCCGGCCTCGCAGCGGCGGTAGTCTCCGCCACCGCCGACTGCGCGAGGTCGCCGAGCTCACCCGCCCCGACCAAGTGGTCTGGTGCGACGGATCGTCGGTGGAGTGGCAGCGGCTGACGCGCCAGCCGGTCGACACCGGCACGTTCGTGCGGTTAGCCGAAGATGCCAAGCCCAACTTGTAGGAGAGGACATGGCGACTGGTCATCAAGGCGCGCAGCGCCGAGCTAACCCCAGCGCCGTGTCATCGGGCAGCAAAAGTGCCGTCTTGCAGTCTGATGGCGCGGTGGCGGGCCCCGGCGCCACCGTGGTCACAACGGAGGATGTCGATTGGTTCGTGGGGCGGCTGCAAGCGATGGTCACTGCCAGCCCGGCTGTCTGGGCCGGCCGCGGGATGACGCTGCTGCAGCTCATCGCGCTGCACTTCATCAGTGCGCTGGCACCGGCCACCCCCACCGATCTGGCCCAGGCCCTGGATACCAAGCTGCCGGCTACCTCCGCCATGATCGATCGCCTGGTCCAGGCCGGGCTAGTGGCGCGCATATCGGACCCGCAGGACCGTCGACGGGTCCAGCTCAGCATCACCGCCGCCGCCGAACCAATAGTGGCCGGCACTGACGCGAACACCGCCCGACGCCTCATGGCCGTGCTGCACACCATGACCATCCAGACCCGCCGTCCACTCATCGACATCCTCATCGGCACCGTACGACGGTCCGCCAAGTAGCCGCCGAATGCCTCTGCGCCAGGTCGTTGTCTATCACGTTGACGGGCGGATTCAGCGAGGTCCAGGGCGTGAGAAAGATCGAGTTCGACGAATCCGGCGACCTCGGCGTCGGCGAGAGGCAGCAGGTCGGTGACCGACTTGGAACCGACCGGCCGCCGGGAGCGCTGCGGGGGATTGGGCTCAACCGACAGCCGGTCGGGGCTCTTGCTAATCGGTGTCGACCAACTCAAGAACGCGTAGATCCGCCGTGGCTCCGATCGCACACGCCAGGCACGCTAAGTCGCCCGGAAGTACCGCATGCTCTAGCCCGACATGCGGTATCTGAGCGCCGCAGAGCGTTTCCGCGTAGCCGCGCTGCTCCGACAGCCTGAGATCCCCAGGTGCTACCGCGTGCCAGTGGTCGTTATCGGGGTCCGGAGCCCACCGCATCACGCTCTCGGTCATCCCAACCGCCCCGGCGGTTTGCGTCGCGGGCATTGCCGGCACGGGTCGAGGCGGAAAAGGCCGCGTCTGCCGCTCATCCGAGCCACTCCATCAGCACGTCGCGCAGCGCAATCGCCTCACCCTCCGCCAGCGTCAGCACGCATTGACCCGTCACGTGCGGGTCAAGCTCGATCGCCCCGTCCCGGTTAGTCACCACGACGTTTGCGAAACCCCTGCCGCCGCCATGCACCGTGCACGTGGCGGGAATGGTGCACCGGTTACGGGACCTCGGATGTCCGGTACCGCCGGATGTATCGGTCACGGTTCCCCGTTTTCGTCGACTGGAACGCCACTGACCCGGCGTCGGGTCAGCAGAGCGAGCGGTTGAGACCTGTCCCGCCGCGCACGGGCGAACGAACACGGCGGGACAGGTTGCCGATCGCCACCGAACCAACTCCCTGGGGAGCGGCTAGGACGACCGACGTAGAGGACACTAACCTAGGAAGTTTCCTAGATGCAATTCCTGAAGAACCCGCATCCAGTACAGGGTTGCTCAGCGTGCACACTGTGGGCCTCTTCCGGTCCTGACCTCGCGATGCGGAGGTACTCATGACGAACGGACCCGGCCCCACGGTCCGGCGCCGCCAGCTCGGCAGGGAGCTGCGACGGCTGCGAGAGCACGCTGACAAGACCATCACCGAAGCCGCGCAATGGGTCGGCATCAAACCCCCGACCATCAGCAAGATCGAAAACGGGCGGCAGGCCATCCGGCCGACCAACGTCCGGCTGCTGCTCCAGCTCTACGGGATCGGGGCACCCGAGGCAGACACGCTGATCAGGTTGGCAGGCGAGGCGAACCAGCGCGGCTGGTGGGCAAGCTATGGCGACACCGTGCCCGACTGGTTCCGCAACTTCGTCGGCCTGGAGTCCGACGCCAGCGAGATCAACGGTTACGACTCCGAACTGGTCCCCGGCCAGCTCCAGACTCCCGAGTACGCCGAAGCCGTCATCCTGGCCGCCTATCCGAACACCACACGCGACGAGCTGGCGCGACGGGTCACCTTCCGTCACGAACGCCAAGCGCGGCTGTCCAGCAGCACCCCGCCACGCCTGCACTTCGTGCTCAACGAGGCAGTGCTGCGCCGCCCGGTCGGCGGTGCCGAGGCCTTCCGAACACAGCTCGACCACCTAGCCGAGGTGGCCCAGCTCGCTCACGTTGACCTTCAGGTGCTGCCGTTCTCGGTCGGTGCCCATGCCGCCATGGGCCAAACGTTCCGAGTCGTGCGCTTCCCCGGCAACGAGGCCGGACTCGATTTCGCCTACCTGGAGAACGATCGAGGCGCGCTGTACCTGGAGCGCCCGGCCGACGTCGAATGCTACCAAACGATCTTCAACCAAGCTGCGGCGGTCGCTCTCAGCACCGGCGAGACCAGGCAGTTTCTTGCTAAAGTAAAGACCCAAACGGGCGAACGAGAGTAGGTGCACCATGGACGTCACCGGCGCCACGTGGCGCAAGTCGAGCTACAGCAACGGCGCAGGTGGTGACTGCGTAGAGGTAGCCGATCTGGAGGGCGGACATTATGCCGTGCGGGACAGCAAGAACCCGGACGGTGCGGTACTAACCTCTGCCACCGCCGAGTGGTCGGCGTTCACCGCCGGGGTACGGGCTGGCGAGTTCGACTGACTAGCAGCAGCCAGCGCCCCCCGGTAGCCACTGCGCCACCGGGGGCTGACTTCAACGGACGGCCCAGTCCCGGAGATCATCGGCTGACCAGGTGTTCACCACCCGCTCAGCAGGCACCCCGCACTCCGCGGCGCGCGTGCAACCGTAGGGCTGCCAGTCCAGCTGCCCGGGAGCGTGCGCGTCGGAGTCGATCGCGATCCGGCAGCCCGCCTCGACCGCGAGACGCAGCAACCGCTTCGGCGGATCCAGCCGGTCGGGACGGCAGTTGACCTCCACGGCGACACCGTAGGCGGCGCAGTCCGCGAATACGGCGTCCGCGTCGAACTGCGATTCGGGGCGCCGGCGAGAACCAGCCACCTTCCGACCGGTGCAGTGCCCGAGCACGTCGACGTGGGGGTTGGCCACCGCAGTGCGCATCCGCCTGGTCATCTCGGCAGCGGGCATTCGCAGCTGCGAGTGAACCGAGGCGACGACGACGTCCAGTATTGCCAGGAGATCTTCGGACTGATCCAACGCGCCGTCGGTGAGAATATCCACCTCGATCCCGGTGAGAATCTGGAATGGAGCGAGCTTTTCGTTGCAGGCAGCGACAACATCCAGCTGGCGGCGCAGCCGATCAGCTGACAGCCCATTCGCCACGGTGAGCCGCGGCGAGTGGTCGGTGAGAACGAGGTAGTCGTGGCCCAGCTCCTGGGCGGTGCGCGCCATCTCCTCGATGGACGAGGCTCCATCGGACCAGTCGGAGTGCGTGTGGCAATCCCCGCGTAACGCGGCGCGCAATGCCACGGCTGCCTCATCCCCCGGCTGGTCCTGGCCGGCCTCCAGCCGGCCGAGGTATTCCGGCGGCTCGCCCGCCAGGGATTCTGTGACGCATCGGGCGGTGACCTCCCCAACCCCGGTCAGTGCGGTCAAGGTGCCTGCCTGGGCACGCTGCGCCAGGTCATCCCGGGTAGCGAGCACTGACGCCGCGGTGCGGAACGCCCGAATCCGGTAGGTCTCCCCGTCGGCGCGCTCCAGAAGGAAGGCGATCCGCCGCAGGTCCTCGATAGGGTCGCGGGACTCAGCCACGTTGGCTCCACACTCGGGAAAGATGCATTAATGCATAAGATATGCAACAGCTCTAGGTAAGACTACGTAGTAACAGTATTGATTGACTTACTTACCCCAACCCAGTGGTCGATCGGCAACGCTATGCCCCGGACGGGTGGCTTACCACTCGTTACCACGCAGGGGGGCTAACGTGCAAAAGCGAACAGCTCAGAGAGGAGCCGCCGTGTTGCTCAGCCGCGTAGCCCGTCCGCTACTTGCCGCTGTATCCGTCGCCAATGGCGTGGAGACCCTGATCAACCCAAAGCCGAGAATCGAGGCCATGACGCCGTTGCTGGCACGGGGTCCGGCGCCTGTCAATCCCACTCTGGTGGTTTCGGCCGACGCTGCGTTGAAGATCACCGCTGGTCTGGCGATGGGTCTCGGGTGGGCGCCCAGGCTCGCAGCAGGATTACTTGCGGTAGACCTGATCCCGGGCGTGGTGGCCGAGCACCCGTTCTCCCCCGGCGGCGCACCGGACGCTCGCAGGGCCAAGCAACAGAACTTCCTGTCCAACTGCGGTCTGCTGGGTGGGCTATTGCTGGCGATCGCCACCAGCGGTGGCAAGCGTAAACGCCGCAAGGCTCACTGAGCGCGTACCCGCCGCACTACCGCTCTGGCTCGGCCCCTGCCCGGCTCCCGTGGCAGGCTGGCCGGTGTCGGTCTGTCGGCGTGATCGAGCAACACGGGAGGTGGACGGTGGGCCACGAGGTGCGTGGGATGGTCGCCCGCGGCAAGGGTGCCCCGGTCACGATGGAAACCGTGCGGGTACCGGATCCGGGACCGGGCGAGGCGCTGGTCACGGTGCAGGCCTGCGGTGTGTGCCACACCGACCTGCACTACCGAGAAGGTGGCATCAACGACGAATTCCCCTTCCTGCTGGGGCACGAGGCCGCTGGGGTGGTGGAGGCCGTGGGCGAGGGCGTCGAGGCGATCTCTCCCGGGGATTTCGTGATCCTCAACTGGCGCGCGGTGTGCGGGCGGTGCCGGGCATGCCGCCGGGGCAGGCCTTGGTACTGCTTCGACACGCACAATGCCGCCCAGAGCATGACGTTGGCGGACGGCACGGTGCTCTCGCCCGCGCTGGGTATCGGCGCGTTCGTGGAGAAGACCTTGGTGCACAGCGGGCAGTGCACCAAGGTCAACCCAGCGGTCGCGCCGGAGATCGCCGGGCTCCTCGGCTGCGGTGTGATGGCCGGGCTCGGCGCGGCGATCAACACCGGCGGGGTGACCCGCGGCGACTCGGTGGCGGTCATCGGGTGTGGCGGGGTCGGGGACGCCGCTATCGCCGGCGCTCGACTGGCGGGTGCGACCACGATCGTCGGCATCGACATCGACCCGGGCAAGTTGCGATGGGCCAGCGACTTCGGCGCCACCCACACCGTCAACGCGCGGGAATCCGATGTCGTCGAGGCGGTGCGGGAGTGCACCGGAGGCTTCGGCGCCGACGTGGTCATCGACGCGGTGGGCCGGCCGGAAACCTGGAAGCAGGCATTTTTCGCCCGTGACCTGGCGGGAACCGTCGTGCTGGTCGGCGTGCCGACCCCAGATCTGAGGGTGCCCGACATCGCGCTGCTGGACTTCTTCGGGCGCGGCGGTGCCCTCAAGTCGTCCTGGTACGGCGATTGCCTGCCCGAGCGGGACTTCCCGATGCTGGTCGACCTGCACCTGCAAGGGCGGCTTCCGCTGGAGAAGTTCGTTTCCGAGACGATCAGCCTGGATGAGGTGGAAGCGGCTTTCGAGAAGATGGAGCGCGGCGAGGTGCTGCGCAGCGTGGTGTTGCTGCCGGGTTCCTGAGCGTGATCAGCGTGACCAGTGGGGGCGCAGAGTGATCGAGCGGGTAGTCACCTCGGGCACCTTCAGCCTGGACGGCGGCACCTGGGAGGTGGACAACAACGTCTGGATCGTCGGTGACGAGCAAGAGGTGATCGTCGTCGACGCCGCGCACGACGCGGACGCGATCGCCGCCGCGGTAGGTGAGCGGCGAGTGGTGGGCATCGTGTGCACCCATGCCCACGATGATCACGTCAGTGCCGCGCCGGAGCTGTCCCGGAAGCTGGCGGCACCAGTGTTGTTGCACCCCGAGGAACACGTGCTGTGGCAGCTCGCGCACCCGGACCTCCCACCGCCTGATGCCGCGCTCGCCGACGGCGACATCCTTCGCGTCGCGGGTACCGTACTGCGAGTGGTGCACACTCCCGGGCACTCCCCCGGCTCATGCTGCTTGTACGCCGTTGATCTGGACACGGTCTTCAGCGGGGACACCCTGTTCCAGGGCGGCCCGGGCGCCACCGGACGGTCCTACTCGGATTTCGGCGAGATCATCGACTCGATCCGGAACCGGCTGCTCACCCTCCCCCCGGAGACCCATGTGCGCACCGGCCACGGCGATTCCACCACCATCGGCAGCGAGGCCGACCACCTCGAGGAGTGGATCGCCCGAGGCCACTGAACACCCGGCCTCGGCCTCAGGAGGCTCCGACCATTCTCATGGCGGGCACGGTCACTGCTTGTTCTGCGCCGGCCGGCTCAGCCGAGCGGGCCGGCTCGATCACCCTGGACTCAGTGACGATTGCGGTGACCAGGTCCACTGGGGTCACATCGAAGGCCGGGTTGAGGGCGGCGGACTCGGCCGGCGCCATTCGCCAGCCCCCCACCAGCAGCACCTCGTCGGGATCCCGGTATTCAATGGTCACCGCCGCGCCGGTCAGGGTGTTCGTGTCGATCGTGGCGGTCGGCGCGGCCACCACGAACGGGATCCCGGCCCGGGCCGCAGCCAGGGCCAGCGGGTAGGTGCCCACCTTGTTCACCACGTCGTAGTTGGCGGCGATCCGATCCGCTCCCACGATCACCGCGTCCACCTGGCCGCCGGCGATGAGCCCCGGCCCAGCCGCATCGACCACCACCTGGTGCGGCACTCCCAACCGGGCAAGCTCGGTCGCGGTGATCCGGGAACCCTGCAACAGCGGCCGGGTCTCGCCGACCACCACCATCCGGACCAACGAGTCGGCGTGCAGCGCCCGCACGACACCGAGCGCGGTACCCCACTCCACGCAGGCCAGCGCGCCCGCATTGCAGTGCGTGTGCAGCACCATCGGCCGATCACCGACGTAGCTGCGCAGCAGGGCCGCGCCGAGCCGGGACAGCGTCGCGCAAGCCCGCACGTCAGCCTCGACCAAAGCCGTCGCGGCGCTCAGCACCGCAGCAGGTCCCTGAGTCACCGCGGGCAGCACTTGCTGCACCGCCCATCTCAGATGCGCGGCGGTGGGGCGGGCCTCGGCGATACGCCGCGCATCAGTCCGGACGGCATCGGGGTCATAACCCCGGTCGGCCGAGCGCGCCGCGGCGAGGGCGACGCCCAACGCTCCCAGAGCACCCAGCGCCGGCGCACCCCGGACCACCATCCGCTGGATTGCATCGACCACCTCGCTGACGGTGTGCAGCGCGACCCGCCTCTGCTGCGGCAAAACCGTCTGATCAATCACGTCGACGTATCCGTCGACCCACTCGATGGTGCGCATGGACTCTGCTCCCCGGCCCTTGGTCTGCGGGCAACTTACGCGTCGCGCTTCAGATCGCGCACCGCCCAACGGATGATGCCCGCGGCAGCTGAATCAACGCTGGGTGATTGCAACGTACTCCCGTTCGGAGTAGCCCGTGTAAATCTGGCAAGGCCTGCCGATCTTGGTCTCTGGATCATTGATCATCTCGCGCCAGTGCGCGATCCAGCCGGGCAACCGGCCCAGCGCAAAGAGCACGGTGAACATCTTGGTAGGAAAGCCCATCGCCCGGTAGATCAGGCCGGTATAGAAGTCGACATTGGGGTAGAGCTTGCGCTCGACGAAATAGTCGTCACCCAATGCCGCGGCCTCCAACTCCAGCGCGATATCGAGCAGCGGGTCACTCACCCCTTTCTTGTGCAGGATCTCGTCTGCAGTCCTTTTGACGATTTTCGCCCGGGGATCGTAATGTTTGTAGACCCGATGCCCGAAACCCATTAACCGCGCACCGTCAGTATGGTTTTTCACCTTCGAGACGAAGGAGTCGACATTACCTCCGTCGGCGTGGATGCGCTCGAGCATCTCCAGCACCGACTGGTTCGCCCCACCGTGGAGCGGGCCGAACAGCGCGTTGATCGCCGCCGAGATCGAGGCGAACAGGTTGGCGTGCGTGGACCCGACCATTCGCACCGTGGACGTCGAGCAGTTCTGCTCGTGGTCGGCATGCAACAAGAACAACAGATCCAGCGCGTCCGCAATCACCGGATCGACTTCGTAGGGCTCGGTGGGCAGCCCGAAGGTCATCCGCAGGAAATTGTGCACCAGACCGAGCGAGTTGTCCGGGTAGAGAAACGGCTGGCCGATCGACTTCTTGTACGCGTATGCCGCGATCGTGGGCAGCTTGGCGAGCAGCCGGGCGGTGGAGATCTCGACCTGCTCAGGATCGAACGGGTTGAGGCTGTCCTGATAGAAGGTGGACAGTGCGGATACCGCACTGGAGAGCACCGCCATCGGATGAGCATCACGCGGGAAGCCGTCAAAGAACCGTCTCAAATCCTCGTGGAGCAAGGTGTGAACGCGAATCAGGTCGGTGAAATTCTCCAGTTGTCCACTGGTGGGCAGACTCCCGTAAATCAGCAGGTAGCCGACCTCTAGGAAAGTCGAGCGTTCGGCCAGGACCTCAATCGGGTAGCCACGGTAACGCAGCACACCCATTCCACCATCAATATAGGTGATCTCTGAGCGACATTCGGCGGTGTTCACGAATCCCGGATCGAGAGCGATCATTCCCGTATCGGCCCGGAGCGCGCTGAGGCTGATTCCGGACGCCCCCTCGGCAGCCTTGATGATCGGCAGCTGGCGCTCCCCGTCCGGGTAGCTCAAGGTCACGGTTTGTTCGCTGGACACCTATCCACGATAGCTCGCCCGGTGTGGCGGAGACAGAACGCGGACATCACACCGGGAATTCTCCCAACCGACCCCCGGGAAGGCCGTGGCCGGGTAGAATTCACGGCGCTAACCGGGTAATCGTCCAGCTGCCGTGCTCGGTGCGGAGGTAACGAAGCCGATCGTGCATCCGGTCCGGCCTGCCCTGCCAGAATTCCACGCTGACCGGCCGGATTCGCACTCCACCCCAGTGCGGCGGCAACGGCACCTGCTCGGCGTCGGCGAACCGAGCGGTGACCTGCTCCAGCGCGACGTCCAAGGCTCGGCGGTCCGGCACCTCGGTGGACTGCGCCGAGGCCCAAGCCCCCAGCTGGGCTCCCCGCGGCCGGGTTCGCCAGTAGGCTGTGCTCTCCTCCACGGTGAGCACCTCGATCGGCCCGCGCAGGTGCACTTGGCGGTGCAGCGCGATCCAGGGGAACGTGGCCGCGGCGAAGCCGGTGGCGTTGAGGTCGCGCATCTTGGCGGAGGTGAAGTTGGTGTAGAACACCACACCCCGCACGTTGAGGCCTTTGGCCAGCACGGTCCGGGAGCTGGGTAACCAATCGGCGCCCACGGTGGCCAGCACCATCGCGTTGGGCTCGGGAATGCCCGCAGCCACAGCGTCGTCGAGCCAGCGCGCGAACTGTTCGTGCCAGGCGCCGGCTACCTCAGCCTCGTTCAGCACGCCAGCGGGGTAGGCCACCCGCATCTGAGCCAGCTGCGCATCCCACTCGCCCCGCTGCGTCACGCCGCACACTCCCCATGACCTGGGCCTGGAACCAACCTACGTCGGCACATCCGGGGAAAGCACCGTCACATTGCCCCGGTAGGCCATTGGGTGCAGGGTTAGCCCATCCGCGCGGCGCCGCACGGTGGCGTACGCCGCACCCACTGCCCGGTCAGCGACCCGCGCGCCCTTTCGGGATCGATCGCGCGAGGAGGACGGCGTGGCTGTGGTGAAGGTGGAGGAGCTGGCGGAGCACAATGGAATGCCGGTCAACGGCAGATTCCGGCCTGGGCTGGAGGGTGTGGTGGCCTTCCACACCGAGATCGCCGAGCCCGATCGGGACGGTGGGGCTTTGCGCTACCGCGGCGTCGACATCGAGGATCTCGCGGGCCATGTGACCTTCGGAGATGTGTGGGCGCTGCTGACCGACGGGCGCTTCGGGCATGGCCTGCCCCCCGCCGAGCCGTTCCCCCTCCCGGTGCACACCGGTGACGTCCGGGTCGACGTGCAGGCTGCGCTGGCGATGCTCGCACCCATCTGGGGTTACCGCCCGCTGCTGGACAGCACCGACGAGAACTCCCGCGCGGAGCTGGCCCGAGCGTCGGTGATGGCACTGTCCTATGTGGCGCAGTCCGCCCGGGGGATCCACCAACCCGCGGTGCCCCAGCACCGGATCGACGAGTGCTCCACGATCACCGAGCGTTTCATGTGCCGATGGCGCGGTGAGCTGGACCCGGCGCACGTCAAGGCCGTGGACGCCTACTGGGTCTCGGCCGCCGAGCACGGCCTCAACGCCTCGACCCTCACCGCGCGGGTGATCGCCTCCACCGGTGCCGACGTCGCCGCATGCCTGTCCGGGGCGATCGGCGCGATGTCCGGGCCGCTGCACGGGGGCGCACCGGCCCGGGTACTCCCGATGATCGAGGACGTGGAGCGCACCGGCAACGCCGTTGCGGTGGTTCGCGCCATCCTGGATCGAGGAGAGCGGCTGATGGGATTCGGGCACCGGGTGTACCGGGCCACCGATCCCCGAGCCCGGGTGCTGCGCCGGATCTGCGCGGAGCTCGGCGCACCGCGCCACGACGTGGCGGTCGCACTGGAACAGGCTGCGCTGGCCGAGCTGCGGGACCGGCGTCCGGACCGGGCGATCGAGACCAACGTCGAGTTCTGGGCCGCGGTGCTCCTCGACTTCGCCGAGGTTCCGCCGCACATGATGTCGGCGATGTTCACGTGTGCGCGCACCGCCGGCTGGTGCGCGCACATCATGGAGCAGAAACGCACCGGGCGGCTGGTCCGCCCGGCAGCGTGCTACGTCGGACCGGCCCCGCGGCGCCGGCAGGACGTAGCGGGGTGGGACGAGATCGGCTGCCCCTGAACGCCTGGTGGCCGCAGCAGGTAGCGGGCGAACAGCTGGCCTTGCGACTCCAGCAGTCCGACCAGGTCCAGGCTCAACGGCTCGGCGAGCGGGGCGTGGCCGGTGATGGACAGCGACCCGGCAGTGCCGGCGAGTACGGGCGCGATCGCGAGGAACAGCTCATCGATCAGCCCGGCGGGCAGCAGCGCAGCGTTCAGGGCCGGCCCACCCTCGCACAGCACCGAGCGCACCCCGTGCTCGGTGCGCAACCGGCACAGCGCTACGGACAGGTCCAGCTCCGCACCCGGCGCCGAGCGCAGGTAGCTGAGCTGGGCGGCGCATCGCGGCAGCTCGGCGTCGCTCGCGGTGATCACGATCACCCGGGAGTGCGGGTCGGCCAGTAGCGGCAGCCGCGGGCTCAGGGTGAGCCGACCGCTCACCACGATGGCCAGCGGGTCGGGCGCCAGCCCGCGGGCAACCCGGCGCTCCCGGCGCCGGGGGTCGCCGACCAGCCGCCGGTACCGCTCGGCCTGCGCTGTCCCGGCTCCAACCATGATCGCGTCGACGTGCGTGCGCAGCTCGTGGAACAGCTGCCGGTCGGCGGCGTTGCTCAGCGGGGCGCTGCGGTGCCCGACCGCGGCCGCGCCGTCGGTGGTGGCCACCATATTAAGCACCAGGTATGGCCGGTGATCGCCGGCCAGCTCGCCCAGCGCAAGTCCCTCCAGCGCCTCGACGGCGGTGACGAGTCCCGGCTCGGGCAGCAGCCGCCGCAACACGACCTCGGTCACGCTGGATACCCCGTCACTGTCCCACCGTAAGCGGAGCGCGCCAGATTCATCCCCGGTTCATGCCCGCGCGGACTTGGCGCCTCCTCCGACTGCTACCCATCCGGGTGACACTGGCACCCCGCCGGTCACTGTCCGGAGGCATGTGACATGCGCCTACCGCGCCGCACCACCGTCGTTGCTACCGCCGTTCTCAGCGCCGCCTTGATCGCCCCCGCGCTGGCGGCCGCCGACCCGTCGCAGGAGGACGGGGCCCATCACGTGCTGCTGCTGTCGATTGACGGGCTGCACCAGACCGACCTGAGCTGGTACGTCGCGCACCACCCGAAATCGGCGCTGGCTGCGCTGGTGGGCCGGGGTGTGGATTTCACCCACGCGAGCACCCCCGTACCGTCAGACTCGTTTCCGGGCATGCTCGCCCAGGCCACCGGCGGTAACCCCGATACCACCGGCGTGTACTACGACTCCACCTTCAACCACGCGCTGCTCCCGGCGGGCACGACGAGCTGCCCACCCGCAACGCCCACCGGTGCCGACGTGGAGTACGCCGAAAACCTGGATCGCAACCAGAATTCACTCGACGCCGGCCAGGGGTTGTCGGGCCTTCCCGGCACTATCCTGCAACTCACCGGCCACCCGGAATCCCTGATCGATCCAGCGAAGCTGCCGGTGGACCCCACGACGTGCAAGCCGGTCTTCCCGCACCAGTACCTCAAGGTGAACACGATCTTCGAGGTGGCTCGCGAACACAACCTGCGCACTGCCTGGTCGGACAAGCACCCGGCCTACGAGATCCTCGACGGGCCCTCCGGCGCGGGCGTGCAGGACCTGTTCACTCCCGAGATCAACAGCCAGGCCGACGGGCTACCGGCTGGCAAGGACTGGACGACGGACAACGCCAAGACCCAGCAGTACGACGGCTACAAGACCCAGGCGGTCCGCAACGAGATCGACGGCTTCGACCACAGCCGCAAAAACCACGTCGGCGTGCCCGCGATCTTCGGGATGAACTTCCAGTCGGTGTCCACCGCGCAGAAACTGCCCAGCTCAGGCGGTCAACCCGGTGGCTACCTGGCCGGTGGTGTGACGCCCGGTCCGGTGCTGGCCGGAGCGCTGGACTTCGTCGATTCCCAGGTCGGTTCGTTCGTCCATGAGATCCACGTCCAGGGTCTTGATGACAGCACCACCATCATCCTGTCCGCCAAGCACGGGCAATCGCCGACCGACCCGGCGGCGCTGACCCGCATCCCGGACGGACCGCTGCTCGACGGCCTCAACGCCGCCTGGAAAACCGCCCACCCCGGAGCCGGTGACCTCGTCGCACACTCCACCGACGACGACGCGATGCTGCTGTGGCTGACCGACCGCTCGCAGGCCGCCGCCGATTTCGCCAAGACCTTCCTGCTCGCCCAGTCCGGCCAGGCCAACGACATCAACGGCCACGCCAAGCCGTTCACCTCCTCCGGGCTGGCCACGGTGTTCGCCGGGCGCGACGCGGCGAAGTACTTCGGCGTAGCAGCCGGCGACCCGCGGGTACCCGACCTGTTCGGCATCGTCACGCACGGCGTCGTCTACACCGGCGGTAAGAGCAAGATCGCTGAACATGGAGGCGCTGACCCGCAGGACCGCAGCGTGCCCATCGTCCTGGCCGGCGCCGGCGTGGATCACGGCCGAACCGTCCGCGACTCTGTCGAGACCACTCGAATCGCACCGACGATCCTGCGCCTGCTCGGTCTCAACCCCCGCGAGCTGCGAGCCGTCCAACGCGAACACACCCAAGCCCTGGTGGACTAACAGGACACCAAGATGTCGGTGGCCGCCGGTCCGCAGCCAGTCGGCGTTGAGCCCGCACAATCAACCACAGTGGCTGGACCAGCCAGGCAATATTGTCGCTGTGAAGCAGAGGCGACCGGTGTGAAGCCCATCTCAGCCGGCAAGGTGCGGGAGCTGTATGCGATCGGCGACGACGTGCTGCTCGTCGCGTCCGACCGGATCTCGGTCTACGACGTCGTACTACCGACACCCATTCCTGAGAAGGGCGCATTGCTGACCCAACTGTCGGTGTGGTGGTTTCACCGACTCCGCGACGTGATCCCCAACCATCTGATCTCCGCCACCGACGTGCCGCCCGAGTTCGCCGGGCGGGCGATCCGCTGCACCCGGCTGCGGATGATCCCGGTGGAATGCATCGCGCGCGGGTACCTCACCGGCCTGGGCCTGCGGGAATACGAGAAGTACGGCTCGGTGTCGGGCGTCGCGCTGCCTGCCGGTTTGGTCCCCGGCAGCCGGCTTCCCGAGCCCATCTTCACCCCGACCACCAAGTTCTCCCCCACCGGCCATGATGAGTTCATCACCTTCGACGACGTGGTCGAGGTCACCGGAGCGGACACCGCGCAACGGCTGCGGGACGCGACCTTGGCGCTCTACACCACGGCCGCTGAGGAGGCGCTGACCAAAGGCATCATCGTGGCCGACACCAAATTCGAGTTCGGCTGGGACGCCGCCGGGCGGTTGAGGTTGGGGGACGAGGCGCTCACCTCGGATTCATCGCGTTTCTGGCTTGCCGAGAGCTGGCGGCCCGGGCACCCGCCGCGGGTGCTGGACAAGCAGTTCGTCCGGGACTGGGCGGCCGGCACCGGATGGGATCGCGAGCCACCCGGACCGATCATCCCGGCCGAGATCGTGGCTCAGGCGCGGCAGCGCTACATCGAGGCCTACGAGTGCATCACCGGGGAGAGCTGGCTGCCGCCAGGCTCGTAAGGTCTGGGCTATGACACAGACCGCGCAGCCGATCATTCCCACCGAGCTCCTGCCCGTCGACGGGCGCTTCGGCTGCGGGCCCTCCAAGGTCCGCCCGGAGCAGCTGACCGCGCTGGCCTCGACCGGAGCATCCTTCATGGGTACCTCACACCGGCAGCTACCGGTGAAGTCACTGGTGGGACGGATCCGCGCCGGGCTGCGCGAGCTGTTCAGCCTGCCCGAGGGCTACCAGGTGGTGCTGGGCAACGGCGGCACCACCGCCTTCTGGGATGCGGCCGCGCTGGGCCTGGTCCGGGAACGCTCGCTGCACCTGAGTTATGGCGAGTTCTCCGCCAAGTTCGCGGCCGTCACCGCAGGTGCCCCGTTCCTGGCCGACCCGGTGGTGGTCACCGCCCCGGCGGGGGACGCCCCGCAGCCGGTCGCCGACCCGTCCTGCGACCTCATCGGCTGGGCACACAACGAGACCTCGACCGGGGTGATGGTTCCGGTGTGCCGCCCGAGCGGATCGCAGGATGCACTGGTGGCGATCGACGCGACCAGCGGCGCCGGTGGCCTCCCAGTCCGGGCCGGCGACGCCGATGTCTACTACTTCGCACCGCAGAAATCCTTCGCCGCCGACGGCGGGCTGTGGATCGCCCTGCTCAGCCCGGCCGCACTGGAGCGGATCGCCGAGATCGCCTCGTCCACCCGGTGGGTACCGGAGTTCCTCTCCCTGAGCACTGCGGTGGACAACAGCGGCAAGGACCAGACCTACAACACCCCGGCGGTGGCGACGCTGCTGTTGCTGGCCGACCAGATCGGGTGGATGCTCGCCGGCGGCGGGCTGGACTGGTGCGTCAAGCGCACCACGGAGTCTTCCTCGCGGCTCTACTCCTGGGCCGAGTCCTCGCGCTACGCGAGCCCGTTCGTCACCGATCCCGCCAAACGTTCGCTGGTGGTCGGCACCGTCGACTTCAACGAGGAGATCAACGCTGCCGCGGTAGCGTCCGTCTTGCGGGCCAACGGCATCGTCGACACCGAGCCCTACCGTAAGCTCGGCCGCAACCAGCTACGGATCGGCATGTTCCCGGCAGTCGAGCCGGATGACATCTCCGCTCTCACCGGATGCATCGACTGGGTGGTCGAGCGGCTCGGCTGAGCCGGCCCGCGGCGGCGCGCCTCCCCCGGCGTGACCGGTACCCGGCCTACGGTGGGGCAGCTGATGTGGAGGTCCTTGGATGCGTGCGCTGCGGGTAGCCGGTCTGGGGATGGACGGCCGCACCGTCATCCTGGAGGCGGTGGCGCACCGGCCGGGGGACCGGCGGGAGCAGTTCAGCTTGCCGGTGGATGACACCCTGCACGCAGCGGCACAGGGTGATCTTCCCCGTCTCGACCCCGTCCAGACCGAGCCGGAGAACCAGATGCGACCCCGTGAGATCCAGGCCCGGATCAGGGCCGGCGAGTCCGTTGAACAGGTCTCCGGTGCCGCGGGGGTACCCAACGAGCGAGTCGAGCGATTCGCCTATCCGGTGCTGCTGGAGCGCTCCCGGATGGCGCAGCTGGCCCGGCAGGCCCATCCGGTGCGCGCCGACGGACCCGACGTGCGCACCCTGGAAGAGGTCGTCACCGAGACCTTTCAGCAGCGGGGACACGACCTCAGCTCGGTGAGCTGGGATTCCTGGCGCGGGGAGAGCGGCAAGTGGCTTGTCCAGCTGTACTGGCGTACCGGCCGGTCCGACAACCAGGCGCAGTGGACCTTGCACCCCGGCGCGCACGGCGGCACCGTCACCGCACTCGACGACCACGCCACTGACCTGATCGACCCGCAACCAGCCGCAGCCCTGCACACCGTCCCCCCGATAGACCCCCCCGATCCCGCCCGCACACCCCCTAAACCCTCCTCCGCCGCACGTGCCCGCAAGGACCGTGCCGTCGTCCCCTCCTGGGAAGACGTCCTGCTCGGCGTCCGTTCCCCGCACCGCTGACCCGCATTCAGCGGGCTCAGCGGGGTTTTCACCCTGCACATAACCCCGCTGAGCCCGCTGAATGCGGGCGGGGTGGCCGGAAAATCGGATGCCGGTCTGGGTGGGGGTGGTTAGCGTCGAGGGGCGATGAATCCCCCACGAAAACCGTCCCTGGCTGTGCTGCGCCGGTTGACGCCGTATGCGCGACCGGTGCGGGGTCGGCTGCTGGGCTCCGGAGTTGCGGCGCTGGGTGCGATGCTGGCCGGGCTGGGGATCCCGCTGCTGATCCAGCGGATCGTCGACGGTCCCGTCGCCCACCGGGACCGGCCCGCGCTGGTGCTGCTCTCGCTGGGGGTGCTCGCACTCGGGGTGGCCGAGGCCGGGCTGATCTACCTGCGGCGGGCGCTGGTGGCCGGGCCTACCGCCGAGATCGAGAAGCGGATGCGCGCCGACCTGTACCACCACCTGCAGCGCCTGCCGGTGGCCTTCCATGACCGGTGGCAGTCCGGGCAGCTGCTCTCCCGGGGGATCAGCGACCTGAACACGATCCGGCGGTTCGTCGCGTTCTCCGGCATCTTCCTGGTGGTCAACGTGCTGACCGTGCTGGTCGGGCTGGTTGTCCTCATGGTGATCGCACCGGTGTTCGGGGCATTGGCGGTGGCGATGGCGATCCCGATGGTGGTGCTGTGCCGGCACTACGAGCGGGCCTACGGGCTGGCCGCGCGGCGGGCGCAGGACCAGGTGGGCGACCTGGCGACCAGGGTGGAGGAATCCGCGCTGGGCATCCGGGTGCTCAAGGCCTTCGGCAACGGCCCGCGAGCGACCCGCGCGTTCCTCGCGCAGGCCCGCGCGCTGCGGGAGACCGAGCTGACCAAGGTGCGGGTGCTCGCCGCGCTCTGGATGGTGATCATCGTGCTGCCGGAGCTGACGCTGGCGGCGATGCTGGCCGTGGGTGGGTACGCGGTGGCAGCCGGGACGCTGTCGCTGGGCACCGTGGTCGGGGCGGTCACCATCCTCACCTACCTGCGCTGGCCGATGGACTCGCTGGGTTGGCTGATCGCCGAGACCGGGAGCGCGACCGCGGCGGCCACCCGCTACTGGGAGGTGCGCGACGACCGCCCGGCCGTGACCGACCCGGCGGTCCCCCGGCCCCCGGCCACTCCGGTGCGCGGCGCACTGCGGCTGGAGGGGGTGCGCTTCCGGTATCCGGGCGCCGCCGACGAGGTGCTGTGCGGGGTGGACCTGGAGCTCCGGCCAGGGGAGACACTCGCGCTGGTGGGGCCCACCGGCAGCGGCAAGACCACGCTGACCGCACTGGTGGCCCGGCTGGCCGATGTCACCGGTGGCCGGGTCCTGCTCGACGGGGTCGACGTGCGGGATCTGGCCTTGTGCGAGCTGCGCACGATCGTGGCGACGGCGTTCGAGGAACCGGTGCTGTTTTCGGCGTCGGTCCGGGAGAACGTGGCGCTGGGTGCGCCGGAGGTCACTGACGACGAGGTATGGCGGGCACTGCGGGTAGCGCAGGCTGAGCAGTTCGTCGGCACGCTGCCCTGGGGCCTGGACACCAGGATCGGCGAGCAGGGCCTGACGCTGTCCGGGGGTCAACGGCAGCGGCTGGCGTTGGCCCGGGCGGTGCTCGGCAGCGGCACCGCCGGCCACCCGGCGGTGCTGGTGCTCGACGATCCGCTCTCCGCGCTGGACGTGCACACCGAGGCCGAGGTGGAGGCGGCGCTACGCCGGGTGCTGCGCGACGTGACGGCGTTGGTGGTGGCCCACCGGCCCTCCACGGTCCAGCTCGCCGACCGGGTGGCGCTGCTCGCCGAGGGCCGCATCCAGGCGGTGGGCACCCACGCCGAACTGCTGGCCGAGATGCCCAAGTACCGCAGGCTGCTGGGCAGCCGGGACTCCCCGGCGGTGGCGCGATGAGCGAGGAATGGCGGGGGGTCGCCACCGAAGATCTCGACACCATCGATATCAGTACCGGGCTGCGGCTGGCCGCCCGGTCCCGCCGGTTGCTCAGCTCGCTGCTGCGCCCCCATCTGCGCCCGATAGCTGCCGCGCTGGCGCTGCTCGTCGCCGATCAGCTCGCGTTGCTCGCCGGCCCGCTGCTGATCGCGGTGGCGATCGACCGGGGGATCCCGGCGGCGCTGGCCGGCCGGCCCGGCCCGCTGCTGTGGTACATCGCCGGGTACGCGGGGGCGGGCCTGGTCGACGCACTGACCGTCCGCGCGTTCCTGCGGCTGTCCGGGCGGATCGGCCAGGACGTGCTGATAGATCTGCGTGAGCGGGTGTTCTCCCAGGTCCAGCGGCTCTCACTGGCCTTCCATGAGCGCTACACCTCGGGGCGGGTGATCTCCCGGCTGACCAGCGACCTGGACTCGCTGCAGGAGATGCTGGATCAGGGGCTGGATGGTTTCTTCATCTCAGGGCTCTCGATCGCCGGCATCGGCACGGTATTGCTCGTGCTGGACACCCCGCTGGGGCTGGTGGCGCTGGCCGCGTTCCTCCCGCTGGGCCTGCTCACCCGCTGGTACCGGCGCCGTTCGCAGCACACCTACCGCAGCACCCGGACCTGGATCGCCCGGGTGATCGTGCAGTTCGTCGAGACCATGAACGGGATCCGCGCGGTGCAGGCCTTCCGCCGGGAGCACCGCAACATCTCGATCATGGACGAGCTCAACAGCGGGTCCGCGGCCGCCGAGTCCGAAGCGCTCACGCTGGTCGCCCGGTACACCTCGGCCGTGCGGCTGGTGGGCTCGGTGTCGGTGGCGGCGACGTTGCTGCTCGGCGGGTTGCAGGTCCTGGAAGGCACCCTCACCGTGGGTGTGCTGGCGGCGTTCGTGCTCTACCTGCGCCGGTTCTACGACCCGCTCGACGAGCTCGCCATGTTCGCCAACTCCTACGCCTCCGCGGCGGCGGCACTGGAGAAGATCTCAGGGCTGCTCGAGGAACACCCCTCCGTGGGGGATCCGGTGGACCCGGTTCCGCTGCCCGTCCCGGTGCGCGGCGAGGTGGTCTTCGACGGGGTGCGTTTCTCTTACGGCGGTCCGGACATCTTGCCCTGCCTGGACCTGGTGGTGCCCGCCGGCCAGACCGTCGCGCTGGTCGGTGCGACCGGTGCCGGCAAGTCGACGGTGGCCAAGCTGCTCACCCGGTTCTACGACCCGGTGGCCGGCGCGGTGCGGCTGGACGGGGTGGATCTGCGCTCGGTGGCCGACACCGAGCTGCGCCGGGCAGTGGTGATGGTGACCCAGGAGTCGTTCCTGTTCACCGGCACGGTGGCCGACAACATCGCGCTGGGCTCATCCTCGGCCTCCCGGGATGAGATCGTCGCCGCCGCGCGGGCGGTGGGCGCGGACGAGTTCATCGCGGCGCTACCCGAGGGCTACGACACCGACGTGCGCAAGCGCGGTGCGCGGCTGTCCGCGGGCCAGCGGCAGCTGGTGTCCTTCGCACGGGCACTGCTCGCCGACCCCGCCGTGCTGGTGCTGGACGAGGCGACGTCGTCGCTGGACATCCCCGCCGAGCAGGCGGTCCAGGCCGCGCTGGGCACCGTGCTCACCGGGCGCACCGCGCTGATCATCGCGCACCGGCTGTCCACCGTGCTGATCGCCGACCGGGTACTGGTGCTCGCCGGCGGCACCGTGGTCGAGGACGGGCCACCGGGAGAACTGGTCGCCGGCACCGGTGCCTTCGCCGAGCTGCACTCCGCCTGGCGTGCCGCACTGGCGTGAGCCGCTCACACCAGCAGGCGGGTGACGGCGCCGGATTGGGCGTAACACCCAGCTCGTGGTCGGGCATTGTGCTCCCTCACGATCCGAGCAGCGAGAACAGCAAGGCGATCCAGGTGAGGACGATCCCCGCTGCGGTGCCGTAAGCCACCCACCGCCAGATCGGGGTGGCCCGACCCAGCCATATCGAGGGGGCCAGGCCCATTGCCACCAGCAGGTTCGCCAGCACAACGAGCCATCGACCGTTCGGCACCAGTCCCTGCGACAGGCTCAGCAGCGCGGTGCCGACGATCACCGCCGACACCGCGCTGATCGTCAGGCCGGTCGCCCACGGCGTCGGCCCGCTGGGCTCCACGCCGACCCGGCCACGGTCCACGGCGGTTACTGTAACCACGCTCACCGGGGCCGATTCATACCCGGCGCGCGCTCGCGAAAGCGATCGCGGCGGCGGTGGCGACATTGAGCGAGTCCACTCCGGCCACCATCGGGATACGCACGGTCAGGTCCGCCGCCGCCAGCGCTTCGGGGGACAGGCCCGGACCCTCGGCACCCAGCAGCCAGGCCACCCGCCCGCCCGCCACGCCCGCCGAGGACAGCGGCACCGCGCTCGCTGCCGGTGTGAGCGCGGCGATGAGGAACCCGGCCGATCGCAGCATCGCGAACGTCCCGCAATTCCCGGTCCAGTGACTGACCGGGACGAAGGGCACCCGGAGCACGTGCCCCATGGAGACCCGCACGCTGCGCCGGTACAGCGGGTCAGCACAGCCGGGTCCGAGCAGGACCGCGTCCACCCCGAGCGCCGCCGCATTGCGAAACAGCGCCCCCAGGTTCTCGTGGTCGTTGATCCCCTCCAGCACAGCGAGGTGACGAGATCGGGTGATCAATTCTGGAAGTGGCGGCTGTGGTGCGCGGTCTGCCGTCGCGAG
>DASYAZ010000057.1:0-3178 GCA_036501085.1 Pseudonocardiaceae bacterium | reverse complement strand
GTTCGACGCCGTCTTCCGTACCGAGGACATCAACATCCTCAAGACCGCGCCCCAGGCACCCCGCATATACGCCTTCCGTGCGCCCGCTGCGCACCCAGCGCTCCGCGTACGCATTCGCCCGGGGCGCCCGCGGCGGGATCTTGACCACGCTCAACCCGGCACCGGTGAAGACAGAGTCGAAGCACCCGGAGAACTTGGCGTCCCGATCGCGGATCAGGAACCGGAACCCTTCAGCCCGCTCCCCCAGCCCCATCAGCAGATTGCGAGCCTGCTGGGTAACCCATGCCCCATCGGGGTGCGCGGTGATGCCGGCCAGATGCACCCGGCGGCGATCCACCTCGAGGAAGAACAGCACGTAGAGCCGGGTCAAGCCCACCGTCTCCACGGTGAAGAAGTCCGTCGCCAGCGTGCCGGCGGCTTGGGCACGCAAGAAATCCACCCAGCTTGGCCCGCCCCGGCGCGGCGCCGGCCCCAGATGATGACGCCGCAGAATCGACCGCACCGATGTCGCCGACACGATCACCCAAGGTTTGCCGGCCTCGCCAACGATGCGCAGGTAGCCCCATCGGGGATTCTCCCTGGCCAGCTGTAGGACCAGCTCCACCGTCGCTGCGGGCAAACTCCGCTGACCCCGGCCGATGGCCGGGTAGGTCCAGCGGCGGGCCACCAGCTCCCGGTGCCAGCGCAGCAACGTCGCTGGAGTCACCAGGAATACCCGCCAGCGATCCCTGGGCAATAGCTTCGCCAGCCATGCCAACACCATCCGGTCGGTCGGGGTGTAGCGAGGGCGAGCGACCTGTCGGGCAAGAACCGACAGCTGGTGGCGCAACACGGCGATCTCAATGTCTCGGGCGTCCGGCCACCGGCCCAGCCCGAGCACCCCGAGCAACCTCCTCATGAACAGCAAACCCAGCGTCTGCACCACCACAGCACTGATCTTGCCAGGTCGATCTCGGCTGGTCACGGGACTAACCGTGAACTTGCACCCTTCAGGCTGCAACACGATTGGGGAGACGGTCGCAATGGCCAGCTCGCGATTGCACCCGCGGTCGTCGAAGCTGCCGTGGCGAGCCTGTCGTGGCCACCAGTATTGCCCAATGGCTGGCAGAGGTCATCCAGCAGGCCGGTGGGAATGGAGGGTTGGTTCGTTGGCTCTGGTAGCCGGTGCGGCCGGCTAGCGTTCGAACAGCGCCGGGGGTGGTCGGCGGGGTACTCGTGCAGGCGTTCTGGGCGGCGCGACAGCCTGATTGATTACCTTGTGGTCACGGCCGGCGCCATTAGTTGACCTTTGCACTACCCTTCGGTCGTCAGCTGCAGCGCCGGCTTCCGGAAGGTCGTTATGGATGTCGTGGCCCTAGCCCGCCGCTTTCATCGGAGGTCGGCGGCAGGAGTGTGTTGAAATAGCTGAAAGGTGCTCTGAGCAGCGAGAATGTGACTTGTCGAGGGTCATGTCCGCGCTAGATCTGGAGCACCTTTCAGGTGGGTAATCGTAGTGGGTTTTATCCGTGCCCGAACGCCGACACGGGTGGGTCGATGATCGTGTCGCAGGCCGGTGGGCTGGTACTGACCGAGACGGTCCGGACGGTCGGGCTGGATCGAGCATTGTCGCGGGAGCTGGCCCGGTGGCGGCTGCCGTTGGCGGTCCACGATCCGGGCAAAGTCGTAGCGGATCTCGCGGTGGCCCTTGCGCTGGGTGGGGACTGCCTGGCCGACATCGCGCTGGTCCGGGCCGAGCCGGGGGTCTATGGGCCGGTCGCGTCGGACCCGACGGTGTCACGCACTCTGGCCCGCCTGGCCGGCGACGCGGCGGCGGCGTTGGCCGCGATCGCGACTGCGAGGGCTTCGGCTCGGGCCACGGCGTGGCGGCTGGCCGGCGCGCGGGCACCTGACCACAACGTCGATCGGAACCGGCCATTGATCGTGGACGTGGACGCCACTTTGGTCACTGCGCATAGACCTGGGAAGGAAGGTGCCGCCGCGACGTTCAAGAAAGGCTTCGGCCACCACCCGCTGTGGAGCTTCGTCGATCACGGCCCGGACGGAACCGGGGAACCGCTGTCGGTGCTGCTACGGCCAGGTAACGCGGGGTCCAACACCGCCGCGGACCACATCACTGTGCTGCGCAACGCCCTGCGGCAACTGCCCGGCCACCGGGTCGGAGCACGTCCGGGTCGGAAAGTGTTGATCCGTATCGATGGGGCCGGGTGCACCCACGAACTACTCGAGTGGATCGTCGGGCAGCGCATGTCGTATTCAGTCGGGTTCACGTTGCCCACCGACTTCACCGAGCAACTGGCGAAGATCCCGGAAAGGGTGTGGACCCCGGCCTACAACAGCGACGGCGAGATCCGTGACGGCGCATGGATCGCCGAGGTCACCGGGCTGCTCAACCTCGACTCCTGGCCAGCTGGGATGCGGGTCATCGCCCGCAAGGAACGACCCCACCCCGGTGCCCAGCTACGCCTCACCGACGCCGATGGGTTGCGGGTCACCGCGTTCGCCACCAACACCGGCCCCGGCGGACCCGGCCGCCAGTTGGCCAATCTAGAGCTACGTCACCGCCGCCGGGCTCGCGCCGAGGACCGCATCCGGGCCGCGAAAGACACCGGGCTGACCAACCTGCCCCTGCACGATCTCGACCAAAACCAGATCTGGTGCGCGCTGGTCGCGCTGGCCTGTGAGATCACCGCCTGGACCCAGATGCTCGCCTTCACAAAGCACCCCGCCCGCCGCTGGGAACCCAAGCGGCTACGACTACGGCTGTTCTCCATCGCCGGCAGACTCACCCACTCCGGGCGCAAAACCACACTGCGCCTGGCCACCCACGCGCCCTGGACCGGGCTGCTCATCGGCGCCCTCACCGCGCTACGCGCCCTGGCCAAACCCGGCTGACAACCAGCCGACCCGCCCCGACGACCGTCACACCCACCGGCCCGTGGAACCCGCGCCCATCCGAGCGACATCGGCCAAACCGTCACACCCATCAACCACAATCAGCACCCATAACCGGCCGCCAACCGGTCAAGATCACCCCTGACCGGCAGCCGAAAGATCTGGGCTAGTCGGGCGGATATTGTTTGCACTATTGTTCCTGGGCTCAGCGTTTGGTCATTTCACTCAATCCGCCCAGATGGCGGGCTACGCACAGAGCAAGCGGGTACCCGCGCCTCGGGTAGCG
>DASYAZ010000056.1:0-31995 GCA_036501085.1 Pseudonocardiaceae bacterium | reverse complement strand
GCGCGGGCCCTGACCGAAGACTGCCTGGCTCTGGCACGCGCCGACCACGCGCCCGCAGTCGGCCTGCACACCGCGGAGATGATGCTGGCAGCGCGGACGCTCTACGAGCGCTCCGGCTTCGTCCACCAGCACGACTTCACGCATCTGGGTCTCCGCTTCAGCATCTACGTCCGGTCGATGTGACACCGATGTCCACGTTATCGGCCCTTCCCACCAGTTCGCTGGATCCCGGGCCGCTACCGCCGGTGCGTAGGCTGTCGCCATGAGCAGGCTGATCCAGCGCCCGCTGCGAGTCGTCGTCGTCGATGATCATCAGATGGTGCTGGACGGGCTGCGCGCGATGCTGGCCACCTACTCCGCGCAGGTCGAGATCGTCGGCGAGGCCACCGATCCGGAGCTTGCGATGAAGGTCATCACCGGGCAGGGGCCGGACATCACCCTGCTCGATGTCCGGCTACGTGGTTCCAGCGGCCTGGACCTGTGCGCGGAGATCCAGAAACGACAGGTCGGTTGCAAAGTTGTCTTCCTGACCGTCTACGACGACGAGCAGTACCTCTACCAGGCACTGCGGCTGGGTGCAGCCGGGTTCCTGCTCAAGCGGGTGCGTGGAGCGGAGCTGGTCGATCACTTGCAGCGGATCTACCAGGGTGAGGTCCTGATCGATCCCAGCCTGGCGACGAAGGTCGCGATGTCGGTGGCTCACCTGCGGGGCGGGGAGTTCTGGCCAGGGGCTCGCCTGGGGCTGACCCAACGGGAGAGCGAGGTACTCGCGCTCATGGTGGCCGGACTGTCCAACCGCGCCATCGCCGGCCGGCTCATCGTGAGCGAGGAGACCGTCAAGACACACGCCCGCGGGATCTACCGCAAGCTCGACGTGACCGACCGCTCCGGTGCGGTCGCCGCGGCGCTGCGGGAGGGCGTATTCCAGTGATCCACCCACGGCAGGGCCTGGCCGGTGCCGATTCCGACGCCCAGCTGCTGCACCGGGTGATCGAGATCCTCTCCGCCGGCCTGGATCTGGACGGGGTGGCCCAGGGGGTGGCCGATCTGATCACCGAGACCACTTCCACCGATGTCTGCTTCGTCCACCTGTTGGACCCGGCCGGGGACCGGCTGCACCTGCGTGGTGCCACCCCTCCGTTCGACCAGCTGGCCGGGCAGATCAAGCTGCCGGTCGGCGAGGGCGTGTCCGGATGGGTCGCCGCGCACTGCGAGCCGGTGGTGATCACCGACAACAAGCAGGCTGATCCGCGCTACCGCTACATCCCCGAGTTGCGCGGGGAGGAGTTCATCTCGATGGCCTCGGTGCCGATGCTCAGCCGGCCGGGCGACCTGGTCGGCGTGCTGAACGTGCATACCCGGCGCCGCCGCGAGTTCACCAAGGCCGATGTCGAGCTGCTGGGCTCGGTGGCCGGGCTGATGGCCGGGGCCATCGAGAACGCGACCCTGCACACCAGGCTCGCCGAGCGGGAGGAGGCGATGGAACGCTTCGCCGAACGGATCGTGCTGCTGCAGGAGACCGAACGGCGCCGCCTCGCCGGCGAGATCCACGACGGGATCAGCCAGCGCATCGTCAGCCTGTCCTTTCATCTCTCGGCGGCGGCGGACGCGGTGGGCTCCGATCCGGCCGGGGCCGCCGCGCAGATCGCCCGCGCCCAGGACCTCGCCGCCGGGGCGTTGGACGAAGCCCGCCACGCCATCGCCGGGTTGCGCCCGCCCGTGCTCGATGACCTCGGGCTGGCCGCCAGTCTGGAAAGCCTCGCGCGGTCCATCCCGCTGCCCAACGTCCAGGTGGACACCATCACGACCTGCCTGCCCGAGCACGCCGAGACCGCCGTGTACCGGATTGCCCAAGAGGCGCTGCAGAATGTGATGAAACATGCCCACGCCGAGCACGTCCAACTGCGCCTGTCGGTGGCCGCCGGTGGGGTCCTGCTGGAGATCTCCGATGACGGCGTGGGCTTCGACCCGGCCGCCACTGCCCAGCGAGCCGGGCCGGTGGGATACGGCCTGCCGGGCATGCAGCAGCGTGCCGAGCTGCTGGCGGGGCAGCTCACCGCGGACAGCGCTCCCGGCCGGGGCACCGTGATCCGGCTCCGGGTTCCCCTCGCTCCAGAGCACCAGCCCCCGCTCACCCACCCGCACTGACACCCCCGCGTGCCCGCTGCCCTGTGTGCGCCGAGTTTCACACCAGCGCTGTCCTGGGTCGGCCCCGACAGCCGTCCTGTGAAACTCGGCGCGCGGAGGGCTGGGCGGCGAAACTCGGGATGCGCGCCGGGCCGCGCGGCGGGTCAGGACTTGAGGGCGCAGGCAGCGACGGTTGCAGCGTGGGTAGCCCGCTCGAGCAGATCCTCGCCGAGGTCCCCGAGCTCGACGTTGATCCGGACCAGCTCGGCGGCCGCCTGGGCGGCTGCGGCCGCCAGGGTGGCCGCGGTGAGGGCGTCACCGCGCAGGTTGGGGTTGCCCCGCTCGGCGATCTGCGCCGCTTCGATGGCCACCCCGCTGGCCAGCTCGGCGATCTCGGCCGGTATCCGGGAGGCCCGATCCAGGGTGCGCCGGATCTGCCGGCGCCGCACATCCGGGTCGGGCTCACGGGGCAGCGCGAACGCCGCGAGCACCGCCTGGTACGCCTCGACGTCGCGCTCGGCGAGCGCGACAACCTGCTCCCGGACCCGGTCCGCGTGCGCCGCCCGCCCCGCCGAGTCGATCAGCTGCGTGGTGGAGAACCGGGCAGCCATCGCGAGCAGCCCGGCGGCGATTCCCGCGGTGATCGCGGCCGCAGCGCCGGCCCCTGGCGCTGGCTGCTTGGCGGCGAACCGATCGAGTAACTCCGCCACCGAGCATTCGAGCAGCGGAGCGCTCCGCCCCGGGATCACGACAACCCGACGATCTCACCGTTGGCGTCGATGTCGATCCGGGTCGCGGCGGGGGTCCCGCTCAGACCCGGCATGGTGCGCATATCGCCACAGATCGGGTAGATGAACCCGGCACCGACCGAGGCTCGCGCCTCCCGGACCGGCAACACCCAGCCGCTCGGCGCACCCTTGAGCGCGGGATCAGATGAGATCGACAGGTGCGTCTTGGCGATGCACACCGGCAGCTTCCCGAAACCGTTGCGCTCGTAGCTCTCCAGCTGCCGGGATGCCTTGTAGTCGTACTCCACCGCTTGGGCCCCGTACACCCGCAGGGCCACGGTGAGGATCTTCTCCCGCAGTGTCGCATCGTTGGGGTACAGGTAGGCGAAGTTGGACTGCTCCTGAGCGGCCTCTGCCACCGCGGTGGCCAGCTCCGCCGCCCCCTTGCCGCCCTCGGCGAAGTGCGTGCACAGTGCCGACCGGGCACCCATGCTCTCCGCTATCTCGTGGATGACCCGGTGCTCGGAGGGATGATCGGTGGGGAAGGCGTTGATCGCCACCACTGGGGAGACGCCGTGGATCCGCACGTTCTCGATCTGCTTGCGCAGGTTGGCGGCACCGGCGTGCACATCGTCCGGGTTCTCGGCCAGCATCTCCTCCGGCAAGGGACGGCCAGCGGCGACCTTATGCCGGCCGGAGTGCGTCTTGAGGGCCCGCACCGTGGCCACCAGCACCGCCGCGTCGGGTCGCAGCCCCGAGGCCCGGCACTTGATGTTGAAGAAGCGCTCGGCGCCCATGTCGGCCCCGAAACCGGCCTCGGTCACCAGGTAGTCGCCGCCGTGGATGCCGATGAGGTCGGCGATCACCGAGGAGTTGCCGTGCGCGATGTTGCCGAAGGGCCCGGCGTGCACCAGCACCGGGGTGCCCTCCAGTGTCTGCAGCAGGTTGGGCTTGATCGCCTCCCGCATGATCACTGCCATCGCGCCGGCGACCTGCAGGTCCTCGGCCGTCACCGGCTGCCCTTCACGGGTCTGGCCGACCACGATCCGGCCCAGCCGGGCTCGCATGTCCTGCAACGAGGTGGACAGCGCGAGCACCGCCATCACCTCGCTGGCCGCGGTGATGTCGAAACCGCTCTGCCGGGGTGTCCCGTCGGCTCGCGTTCCCAGCCCGATCACGATGTTGCGCAGCGCCCGGTCGTTGACGTCGAGCACCCGGTTCCAGGTGATGCTGTGCGGGTCCAGCGCAACCCCGTTCCGCTGCTGCAACTGGTTGTCGATCATTGCGGAGAGCAGGTTGTGCGCCGCGGTCACGGCGTGCATGTCCCCGGTGAGGTGCAGGTTGAGGGTCTCCATCGGCACGACCTGGCTGTAGCCGCCACCTGCCGCCCCACCCTTGATCCCGAACGTGGGGCCCATCGAGGGCTGCCGGATCGCCACCGTGGCGCGCTTGCCGATGTGCGCGAACCCCTGGCCCAGCCCGACGGTGGTCGTCGTCTTGCCTTCCCCGAGCGGGGTCGGTGTGACGGCGGTGACCACCACGTACTTCGCCGTGGGCGCTTGCGCCAGCTCCTCGATGGCCGCTTCTTTGATCTTCACCACATGCTCGCCGTAGGGCTCGAGCAGGTGCGGGCCCAGGCCCATCTCGGCCGCGACATCGGCCAACGGCCTGAGCGAGGCACCACGCGCAATCTCAAGATCGCTGGGAAAGGCCACCACGCAACTCCTCCCACCCATTCCCCGACATGGAGACATATCGGGGTAAAGAAGGCCCCGCTAACCCCGATATGTCTCCATGTCGGGAGGGCGTTACTGCTAGTAGCGGTAGTGGTTCGACTTGTAGGGACCCTCTACGTCCACGTCGATGTACTCGGCCTGCTCCTTGGTGAGTTTCGTGAGCTCGCCACCCAACGCCTCGACGTGAATCCGGGCGACCTTCTCATCGAGCACCTTGGGCAGGGTATAAACCTCCCGGTCGTACTCCTTATACTTCTGGAAGAGCTCGACCTGGGCGATGACCTGGTTGGAGAACGAGTTCGACATCACGAAACTGGGGTGACCGGTGGCGTTTCCCAGGTTCAGCAATCGACCCTCGGACAGAACGATGATCGAGTGCCCATCCTTGAAGGTCCATTCGTCCACCTGCGGCTTGATCACCATGCGGCGGGCTCCCGAACGGCGCTCCAAGCCGGCCATGTCGATCTCGTTGTCGAAATGCCCGATATTCCCCAGGATGGCCTGGTGCTTCATCCTCGCCATATGGTCGACCGTGACGATGTCCTTGTTTCCAGTGGCGGTGATAATGAAGTCAGCCCGGCCGACGACGTTCTCCAATGTGTCGACGGTGAAGCCATCCATCATCGCCTGCAAAGCGCAGATCGGGTCGATCTCGGCCACCACCACCCGGGCACCCTGACCCCGCAGCGATTCTGCGCAACCCTTTCCGACGTCGCCGTACCCGCAGATCACCGCGAGCTTGCCGGCGATCAGGACGTCGACGGCCCGGTTGATCCCGTCCACCAGGGAATGCCGGCAGCCGTACTTGTTGTCGAACTTCGACTTGGTCACCGAGTCATTGACGTTGATCGCCGGGAACAAGAGCTCACCAGCGGCGGCCAGCTGGTAGAGCCGGTGCACGCCGGTGGTGGTCTCCTCGGTCACGCCACGGATTCCCTCACCCATCGCCGTCCACTTGTTCGGCGTGGCAGCCAGCGAGTTCCGCAGGGTCTCCAGGAACACCTTCCACTCGTCGGTGTCGTTGTCGTCCTCGGAGGGCACCGCCCCGGCCTTCTCGAAAGTGGTTCCCTTGTGCACCAGCAGGGTGGCGTCTCCCCCGTCATCGAGGATCATGTTCGGGCCGGATCCGTCCGGCCAGGTCAGCATCTGCTCCATGGACCACCAGTATTCGCCGAGCGTTTCACCCTTCCAGGCGAAGCACGGCACTCCCTGCGGCTCTTCGGCACTGCCGTGCGGACCGATCACCACTGCGGCCGCGGCGTGATCCTGGGTGGAGAAGATGTTGCACGAGGCCCAGCGGACCTCGGCTCCGAGGCTGACCAGGGTCTCGATCAGCACGGCCGTCTGAACGGTCATGTGCAACGACCCTGAGATCCGCGCCCCGCGCAACGGGTAGACATCGGCGTACTCCCGCCGCAATGTCATCAAACCCGGCATCTCTTGCTGCGCCAACCGGATCTCATTACGGCCGAAGTCAGCTTGGCTCAGATCGGCAACGGCAAAGTCGATGCCATTGAGGTTCTGTAGCTTTTTCTCAGCGGCAGGCGCCACAGTCATAGAAACACACCCCTTGTCGGTGAATTTGGTTCGCACGCGCACACGTGGTCGGCCACCTCCGCTGCGCTCTCCGGTCCGTAAGCTTCGCTAAACCGTTCCATGAACGTCTCGGGTTCGAACTCGTGCTCCTGGGTTCCGACGGATTCGATCACCAGGGTGGCCAGCGTGCAGCCGAGCTGAGCGGCCTGCTCATCGCCTACGCCCCACTGGACCCCGGCCAGGAAACCGGCCCGGAAAGCATCCCCCACACCGGTGGGATCGGCCTTGAGTCGCTCGTGCGGCGGCGTCACGGAGACGACTGGCTCAGCTGGGCGTTTCACGGTCACACCCTTGGCGCCCCGGGTGGTCACCGAGGCGCCCACCCGAGCCAGGATCTCCGCATCACCCCAGCCGGTCTTACGTTCGAGCAGGCCCCGCTCGTAAGCGTTGGTGAACAGGTAGCTCGCCCCGTCGACCAGGTGCGCGATCGCGCCGGCGTCGAGGGAGGAGAGCTGCTGGGAAGGGTCAGCAGCGAACGGGTAGCCGAGCTCGCGGCACTCCTGGGTGTGCCGGAGCATCGCCGCCGGGTCACCGGGGCCCACCAGCACCAGATCGACCCCGCCCATGCGATCCACGATCGGTTTCAGCTCGATCTCCCGGGACTCGCTCATTGCTCCGGGGTAGAACGACGCTATCTGGTTCTGGTCGGCATCAGTGGTGCAGTGGAACCGTGCGGTGCGCTTGGTCTGCGAGATGTGCACCGCGCTGGTGTCCACCCCGTGGACGGAGAGCCAGCGCCCGTACTCGGCGAAGTCGGCACCGACCGCACCCACCAGCACCGGCGCCAATCCCAGGCAGCCCAAGTTGAACGCGATGTTGGCGGCCGCCCCGCCGCGACGGATCGCCAGGTCGTCCACCAGGAAGGACAGCGAGAGGTGCTCCAACGCCTCGGGCACGATCTGCTCGGCGAACCGGCCAGGGTAGACCATCAGGTAGTCGGTCGCGATCGATCCGGTGACGACGATGCTCACCACGGACTCCTCCGACCTCCTCACCTCTCAAAACCTGCCTCACACCGCAGCCGGCTCGCTGCTGGCCGGCAACCCGGCTGATTCTCGCAGCTCGGCTGCCTTGTCGGTGCGTTCCCAGGTGAAGTCGGGATCATTTCGCCCGAAGTGGCCATAGGCAGCGGTCTTGGTGTAGATCGGCCGGTGCAGCCCCAGGTAGCTGCGGAATGCGGCCGGGCGCAGGTCGAAGTGCTCACCGACCAGCTTCTCGATGGTGGTACGCGGCACCTGCTCGGTGCCGAAGGTCTCCACCAGCAGGGACAGCGGCCGGGCGACACCGATCGCGTAGGCCACCTGGACCTCGACCCGGCCGGCCAGGCCGGCCGCGACGATGTTCTTGGCCACGTACCGGGCCGCGTAGGCCGCGGAGCGGTCCACCTTGGACGGGTCCTTGCCGGAGAACGCCCCGCCACCGTGCCGGGCGAACCCGCCGTAGGTGTCCACGATGATCTTCCGTCCGGTCAGCCCGGCGTCACCGACCGGTCCGCCGATCACGAAGCGACCAGTGGGGTTGACGAACAGGTTCTCCGCCAGCTCCTTCTCGCTGTAGAAGTCCCGGGGCAACTCGGCCAGCACGACGTGTTCCCACAGGTCCGCGCGAATCTGCGCGAGGGTGGCATCCTCGGCGTGCTGGGTGGAGATCAGCACCTTCTCCACCCCGATCGGCACACCGTCGCGGTACCGGACCGTGACCTGCGTCTTGCCATCCGGGCGCAGGTAGGGGAGCGTGCCGTCCTTGCGCACCTGCGACAGCCGCCGGGAGAGCCGGTGTGCCAGCGCGATCGGCATCGGCATCAGCTCGGGAGTCTCGTTGGTCGCGTAGCCGAACATCATCCCCTGGTCACCGGCACCGGCGCTGTCCAACTCGTCCTCGGAGAGCGACCCACGCCGCTCGTGGGCCATATCGACGCCCTGGGCGATATCCGGGGACTGCTTGTCCAGCGCGGTCATCACCGCACAGCAGTGCCCGTCGAAGCCGAAGGCGCCGTTGTTGTATCCAATGTCGCAGATCGTGTCGCGAACGATCTGGGTGTAGTCCAGCACGCCGGGTGTGGTGATCTCACCAGCCAGCACCACCATCCCGGTGGTGATCAGGGTCTCGCAGGCCACCCGCGAGTTCGGGTCCATCGTCAGCGCCGCGTCCAGGACTGCGTCCGAGATCTGGTCGGCCATCTTGTCTGGGTGGCCCTCGGTCACCGACTCAGAGGTGAAAAGGAACTCAACGGATTCCAGCTGGGTCATGTGGGGGATCACGCTCCTTGGGTTACTGCGGACTGGACTCTTTCGGATTCGGCCGGCGGGATGATCAGCGTGCGGCGGACCGAGGCGGTTCCCTCGACCATCGCGGTCAGCTTGGCCCGGGCGACATCGGACGGGAGGTGACGCAGCCCGCAATCCGGATTGATGATCAATTTCTCGGCGGGGAATGTACCCAGCGCCTTGCGGATACGCGCAGCGATGAGTTCAGCGGACTCGACCTGCTCGGTCTTGACGTCCACCACTCCGAGCCCGAGCGCCCGGTCCCAGCCGAGCTTCTGGATGACATGCAGATCCTCGTAACCCTTACGACCGAACTCGAGGATGAGCTGGTCCACCCTCGCGTCGAGCACCGCAGGGAACAGGAAGTTGTAGTGCCCCTCCCACGAGGGCCGCGCGTAGCGGTTTCCGTAACAGACGTGCAGGCCCCAGGTGACGTCGACGCCCTCGGTCACGATGTTGATCGCCTCGACCGCCACTCCCACATCATCCGGGTACCCGGCCAGGAACGGCTCGTCGATCTGCAGCAACTGCGCGCCCGCATCGGCCAGCGCCCGTGCCTCCGCGTGGAGCACCCGCGCCAGCGCCCGGACCAGATCGGCCGGCTTGGCATAGGCCTTGTTCTGGATCCGGTGGGACAGCGAGAAAGGCCCGGTGAAGGAGAACTTGACGGGGCGATCCGTGTGCTGGCGGGTGAAGCGGTAATCGTCAGCCAGGCCCAGCGGCGGCGGGTCCGCCGGTAAGGGCTCGGCGACGAGGGGAGCGTCGTAATAATCGTAATAGAACGATTTGACGGTCACCGGGATATGCACACCCGAGATCCGAGCCAGCAGGTAATCGATGTCGTTGTCCCGCCGCAGCTCCCCGTCGGAGACGATATCGATCCCGGCGGTCTCCTGATCCTTCAGCGCTGCTTTGATCGCCATGTCATGGATCTCACCGAGATGGCCGCGGCTGATCCGGTTGCGGTAGTAATCGGTCTTGAGCCGCTCGAGCCACTCCGGGACCGAGTACGACCCCACGACAGTGGTGGGTAGTACGGGGGTCATGTCAGTCCCTCACCTGCGTCAATCTCTTACCTGGGCAGTCATGGTGACGATGTTGGTGCCGGTGCGGTGCGCGAAGCGCTGGAAGTCCACGTCGAACCCCTTACGGCGTCCGATGTGGGCCAGCAAGGGACCGTTAAGCCAGTTCACGACGGAACCGTCGTATTTCCCGGGGCCACGGAAATCAGTGCGGTAAGCATGAACGTCGGTGACGAACAGGTCGTGACAGATCAGCTTACCGTAGGGATGCAGCAACGGGACTGTGTCCACGAAACTGGCCACCGCACCGTTGTTCACGTGCATCCGGATGGCGGCGCCGGATTCCAACAGCGGGCGTAACATCTCGCCACTGACCGTGGGCGCGATCTGGTAGAGGTCGAGACCGGGTAGCGGGATGTAGCGCTCTTCCAAGCGCAACGCGGTCCAGGCTTGACGCCAGAACTCCACCGCTGCCTCGACCGAGGCGAAGTGCGCGGGCGCCGCCTCGGCCAGCAAGGCGGGCCCCAGGCGCAGCAGCTTGCCGATCAGTTCCGGAACCTGGCCGAGTGTCGCCGATGCCAGCTGCGCCAGGCCGACGGCCTCCTCGGTGGGCAGGTACGCCCTGCTCTGCACGGTGTAGGTGTGCCCGCCGATCTGAGCGACCTCGTCGGTGGGCAGGTTGTCGTAGACGTTGGAGATATAGACCAGGAAGACCTTGTAACGCAGGAAGCCCAGCGCGGTGCGGGGTTGGGTGGCGTCCAAGGCGAACGAGCTGACGTGTTGGGAGTGCTCGGCGACGGCGCGGCGGGCCAGTTCCAGGACATGCGGCGAGTAGTCGCACATCAGGTAGTGCAGCCGCCGGTAGTAGTCCTTGCCCTGCTCGGCCTCCATCGCGACGAACTCGTCCAGCCAGGTCTTGGCCTGACCCCCGTTACCCGGTCCGAGCTCGACGACGTAGAGCTCCTCGGGCAGCGCCTTGCGCGCGGCCAGCGAGTCCCAGAGCACGAACAGGTCGGCAATGATCTCGCGCACCGCGTCCCGGTTCCGCGCGTCGCTCTCCCCGCCGGGCAGGGTCTGCTCGTACTGCCGGCCGGTGGCCTTCTCCCACAGGTCCAGCGCCTTCCAGTACAGCGCGTTGAAATCCCAGATCAGGCTGGTGCGGGTGGCTTGCCATGGTTCCAGGTGAACCCGGGTCTGGTCCACCCCCGCACTGCGGGCCCGGATCATCTCCTGGGTGAGCTGTTTGAGCGGGACATCGCAGCTGCGCCGGACGTCGACGGCGACTTCCATCTCGTCCTCGGACACCGCGGAGAGCGCCACCGGCGCCACCGGCAGGTCATGCCCGTGAGCAGCCAGGATTGGCCGGATGTCGACGACGTCCCGGAAGTTGTTGCGGTACTGGACCCAATCGCACACCACCCGGACCCGGGACAGATCCACTGAGTCCTCGGCAAGCGCATCCAGCACCGGGCCCAGCGCGGCGGTCACGTCCACGGGCTTGTTGCCACGGAGCCTGCCGGTAGGCCGAAAATCAACCAGCACGGCCGGTGTCCATCGTCGAGGATTGATCCGGGCGGGGCGCCAGCAAACGGGGGCGGAAGCCGGCACCGCGCAACCGGGCGATGGTCGCCTGGAGATGCTCGATCTCCCGGCGGAGGGCCTCGGCGGTGTCCCACTCGGGAACCTTGACGGCGTCCTGAGTGACGTGCAACCGACACCCACAGTGCGGGCAGTTGAACTCGTGCGCCATCGCACCCTCCAGACGCGTGACCCCGCTGTGAGCCGGGCCACACCCTTAGTGAAGAGGTAACTCGGGTACCGAGACAATCGGGTGCGCGCACGAAAACCCAGGCCACGCATTTGTGGTGAGACCACAAACAACCCGACATCCCAGTTGCCAGTAGCCTGCCTGCGGAGTCGACGTCAGGAAAGGCAGCGCGAGACGAGATGGACGTCTTCGGAGTCCACCAGCAATTACTCGCGGACTACCAAGCATTCACGGCCGGCTTCACCAAGATCCATGATCCCCGCATCCGGGAGCACGTAGACCAGCGGGTGGCCAACGGGGACCAGTGGCCGGACGCCTACCTGTCGCTCAACCCCAACTTTGCCTCCGGCGGCTCGATCAGCGAGCTGGTCAAGCAGGGGATCCTGCACCCGGAGTGCGAACGGATCTTCCGAATCGGCAAGGAGGAACCCCCTGGATCTCCGGGCCAGGTCATCGATCTCCACCAGCACCAGCGGGACGCAGTCGAGATCGCCAGGGGCGGGGCGAGTTACGTGCTCACCACAGGAACCGGGTCGGGAAAGAGCCTGAGCTACATCGTGCCCATTGTGGACAGTGTGCTGCGGCAACGCGCTGCGGGCAGCTACCACCCAGGGGTGAAGGCGATCATCGTCTACCCGATGAACGCGCTGGCCAACAGCCAGCGGCACGAGCTCACGAAGTTCCTCAAGCGCGGTTACCCCGACGGCGGCGAGCCCGTCACTTTCGAGCGCTACACCGGGCAGGACCGAGAGGCCGATCGCGCCGGGATCCTCAACAACCCTCCGGACATCCTGCTCACTAACTACGTGATGCTCGAACTGCTCCTCACCAGGCCAGCAGAACGGGAGAGCCTCATCACCGCGGCCCAGGGTCTGCGGTTTCTCGTCTTGGATGAGTTGCACACCTACCGGGGTCGCCAGGGCGCCGATGTGGCGATGCTGGTGCGCCGGCTGCGAGACGCGTGCACCGCCACCGAAGACCTGCTTGCAGGGTCGAGCATTGGTACCGAAGACCTGCTTGCAGGGTCGAGCGTTGGTACCGAAGACCTGCTTGCAGGGTCGAGCATTGGTACCGAGGACCTGCGTGCAGGGTCGAGCATTGGTACCGAGCAGATACCGATGCAGTGTGTGGGCACCTCGGCGACGATGGCTAGTCCGAACTTGCGACGTGTCCCCTTGCTGATCATGGGGCTGACCTGCTGGAAGTTCCCCGACACACCCGGCAACTGTAACCAGTAAAATCCTCCACACCTCATGATCAGTGTGGTTGGATGAGCAGGTGGAACAGGGTAGCGCGCGGATGCACATCGACAGTGCTGGTCGCCAGTACACCACCGTGGGCGGGGAGCGGCGGGGCTACACCTGCTACCTGTTGCGCCGCTCCTTCCGCGACGAGCAGGGCCGCCCCCGCAAGGAGACTCTGGAGAATTTGTCGGCGCTGCCGGACGACGCGATCGCAGCGCTGCGGAAGGTCCTCAAGGGTGCGACGCTGGTCGATGCACAGGAGGCTTTCCGGACCGAGCGCTCGGTATCCCATGGTGATGTCGCGGCGGCCCATGTGATGGCCGCCAAGCTGGGTCTGCGCAAACTGCTGGGACCGGCCCGCGCCGAGCGGGAGATCGCTTATGCGTTGATTCTCTCGCGTGCGGTGCGGCCGGAATCGAAATTGTCCACCGTGGGCTGGTGGGCGGGGGGAGACACCACGATGGGAATTGATTTGGGCGTGGCCGGCGCCACCACCGATGAGATCTACAGAGCGATGGACTGGCTGGTGTCCCGGCAGCGGCAGATCGAGGCGGGACTGGCCGCGCGGCACCTCTGCGCTGGTGGGATCGCCATGTTCGACCTGTCCTCCTCGTGGGTGGAAGGAACTCAATGCGAACTGGCCGCGTTCGGGTATTCCCGGGACGGGAAACGCGGCCGCAAGCAGATCGAGTACGGGCTGCTCACCGATCCGGCGGGGCGACCGGTCGCGGTCGAGGTGTTCGCCGGCAATACCAGCGACGCGGTCTCCTTCAAGACCGCTATCACCCGGGTTCGCGATGATTTCGGCATCGCGAACCTCATCATGGTCGGCGACCGCGGGATGATCACCAAGACCCGGGTCGCCGAGCTGCGGGAGCTTCCGGGCATGGACTGGATCACCGCCCTGCGCGCCCCGGCCATCGCCGGGCTGGCCAGGGACAACGGTCCGCTGCAGATGAGCCTGTTCGATGAGCACAACCTCGCCGAGATCACCCATCCCGAGTACCCGGGTGAGCGGCTGATCTGCTGCCGCAACCCGGTCCTGGCCGCTGAGCGGGCCCGCAAGCGCCAAGACTTACTCGCCGCAACTGCCACAGACCTGGCGAAAATCACCGAAGCGGTGAACGCCGGGAGGCTCACCGGCGCGGATAAGATCGGGGAGCGGGTGGGGAAGGTCATCGGCAAGCACAAGGTGGGCAAGCACTTCATTCGCGACATCACCGACACCAGCTTCGCTTACAAGCGGGATGAGGAAAAGATCTCCGCCGAGGCCACCCTCGATGGGATCTACGTCATCCGCACCAGCGTGCCCGCCAGCACCCTCGATTCCACTGGCACAGTCATCGCCTACAAGAACCTCAAATACGTCGAGCGGGACTTCCGCATCACCAAAACCGACGACCTCGATTTGCGTCCCATCTACCACTATCTCGAAGACCGTGTCCGCGCCCACGTGCTCATCTGCATGCTGGCCGCCTACCTCACCTGGCACCTGCGCCAAGCACTCGCCGAACTCACCTACACCGACCCCGACATCCCCCCAGCACACGACCCCATCGCCCCCGCACAACGATCAGCACAAGCGAAAGCCAAAGACGCCACCAAACGCAACGCCGACAACCTGCCCGTCCACAAATACCAAGACCTCCTCCACCACCTCGCCACGCTCGACCGGCAGACCATCGTCTTCGGCGCGCAGAAAATCGAGAAACTCACCAACCCCACACCCGTCCAGCGCCGGGCCTTCGAACTACTCGGCACCCCCGTGCCACTCACCCTCCAGTAGCCAGCAACCAACACCCCTCCACCGCCCACTACACGACATCAGCCCAGCTCAGCCCACTAACACCACTACCAAGATCAAGCAAGTTCGGGCTAGTGAGGGCAGCGATGCCGACCGGCGTCGCGAGGTGGCCAAGGTGGCCACTCGACTGTTCGGCACATCCGTGGCGAGGGCGCACGTCATCGGGGAGACGTTGCAGCGGACCACCCAGGGGAACCCCGACGACATCACGGCGATCACCTCCCGGGTGCGTTCCGGCACGGCCGGTCGAGGCTACGACGAGCTGGTGGCCGACCCGCTCGCCGCGTGGGTCGAATCGGAATTCGGAGTGCGCCAACGGGAAGACGGACGCTTTGTGCGGCCACCCCGCCCGACCACCATTCCGGAAGCCGCTCACCTGCTCGCGAACCTCACCAGCGAGACGCCACAAGCGTGCGCCACGGCGATCCAGACAACGTTACGAGCCGGGGCGGACATGCTGGACCCGCGGACCCGACGTCCGGTATTCGCGTTCCGGCTCCACCAATTCCTATCCAAGGGAGACAACGTCTACCTTAGCCTCGAACCGGAACCGGACCGGTACATCACCAGCCGGTACCAGACCGTGGTTCCCGAGCCAGGGGACAGCCAGAAAATCCTCCTACCCGCTGCGTTTTGCCGGCAGTGCGGGCAGGAATACCTGGTAGTCAGCCGGCTCGACGAGGCCGGGACGCGCCGCTACCTGTCACGTCAGGACGCCGACGCCAGCGGAGGCGACTCGACCAACGGCTATCTGTTCGTCAGTTCCGAGGTGCCGTGGCCGAGCTCGCTCGACGTCGCTGTCAGCGAACAACGGATTCCGGAATCCTGGCTGTTCACCGGCCGCGACGGCCGGGTCACCGTAGCGAGCCGCTGGCTGAAGAGACTGCCAGAGGTGGTGCGCGTCGACGTCGATGGCGTGGAGGTGGACGAGTTGACGGGCACGGTAGCTGCCTACGTGCCCACCCCGTTCAGCTTCTGCCTGCGCTGCCGGGTGTCCTACGAGCAGCGGGGAAACGACTTTGCCAAACTGGCTTCACTCGCCGCTGAAGGCCGAAGTTCAGCAACATCCGTCATCAGCGCCAGTGTGGTCCGAAGCCTACGGGAGCAGGCCGATCTGGGAATCACAGCACGAAAGCTGCTCGCGTTCGCGGACAACCGCCAAGACGCGAGCCTGCAAGCGGGGCATTTCAATGATTTTATTCAGGTAACTCAACTTCGTGGCGCCCTGTACCGAGCTATTGAAAGTAATCCCGACGGGTTGAGCCACGAGGTAATCGAACAGCGGGTGACAGACGCGCTGGGCGTCGCACTGCCTGACTTCGCGCAGAACCCCGAAGCCCGGTTCAGCGTGGAACGTAAGGCCTGGCAGGCCTTACGTGCGGTAGTGGGCTACCGCCTGTACCTGGATCTGGAACGCGGCTGGCGGATCACCATGCCCAACCTCGAACAGACCGGGCTACTCAAGGTTGACTACCTCGACCTGCCCGATATCGCTGCCGATGACTCGGCGTGGGCAGACCGCCATTGTGCGCTCCGGGACGACGTGCCCGATCACCGTGAGGAACTCATGCGGCTGCTGCTGCACGAGATGCGCCGCGCCATGGCTATCGAGGTCGATTGCTTCACCGATGTCGGTTTCGAGCAGCTGCAGAAGCTCAGCAACCAGCACCTGCGAGAACCGTGGGCATTATCGGAACGCGAGCAGCGACCGCAGGCTGGCGTGGCTTTCGCCCGGTCTGGTGGCAAGGGCAGCGCCCGGGAACACCTCTACCTGAGCGGCTACGGCGCCTTCGGGCGTTTCCTGCTGCGCGAGGGTCAATTCTCCACAAGCACAGGGAAGCTGACCCGCGATGGCAGCCAGAAGATCATCAGCGATCTGCTCCGGGTGCTGGAGAGATGCGGTTTGCTTACTATCGCCCGCCCGGCCGAGGAAGGCGGAGCACCCGGTTACCAACTCAAGGCGTCCTCGATCGTCTGGCGGCCGGGTGACGGCAAGACCGGCGCGGAGGATCCGGTGCGGATGGAGATCGCATCGGAGCGCGGACCTCGGATCAATCCGTTCTTTAGGCAGCTCTACACCGATGTCGCCACGACGCTGGCTGGCCTGCACTCACGAGAGCACACCGCCCAGGTGGCCAACGAGGACCGAAGCCGCCGGGAGGAGGCGTTCCGCGAGGGCACTCTTCCGGTGCTGTACTGCTCACCAACGATGGAACTGGGCATCGACATCGCCAGCCTGCACGCCGTCGCGTTGCGTAACGTCCCACCCACCCCAGCCAACTACGCCCAGCGGGCCGGTCGAGCCGGGCGCTCCGGGCAACCCGCGCTGGTGGTGACCTATTGCGCCACCGGCAATGCGCACGACCAGTACTATTTCCGCAACCGCGACCAAATGGTCGGCGGATCAGTCACCCCACCCCGGCTCGACCTGACCAATGAGGATCTGCTCCGCTCGCACCTGCACGCCCTGTGGTTAGCGGAGACCACGATCGCATTGGACCGCTCCGTGGCTCAGATCCTCGACGTGTCCGCGGAGAACTACCCACTCACCCCCGCCATCCAGCAGCGGAGCAACGACCCCGGCGCGCGGGAGCAGGCTGCGCAACGCGCCAGCCGGGTGCTTGCCGAGCTCAGCCCGGAGCTCGAGGACACCTCGTGGTGGCACGAGGAGTGGATCACTCGGGTGGTCGAGGACGCACCAGGGGAATTCGACCGGTCGTTCCATCGCTGGCGTGAACTGTATCGGGCGGCATGGGAGGAACAAACTGAGCAGAACCGGATCATCCTCGACCACGCCGGGAACCAGAAAACCCGTGACATCGCCACCAGGCGCCGCCGCGAGGCTGAGAACCAGCTGCGCCTGCTGCGCAACGACGACACCGACGATCTGCAGACGGACTTCTATTCTTACCGCTACCTCGCCTCCGAAGGCTTCCTCCCAGGCTATTCGTTCCCGCGCCTGCCGTTGCGCGCCTACGTACCGGGCCGTCGCGGCGTCCCCAGAGACGCGGAATTCATCCACCGCCCCCGGTTCATCGCGGTCAGCGAGTTCGGGCCGGGCGCGCTGATCTACCACGAGGGGCTGCGCTACCAGGTGAACCAGGTCCAGCTCACCCCGGGCGAGCAGGGTGGCAGCGGTCTGGACACCAACGCAGCACGGCGCTGCGAAGCCTGCGGTTATCTGCACGGCCAGCAAGTGGGTATCGACGTCTGCGAGTCGTGCGACGGTCGGCTAGGCCGCACTATGCACCGCCTGCTGCGGCTGCAGACCGTCAAAGCTGCTCGGCGCGACCGGATCTCCTCCGACGAGGAAGAGCGTCGCCGCGCCGGTTTCGATCTGGTGACCTCGTACCTGTTCAACGATCATGGAGCCCGGCCTGGGCGGATCGATGCAACGGTCAGTTCCAGCCAGGGACCGGTGCTACAGCTGCGCTACGGCGATACGGCGACCGTTCGGGTCACCAATCTCGGCAAACGGCGCCGCAAGGCCTCCGGGGACAGTGCGGGGTACTGGATCAACGTGCAGACCGGCTACTGGCTCTCGGAGCGCCAGGCGCTCGACGCAACGCCCGATACCACGGAACTCGACGATGCCGGGACGGTACAGCGCAAGCAGAAGGTCATCCCCTATGTCGAGGACCGCCGCAACATCCTGATCACCCGGTTCGCTCGCGGGCCGGTCGACGAACAGACCGCGCTGAGCGTCATGCATGCGTTGGAACGCGGGATCGAGGCTGAGTTTCAGCTGGAGGACAGCGAGCTGTCCTGCGAGCTCTTACCGGACGATGGTCAGCTTGGCCGGGCGCTGTTCATCGAAAGCGCTGAGGGTGGTGCCGGTGTGCTGCGCCGCCTGGTCGATGAACAGGACAACGGCCTGGCCGGAGCAGCGCGCCGGGCACTGGATATCTGCCATTTCGACCCGGACACCGGCGCCGACCGGGGCGGCATTGTGGACGACCGGATCGGGGAGCGCTGCGCCCGCGCCTGCTACGACTGCCTATTGTCCTACCGCAACCAGGGCAACCACCTGCTGATCGATCGGCACCTGGCTCGTGACCTGCTGCTGTCCTGCGCCACGGCCCACACCACCCGCAACGGTCCGCAGCGCAGCGCCGAGGACGCGTGGGACCGTGTCGACCTCGTGCCCGCGGGCCCCTGCGCCAGCTTCGTGCGGTGGCTGGAGGAGATGGAATACCGCTGCCCGGACGAGATCGGTGTCGAGCTGCCCGAGATCGGCGCGCGGCCCGACCTGATCTACCACACCCCGACCGGACCAGTAGCGATCTTCGTAGACAGCCCGGACAATGCGGACGCGCCGGGCCGCGACGAGGACGCCGACGACGACCTTCGCGATGCGGGCTGGAACGTAATACGAGTTCCGTACCGGGCGACATACTCGAAGATCGCCCAGAAGTACCCGAGCGTGTTCGGGATCAGTCGAAGGGTCAGCCCGTGAGCCAGTTTGCTGTGGGGTCGTTGGTGCAGGCTCGTGGCCGCGAATGGGTCGTGCTACCCGACTCGGATCCCGAGCTGCTCGTGGTACGCCCGCTCGGCGGTGGGGACGACGAGATCGCCGGCATCCTCACCGGCATCGAGCCCGTCAGCCAGGCCGCGTTCCCGCCCCCGCAGTCACCGGACGCCGGGAACGCGGTGAGCGCCGGGCTGCTGCGCACGGCCCTGCAGATCGGGTTCCGCAGTACCGCAGGACCGTTCCGCTCACTGGCCGGGCTCGCGGTGGAGCCACGCCCCTACCAGCTGGTGCCGCTGCTGATGGCGCTGCGCCAGGAGACAGCGCGGCTGCTCATCGCCGACGATGTCGGCATCGGCAAGACGATCGAAGCCGCGCTGATCGCCGCCGAGCTGCTGGCGCAGGGCAGCGCGAGCCGGCTCGCCGTGCTGTGCAGCCCGGCTCTGGCCGAGCAATGGCAGGGCGAGCTGGCCGGCAAGTTCCGAATCGACGCGGAGCTGGTGCTCTCCAGCACCGTCAAGAAGCTGGAGCGGGGCCTGTTCGACGACGAGTGGATCTTCGACCGGTACCCGTACACCGTTGTCTCCACCGACTTCATCAAGTCGCCGAGGCACCGCGACCTGTTCATCCAGGGCTGCCCCGATCTGGTGATCGTCGACGAGGCGCACGGCTGCGTTGCCGACGGATCGAGCGGCCGCGACCGCACGCTGCGCTATGACCTGATGCGCAGGCTCGCTGCCGACGTCCGGCGGCATCTGCTCCTGGTCACGGCTACCCCGCACAGCGGCAAGGAAGAGGGCTTCCGCAACCTGATCGCCTTGCTCGATCCTGAACTGGCCAACCTCGATCTCTCTGTGGCGAAGGGGCGCGAGCGGCTGGCGCGGCACATGGTCCAGCGTCGCCGCAGCCACATCCGCAAGTTCCTGGAGCAGGAGACCGCCTTCCCCTCCGACCGGCTGACCCAGGAGCAGCGCTACTACCTCACCGACGGTTACCGCAAGCTGTTCGACTCGGTGCTGTCCTACGCGCGGGAGGCGGTGCGGGACAGCGCGGGAGGACCGCTGCGGCAGCGGGTGCGGTACTGGTCGGCCCTCGCGCTGTTGCGGGCACTCGCGTCGTCCCCGAAAGCCGCTGCGGCGACGCTGCGTACCCGCGCCCGCAATGTCGACGCGGCGACCGTGGAGGAGGCTGACACGCTCGGCCGCGCCACGGTGCTCGACCTCGCGGAGGCTGAGGCCGCTGACGCGCTCGATGTCGTGCCCGGGGCCGATGACATCCCCGACGGCGCCAGCCCGGAGCGGCGCCGGCTGCTGGAGTTGGCCCGGCGGGCGGACCAACTCGCCGGTGAGCCGGACGCCAAGCTGGCGATGCTGGACAGCGTGGTGCAGGGGCTGCTGGCCGAGGGGGACGACCCGGTGGTCTTCTGCCGGTTCATCGACACCGCGGAGTACGTCACCGAGCACCTGCGGATCTCGCTGGGCCGCAGCGCGACCGTGGAATGTGTGACGGGCACGCTGCCGCCGGCGGATCGGGAGGCCCGGATCGCCGAGCTCACCGACGCCGAGGGCCGGCACGTGCTGATCGCCACCGACTGCCTGTCCGAAGGCGTCAACCTGCAGCAGCACTTCCAGGCAGTCGTGCACTACGACCTGGCCTGGAACCCGACCCGCCATGAGCAGCGTGAGGGCCGGGTGGACCGGTTCGGCCAACCCCGCGACGTGGTGCGCGCCGTGACGATCATCGGGGCGGACAACCAGATCGACGAGATCGTCATGCGGGTGCTGCTGCGCAAGCACGAGGCGATCCGCCGCCAGCTCGGCATCAGCGTGCCGGTGCCGGACTCGGCCAACTACGTGGTCGAGGCGGTGCTGGAGGAGCTGCTCGCCAGGCCGCAGGCCGATCAGCCGATGCTGGCAGGGATGGACGAGCTGATCCGGACCCGGCGCGCCGACCTGCACCGGGAATGGGACAGCTTCGCCGAGCGGGAGAACGCCGCGCTGACCAAGTTCGCCCAGACCGGGATCAAGCCGGACGAGGTGGCTCGCGAGCTGGCCGAGATCCGGGCCAGCCTGGGCGCTGGACCGCAGGTCGAGGAGTTCACCCGCGAGGCCCTGGACGCGCTCGGCGCTTCGCTCGGCGGCCGCGGCGACGGCTTCGATGCGGTGACCGCCACGCTGCCGCAGGCACTGCGCGGTGCGCTGCCACCGGGGCATGCCCAGCCATTGCCGTTTCACCGCGAGCTGCCGGTGCCGCGCCGCCACGCTCACCTGGACCGCACGGATCCGTCCGTCCGTGCCGTCGCAAGGTATGTGCTGGAGAGCGCGCTGGAGCCCAAGACTCCCGGCCCGCGCCCGGCGCGGCGGTGCGGGGTGCTGCGCACCGCGGCGGTGGCCCGGCGCACCACGCTGCTGCTGGTGCGGTTCCGGCTGCACCTGACCCTGCCGGGCCGGGAAGGGCCGCGTGCGATGGTCGCCGAGGAGGCCCGGGTGCTGGCCTACCGCGGCCGCCCGACCGACCCCTCCTGGCTGGACCCGGACGAGGTGGACGCGCTGCTGGCCGCGGAACCGACCGGCAACGTGGCCCCGGAGCTGGCCCACGACGACCTGGAGCGGATCATCGACGCGCTCGTCGTGCTGCAGCCGCATATCGACGCCGAGGCGGACGCGGTGGCGCAGCGGCTGCGGGAATCCCACAGCCGGGTTCGCGAAGCCACCAGGCGCAGCGGCACCAGCAAGATCATGGTTGCGGCGCACCGGCCGTCTGATGTGCTCGGCATCTACCTCTACCTGCCTACCGTCCCCGCCGGGGTCACCGTCGCAGGTGTGCGGTGAGCCGCTCGCCTTTCCCGGCGCTGCGAGTCGCGGGCGGATTGCTGCCGGCCGACCTGTTCGGCCGCGTGCTGGAGGGCAAGGACCTGCCCGGCTGGACCCCGGCGGATTACGGGCTGGCACCCCACGAGAATGTCCGGCAGGCCGCCACCCGTGCATTCGACTACCTCGGCGGCGCCTGGCAGGCGTTCACCCGGCAGCGCGTCACGGCGCAGGCCGAGGGTCGCCCGCTCACCCGCGACTGGCTGCGCGCGGTGTTCCACGCGCTGGACTACGGGACCCTGTCCCCCGCCCCCGCTGGTGGGCTGGTGGTCGAGGACAAGGCGTTCCAGGTCAGCCACCTCTGGGACCAGCAGGTGCCGATCCACCTGCTCGGTTGGGGGGTGGATCTGGATCGGCGCACGAAGGGCGTGGCGGGTGCCGCCCAAGGCGCCCCGCAGTCGATGGTGCAGGAGCTGCTCAACCGCACCGATGAGTACCTGTGGGCGGTCGTCTCCAATGGAGGCACGTTGCGCCTGCTACGCGACTCGCGCTCACTGGCCGGTTCCGCCTACGTCGAGTTCGACCTCGAATTGATCTTCGAGGAGCAGCTGTTCCCCGACTTCATGCTGCTGTTCCGGCTGCTGCACGCCACCCGGCTCGCCGCGCCGGCCGAGGGACCCGCGACCGGATGCTGGTTGGAGCAGTGGCGGGTCAACGCCGTCAAACAGGGTGAACGCGCGCTGGAGCGGCTGCGCCGCGGCGTCGAGCAGGCCATCAATACTCTCGGCACCGGGTTCCTGCAGCATCCGGCCAACGAGGCGCTACGTGACCGGCTCGCGGCCGGCACGCTGGCCGGGGACGACTACAAGCGTGCGGTGCTGCGGCTGGTGTACCGGCTGCTGTTCTGGTTCGTCGCCGAGGACCGGGACGTGTTGCTGGATCCGGATGCGCCGAGTGCCGCCCGCGCTCGGTACGGCCGGTTCTTCTCTGCCCAGCGGCTGCGTGACCGGGCCCGGCGCGGCGGCCTCGATCATCACGAGGACCTGTGGGCGGCTGTGCGGCTCGTGCTGGTCAGTCTGGGCACCGAGCAGGGCCGCCCGGAACTCGCCCTGCCCGGCATCGGTGGGCTTTTCGAGCGCATCACTCGGAACCAGGACGACGAGCCGATCGAGCCCACACTGCCGGATGAGCTGGACGAGCCACTGGAGGGTCTGTCGCTGACCAATGAGGCGCTGATCACGACGGCACGCCAGCTGGCGATCGTCGACTCGGGTAGCCAGCGCCGGCCGGTGGACTTCCGCAACCTCGACTCCGAAGAGCTGGGCAGCGTCTACGAGTCCCTGCTGGAGCTGCACCCCAGCTACGACCCGGAGAACCAGACCTTCACGCTGGTGGGTGCTGCGGGCAACGAGCGCAAGGAGACCGGTTCCTACTACACGCCGTCCTCGCTGACCGAGGCGCTGCTGGACAGCGCGCTGAACCCGGTACTCAACGAGGCCGCCGCCGTGCCCGGGGATGCCGAGGCGAAGATCGCCGCACTGCTGGGCGTCACCGTCTGCGACCCGGCCTGCGGGTCCGGGCACTTCCTGGTGGCGGCTGCCCGGCGGATCGCCCGCCGGGTCGCGCAGCTGCGCAGCGGCGAGAACGAGCCCTCGCCGGACCTGGTGCGCGCGGCGATGCGCGAGGTGGTCAGCCGGTGCATCCACGGCGTGGACATCAACGAGATGGCAGCCGAGCTGGCCAAGGTGTCGCTGTGGCTGGAATCTGTCGAGCCTGGCAAGCCGCTGGCGTTCCTGGACGCCAACATCCGGGTCGGCAACTCCCTGCTCGGCACCACCCCAGCGCTGATCGCCGCTGGCATTCCAGACGAGGCCTTCGCCCCGATCGAGGGCGACGACCGCGCCGCCGCCAGGACCATCCGGGAGCAGAACGCGCAGGAACGCGCCGGACAGTTCGACCTGTTCTCCAGCAGCGGGGTTCAGCTGACGAACGACACATTGGCGATCCAGACCCGCGAGGTGATGCACCCTGCCCACTCGCCTCGGCGATATCGTCCTGGCCCGGCGCCGCTTGCAGAGCTTAGATGCCGGGCGCTCTCGCCTGCGGCGAGTGGCCGACGCCTGGTGTGGTGCCCTGGTGCAGGAGAAGGCCTCCGACAAGGTGCTCTCCGCGATCACCGACCGCGCGCTGAAATGGATCGCCACCGGACCGACCGATCCTTCTGAGAAACGGGTGGCAGACCGTGTGGAGCGCCTTTCTCGTGAGTACCGCTTCTTCCACTGGCAAATCGAGTTCCCGCATATTTTCGCTGTCCCCGAGGACGGAGACGTCGATCAGGCGACGGGCTGGCGCGGCGGCTTCCACTGCGTCCTCGGTAACCCGCCCTGGGAGCGGGTGAAACTGCAGGATCAGGAGTTCTTCGCGACCCGGCGCCCGGAGATTGCGCAGGCTCGCACCGCCGCCATCCGCCAAAAAATGATCATTGCGCTCGCCACCAGCGACGATGCCGTGGACAAGCAGCTCTACGAGGATTACCGGGCAGCCCTGCGGCATTCTTACGGTTGGAGCCAACTGCTCCGCGTCAGCGGCCGGTACCCGCTGACCGGGCACGGGGACATCAACACCTACTCGGTGTTCGCCGAGACCGGCCGGACGATCGTGGCGGATCGCGGCCGGGTGGGGATGGTGCTGCCCACCGGCATCGCCACCGACGCCACTACCCAGTTGTTTTTCAAGGACCTGATCACCAGCCACACGCTGGTCTCGCTCTACGACTTCGAGAACGAGGACAAGGTCTTCCGCGACGTCGACCATCGAGTCCGGTTCTGCCTCTGGACCGCGGCAGGCAGGTCCGCGCCACAGGACCGGATCGACCTGGCCTCCCGGCTCCGGCAGGTATCCCATATCGCGGAACGGCGCTACACCCTCACCCCCGAGGACATCACGCTACTCAACCCGAACACCGGCACCTGCCCGGTATTTGACTACCGCCGCAACGCCGAGATCACCCTCGCCATCTACCGCCAGATCCCGGTGCTCTGGGGAGCTGGAACCGGCGGCAACCCGTGGAATCTGTCGTTCCAAGCCATGCTGCACATGGCCAACGATTCGGGGCTATTCCACCAGCGGGATACGCTGGAATCCGAGGGCTGGACCCTGTACGGAAACGTGTTCGAACGCGGGGACGGGCGGATGCTGCCATTGATCGAGGCCAAGATGGTGCACCACTTCGACCACCGTTTCGGCACCTATGAGGGACAGACCCAGGCCCAGGCGAACGTCGGCACCCTCCCCCGGCTGTCGCCCGAGCAGAAAGATGACCCACACTTCGATGTGCTGCCACGTTATTGGGTCGCCGAGACCGAGGTCGACAAACGGCTCGGGCGCAAAATGTGGATTCGATGCTGGCTGCTCGGCTGGCGCGACATCTGCCGCAGCTCCGACGTGCGCACGCTCATCAGTTCACCGCTGCCCCGTACAGCGACGCCCGACGGCACACTCTTGATGTTGCCTCAGCGACCGGATGCAAGTTGTCTTGTGGCCAATCTCAGCGCGTTCGCTCTCGACTACGTTGTCCGGCAGAAAAGCAGCGGAACGCATCTCAAATACTTCACGGTCCGGCAACTTCCGGTCCTCCCACCGGATTTTTATGACAAGGACTGCCCGTGGGACTCGGGTCAGCGGCTAGGCGATTGGATCACCTACCGCGTGCTGGAACTGTCGTACACCACACACGACATGGCCGCGTTCGCCCAGGACCACGGGGACAAGGGACCGCCGTTCCGGTGGGATGAGGAGCGGCGGTTCTGGCTGCGTGCCGAGTTGGACGCCGCCTACTTCCACCTCTACGGCCTGCCGCGCGATGACGTGGACTATGTCATGGACACCTTCCGCGCCTTCCGCAACAACGACCCGGACCGATTTACCCGTACCAAGAAAGCGATCCTGGAAATCTACGACGCCATGGCCGGTGCCATCGGCACCGGCGAGCCGTACCGCACCGTCCTCGACCCCCCGCCCGGCCACGGTCCCCGCCACCCGGCTCGCTGAGCGCCTCGGCGTACCAATCTCCGCTCCGCACCATGTCAGCCGGCGACAAGTCATCAAGATCGAACAAGACTTGCGGTTCGGCAAGCTCCCCACTGCCGGTCGCCAAGTCCCCGAGCCCGTGATGGGTTCGTGGCGCCAGTTTTGTCAGGGTCGTGTTATAGCGTGCTGTTCATGCCCGTTCGACAGCTGATTCCCGAGGACCTGGCGGATATCGCGCCGGGCCCGGAGCTGGCGCGGATGCTGGCCGGGCTGGAGCTGTCCCGGCTGTCGGGCTTTGACTGCGTGGAGGTGCTCAAAGCGCAGTACCGGCAGGCCAACCACGAGCGAGCCCGGGTGCTGGCCGTGATGGCGGAGGTCGGACTGTGCGCCACGGGACCCGCTGATGACGAGCTGGCCCGGATGCCGGAGCCCGATGAGTTCTCCGCTGATGAGGTCCGTGCCGCCCTGGGGCTGACCCGTCGTGCCGCGGAGGCGCAGGTCTCGCTGGCCTATGACCTGGTGAGCCGGCTGCCGCAGGTGCATGCCGCGATGCAGGCGGGGACGGTGGACGAGCCCCGGGCCCGGGTGTTTTCCGAATGGACCGCCGAGCTGTCCGCTGAGCAGGCCCGTGCGGTATGCGCTGAGTTGCTGCCCCAGGTGCCGAAGCTCACCACTGGGCAGCTGATCGAGCGGATCAAGAAGTTGGCGATCGCTGTCGATCCGGACTGGGCGTGGCGGCGCTATGAGCAGGCCCTCGCCGACCGGAAGGTGGTCGGGTACCGCAATCAGGACGGGTCGGCGAACCTTTCCGGGTACAACCTGCCGGTGGATCGGGTAGCCGCAGCCAGCGGGCACATCGATGCGCTGGCCAAAGCCGCCAAGCGGGCCGGTGACTGCCGGGCCATCGACCATGTTCGCGCCGAGCTGTTCCTCGGGATGACCGATGGCAGCTACGCCGGGCTGGATGACGCCGCCATCGTCGAGCTGATCACCACCAGAGCCACCGATGAGCCTGAGGCCGACGATCGCTCCGGTGTTGGCGCCGCCGCACCCGAACACCACACCGGAACTGACACCGAAGCGACCCCGGCAACCGATGCCCCAGCCTCGACACCGAGCCCAACACCAGCTCCAACTCGGGCAGTGGGCGCAGCTACCCGTGGCCCGGTGCAAACCCTGGCGGGCACGGAGCTCCGGGTGCGGTTGTCCACCCTGCTGGGCCGGGACCGGTACCCAGCGGAGCTGGCCGGTTGGGGGCCGGTGCACGCCGAGCTCGCCCGCGACCTGACCGCCGCCCTGGCCGCCGCGCAGTGGCGGTTTGCCGTTACCGGCGAGGACGGGCAGCTGAGCCATTGCGGGACCACCCTCGCCCGGCCCGCCGGTTTCGGCACGCGCTCCGCTACCTGCCGGGGCGTCGTAGAACTCCAGATCACCGCCGGCACGCTGCGCGTCCTGGCCGCAGATCTCACCACCGCGGGCCCTTGGGCCGTGGTGGTCGCCGACCTCGCCCGGCAGCTCGACCACCATCCCCCGCACGGCGAGGACGGCACCGACGCGACCCGGCGCTTCCCCGGTGCCGTACTGCGCCGCTACCTGGAATGCCGCGACCGATCCTGCGTCATGATCGGCTGCCGGGCGCCCGCCCGCACCAGCGACCAGGACCACACCATTGACCATGCCGCGGGTGGGCCCACGACCAGGGCAAACCTGGGGCCAGAGTGCCGGCACGATCACCGGCTGAAGGGCGAGGGTGGCTGGAAGCTAGACCAGCCCCATCCGGGGGTCTTCCGCTGGACCAGCCGGTTGGGGCACACCTATTACCGCCAGCCACCGGCGATCATCGAGCCGCTGCTCGACCCCATCCCCAGCGAGCATCTCCCCTACCCGCCGATCGCACCTACCGACGACGGCTGGGCAAACGACCGGATCTGGGACGAAGCCGAACCCGACCCGCCACCCGAACCTGACCCGCCGCCCACACCCGATCCCCGCACCGACGCGCCTCCCTTCTGAGGCCCTTCCGAAACGGGCGTCCTCCTGAACCGGCCGAGCCACCAGGTCCGAGCTGTCCGCCACGGCGGTCATCGGGCAGTCCGCGCATAAATACCAGGTGGACAGTTGACGGCTTCGGGTACGCGATCGCCCACCTCGGCGCTCCAGCGGGCGGCCTCGCGCACGCACGCCGGGCAGTACCGGGGTTCGCGTTCTGGCCCCTCGGGGGAGCACGACGACGGCGGCAGGTCCGAGGCGATCACCACTTCACCACAAACGGTCACATAGCCCAGGTAGCTGCTGGTGACGTCGTCATCGGCAGTCAGCAGGTGGAACACGCCCTCCGGCAGCGCCGCGCTCACCCGAGCCACTCCGTGAGCACGTCCCGCATCGATCGTGCTTCGGTCTCGTCGAGAATCAGCACACAGGCGCCCGTGGTGTGCGGATTGAGGATGATGTCGCCATCTTCCCGGGTGATCACAAGATTGCAGAACCCTCGGCTACCGGGGTGAATCGCGCAGGTGGCGTGGATGACTCGGCGGCCGCGCTCGGCGGGTTCGTCGTTGGTTCCGTTGGTCACTGGCACACACTGCGGTGAAGATCGATGCTAGTTGTCTCCACTGTGAAGATGTTGCGCGCCCACACCGAATCGGTTGCGCAGGCTCTCCAGCTCCCAGACCCGACGCCGAGCACGGCGATCCAGCGTGAGTACCAGGTCGCGGGCAATCGGGTCTGGCCGGATCAACTGCGGCGCGATTCGGTCGGCGGCGTCGAGGTGTCGGATCGCATTCCAGTCACGCTGGCCGCCCTCCTGTGCCAGTGCCCGGGAGAAGTCGAGGTGTAGCGCCGCCGTCCGCTCGCTACTGCCCAATGCCTGCACATTGATCGGGAGGCGAGTGGCGTCCGCGTAGCCCCGAGCACCCTCGCTGAGCTCGATGCCCACCGCTACGCGCCAGGAGGCGACGTTCGTTGGTCCGAAGTGCCGACGCAGGGCATTGCGCTCCCCAACCCGTTGAGCGATCCGGCCTGCCTCGTCGAGATGACCGTGGGCATCCTCCGATGATCCTGAGCGCGCGGCGGTCTGCGCTGAGGTCAGGTGCATCAATCCGACCATCTGCGCCACAGTGGTGTCAGATGTGGTGAGTTGGACATGCGGTGAGAAGTCGCTGATTGCCTGGGTCAGCATGGCGGTTGCCCGGTTGCGCGCTGAGAGCCGCATTCGTCCCAGCGCCAGGTACCAGTGGGCGAAGCTGAGCACACCGGGACCGCCGTGTAGCTCAGCGTTGTCGTGTCCCCGCTGGGTGGCTGCCAGCGACAAGTCGAGATAGCCGAAGTTCTTCGCCACGGCGGCAGCGATCATCCAAGCGTCCACCAACGCCGCCAGAGCAGTCTGCCGGTCGATCGAGTTCCGGGCGTGAATGCGGGACTGGAGTTCGAGCAGCACGGCGGAGAGGTTCTGGCCTGCGCTGTGATAACGGGCCTGGTCGCGGTGCGCTGAGGCGATGTCCGTCAATCTCACCAGCGCGTCCAAAGGACGCGGCGATGCTACGGGGCTCTCGTCAAGGCCGTAGTCGTTCAGCGCCAACCGGATGTCGTCAAGCGACCCCACAGCGTCTGCCATCCTACGGTCCTGCATCGCGTACGGCTGGCCGGTCAGGTCGCCCACCGAGCAACCCAGGGCGTTGGCGAGGTCCTCGATCAGTCCCCGCCGATTGAACCCGCGCTGGCCAAGCTCCAGTGCCGACAGATACGGCTTGCTGATCCCCGCCAACCCGGCCGCCACGTCCTGGCTCAGCCCGCGGCGACGCCGGATCATGCGGGCCCGCGCACCGATAGATCGCGCTTCGTCAGAGTTCACTTAAGTCCCTCTCTCCACCTGCTCCCCACCGATGCCCCCGGGAGCTACCCGGGGGCGAAACCTCGGTGGAGAGGTGGCTCAAGGTTAGCGCCGCCCCGGTGGGACCTGCGGGCGCGAATGATCAACGCGGCGAGGTGCTCGACGATGCACCTGACCCGCCGCCCACACCCGATCCCTCGCACGGCAGCATCCTGCTGGTTCGTGATCATGTGGCTGGGCGACGGCACATCCGGATGCGCGACGCCTGGCCCACCCATGCGGCTGTGCACGAACTGGGAGATGAGCTGCACCCCTAGAGCAGCAGTCGCTGACACGCGGTGTCAGCGGTTCTTCATCGACGAAGCGCTGCCGTGTCACGCAGTACCAAGCCCCGGGGGACAGCGCTGACGTATGGCAGGATCGCGGGCCGGAGGCAACGATGAACCCGGAACCGCAGCTGCGGCGTGGTCTGCTCACCCGCACCTTGTTCGAGATCCTGCGGGCGACGGGCGAGCCGCTGGCACCCAAGGACGCCCTGGCCGCTGTGGCGAGCCGGGTGCCGCTCAACCCGTACGAGCTCAGCCTCAACGCCAGTGGCATCCCACGCTACGAGACCTACCTCCGCTTCGCGTCAACCTGGGGCAGTGCGGTGGGTTGGATGGCCAAGCGCGGTGGCTGGTCGATCACCGAGGCCGGGGTGGAGGCACTCGCAGAGTTCAGCGGGGATGAGTTCACCGGGGAACTGACCCGGCGCTACCGGCAGCGCAACAAACACAGACAACAGAAGCAGTCCGGCTTCGCCGATCCCCGATGGCGCGCGGTGATCCGGGCGATGAGCTACGTGGAACCCGGATGGTGGACGACCTATGGTGATCTCGCCGAGTTGACCGGCCTATCCGCACAATCAGTCGGGAAGTTTCTCGGCACCCAGAGAGTCGACAACGGACACCGAGTCCTGCACGCCGACGGCACCATCGCACCAGGCTTCCACTGGCTTGATCCCGACCGCGACGACGACCTCCGCCAGGTGCTGGAAAACGAGGGACTCCGGTTCGATGAGTCGGATCATGCCCACCCGGAACAGCGGATCACTGCTGACGACCTGCGGGAACACCTGGCCGAGCTTGTCCCCGACAGTGCGGCCGACTCCCCCATCCGCCGGGCCTGGCTGGTTCGTGGGTCCTCGGTGGATGGCCGTGACCTGGTCCACCCCTGGCTGCACGAGGGATGGGTCTCGCTGGCGGCAACGAGCCTGCGCCCGATCGAGCCCCCGCTGTCGCTGGCCACGCTCAGGGAGACCGTCGAGCAGGACTACCAGCACAAGTCCTACGCCGTGCGAGAAGGCAAGGTCGCCGAGTTCGACGGTTTCTGCAACCGGATGCGGGTGGATGACTACCTGCTCACCACCACCCAGGGCCGGACTTACCTGGGCCGCATTGCCGGGGAAGCCACCTACGTGAAGTCTCCGGATGGGCGATCTAACCTGCGGCGCACGGTCGAGTGGCTGAACAGCGACCGGCCCGTGCCGTTCGCGAACCTCCCCCAGCCGCTGCCGGCGAAACTACACAGCCAGGCCGACGTCGTCGAGCTGACCAACGAGATCGCTGCCATCGAGCAGCTCCTCGCCGAGCTGGACATCACCAGCCAGCCGGGTGAGCAGGCCGCAACTCGGGAACTCCGGTTCCCGGAGATCGACCAGTCCCTGGCGCACGAGCTGCTGATCGACCAGGGCCTGGCTACAGCAACAAGCGGACCTGCTGTGGGAGCGCAAGCAGCTGATCTTCTACGGCCCACCGGGCACCGGGAAGACCTACCTTGCGCGCAAGCTCGCCGAACGGCTCTGCGAGCCGAACGCGATGACATTCCTCCAGTTCCATCCGTCCTACACCTACGAGGACTTCATCGAAGGCTACCGTCCCGTCCTCGGTGATCATGGCCAGCTGAGCTTCAAGCTGGAATCGGGACCGTTCCGGCAACTCGCCGACGCCGCCCGGGACAACGCCTCCGACCCGTACATCCTCATCATCGACGAGATCAACCGGGCGAACCTGTCCAAGGTATTCGGCGAGCTGTATTTCGTCCTGGAGTACCGCGACGCGCAGATCAGCCTGCAATACTCGCCCAAACCGGAATTCATCATGCCTCCCAACGTCTTCCTCATCGGCACGATGAACACGACGGACCGCTCACTGGGGCTGATTGACGTGGCGATGCGGCGGCGGTTCGCGTTCGTGGAGCTGCATCCGTCCAGAGCGCCGATCGCGGGCCTGCTCAGCACCTGGCTGGACCGGCTATCCCACGATGAGGGATTCGCGCACAACCGGGACGCTCCCGCACTGCTGGACGCCCTCAATACGCGCATCGACGACCACGACATGGCGTTGGGCCCGTCCTACTTCATGCGCCCACAGATCTACCGCAGCGAGGACGGGCTGGCCCGGCTGTGGGAGACCTCGATCCTGCCGCTGCTGGCCGACCATCACCATCACGCGGGAGCCCCACCCGCAGTCCTCGACCGCTACCAGCTGACCGCGCTGCGGGCCGAACTGAACGCGCAGCCATAATGC
>DASYAZ010000055.1:0-16783 GCA_036501085.1 Pseudonocardiaceae bacterium | reverse complement strand
TGTCAAGCGCGGCGAGCTCGGCGCCGTCCATGTCCGCACCGGACGCAGAAAAGGCCTGCGTATCGAACCTCCAACCGCCCCAGAAGGACTGTTTTGATCATGACAATCAGCGAAAGGAGCAGTGTGACCATGCACCCAAGCTCGTCGACAAATCGACGTCCAGGTAGACCACCACGTCGGCGTCGCTGCGTGACCACGCGGTCCGCAACGCGTGACCCCGGCCCTGGCGGTCCAGGTGCAGCACCCGCACCCGATCATCGGACTCGGCCAGTTCGGTCGCGATCTGCAGGACCCGGTCGGTGCTGGCGTTATCCACCACGGTGATCGTCCAGGCAAAAGGGAACTGATCTGCCAGGAAAGCACGCAACACCTGGAGACAACCGGGCAGCGCGCGTTCCTCGTTGTACACCGGCACCACTACATCCACGGCGACAGTCTGTTTCGGGCCCCACCGTGACCCGCTGAAATCGGGCGTGCTCGCACCCTCTTCCGTCGTTGACACCGTCATCAAGCCCACCTCGCCCGTGGAAGTCGTCTGAAAGACTGTGCTTTCAGGTATGGCGGGCCGATGTGTCGGCAGGCTGCACGCAGGCTCAAAGTTCGCTGAGAAGGCGCCCGGGCGAGATCAACCGTCGAGCACGTAGCCGGCGCCGCGGACCGTGCGGATCCGGTCGGGGCCTAGCTTGCGGCGCAGGTAGCCGATATAGACCTCCACGACGTTGGACGACCTGGCCTGGCCCCAGACCGCCGCGGTGAGGTCGTCCTGGGATACCGGCTGGCCCGGCTGGCTGGCCAACGCGACGAGCAGGGCGTACTCGGTGGGGGACAGCGTCACCAGCTGGCCGGCGACGCTGACCAGCCCGAGAGCGGTGTCGACGGTGACCAGCCCCGCGCGGAGCACGGTCCGATCCACCGAGAGCTGATCGGAGACCCGCAGCCGCAACCGGCTGACCAGCTCCTCCACCGGGAACGGTGTGGTCAGGTAATCGTCCAGGGTGCCTCGCAGCAGCGACACCGTCTGCTCCCGCTGCTCGCGGGAGGTCAGCGCGATGACCGGCAGCTGGGGAGCAACCCGGCGCAGCTCGTCCAGGAATACCCGGGGATCTGGACCGGCGAGCGCGACGTCGAGCACGATCGCCGCGAGGGTGCGGGCCCGGGCCGCGTCCAGCACTTCCGGGGCGGCGTCCAGGATCCGGGTCTCGAACCCGGTGGACCGTAACGCCTGCAGAACCCGGCTCGTTGTGTGCCGTAACGGCACCATGAGCAGCACCGGATGCCGCAGCATCGCTGGTCGTTGATCAGGTTGCATCGGCGGCAAGCGTTTCGCGCCGTGCGGCATTGGGCAATCGATGAGCGGCAGGATTACCCGTCCGGTCCAATGCGTTACGGAGCGCTGTTGAGTGCCGGACCCGGCATTCGGAGTAACCGGAACGCTGTTCGGCGTAATCCGTGGGCGCTCGGCGCGCCTCACGGCCGGGTGGGCGACCACGACCCGATAACACTCTCAGGTTGTACCGGATTGGCACCCACTTCTCCCTACGGTTCGTGCCGTGCGACGCCAGGTGGAGCGAACGTTGTGGGCGACGGCATTCCTTGCCGTGCTCCTCGCGCCTGCGCTGCTGGCGCCGTTGCTGCATGACCCACGGACCCGCGACGGCTCCTCGATGCTGTCCGGGCTGTCCGTGGGAATGGGGCTGCTGGCCACGTCGATGCTGGTCTGCGCGGTGGTGTTGCCCTCCCGGGTGCGTTCCTTGACCCGTACCTTCGGTATCGACGGGGTGCTCAGTATCCACCGCTTCATCGGGTTGGCTGTCGCGCTGCTGGTGGCACTGCACATCGTGCTGGTACTGGTGGCAAAGCCGGCCAATCTCGGCCTGTTCGACGTCGTGCACGCGCCCAACCGCGCGCGCACGGCGGTCGGCGCCACGATGGCGCTGGCCGCGCTGATCGTGCTGACCGTGCTGCGGAAGCGCCTGCAGCACCGGTACGAGGTCTGGCGCTGGGTGCATCTGGTGCTGGCCGGCTCGGCGCTGGTGCTCACCGGATTGCACATCTGGTGGCTCAACCACCTGATCCGGGAGCCGGCGATGCGGGCACTGTTCGTGGTACTGGCGATCGGCGTGCTGGGCGTGCTGGCCTACCGGTGGCTCTGGCTGCCGGTCTTCGGCCCGCGTCGCGAGTACGTGGTCCGGGAGGTCCGGCCGGAGACCAGCACGGTGAGCACCCTGGTGCTCGAGCCCCGGCGAGACGGACCCTGCCGAGGTTATCGGACTCTGGAATTCGCTCCCGGCCAGTTCGCCTGGTTGCGCCTGAATCCCTCGCTCGGGGCGCAGGAGCATCCGTTCACCATCGCTTCCAGTGCTCACCTCGGCCTGTGGACCGAGTTCACGATCCGGCACAGCGGTGACTTCACCAGTGCGCTGCGCATGCTGCGACCTGGCAGCCCGGTATGGGTCGATGGCCCGCACGGTGCCTTCACCATCGACCTGCGGCGCACTACCGGTCTGGTGATGATTGCCGGTGGGGTCGGTATCACCCCGATGATGAGCATGTTGCGGACGCTGGCGCATCAACGCGACCGGCGACCGCACCGGTTGCTGGTGATTGCCCGGACCATCGATGAGTTGCTGTTCCGGGCCGAGATCAGGCAGCTGCAGCGGCGGCTCGATCTCACCGTCGTCGAACTGCTCCGCAAGCCACCACCGAGCTGGACCGGCGCGTGCGGTGCCGTCGACGAACATCTGGTCATCTCCCTACTACCCGGCCAGTTCCGGCGTAACCAACTGGACTACTACCTCTGCGGACCACCCGCATTGATCACCGATGTGCTGACGGTGCTCGACGGGCTGGACATCCCCGAGCCCCGGATTCACACCGAGCAGTTCGACTTCGTCTGACAGCCCAGCTCACTGCCCCAGCTCACCAGTCTGTTCGGCACCTAGCGGAGAAAGGCTTTATCTGTGCGCGTCCCGGTACCCCGATTCGTCCGATGGGCCGTTGCCCTGGCCGTGATCGCCGCGCTGAGCATTGCAGTATTCCAGTACTGGGGAACCTCGCAAATCGGAACAGCCAACGCGAGCACCGCTGCGGACGAGACGTACACCCCAACGAAGTGGGGGCCACTGGGACCTGCGGATCGTGACTTGCTGGTCATGGTCCGGCAGGCCGGCCTGTGCGGGGAGGCCACCGGGCTGCGGGCCCAGCACCAGAGCGGTAGCCCGCAGGTCCGCACCGTGGCCCAGCGGATCGGGTCCGGCTACGGCGACCTCGACCGCCAGGTCCGCACCGTCGCCGCCAAGCTCGGTGTGCCGTTGCCCGACCAGCCGAGCACCGAGCAGCAAGGCTGGATGCACGAGCTCGCCGGGCGTTCCGGCTCGCAGTTCGACCGCATGTTCGCCCAGCGGCTGCGGTACACCGACGGAGAGGTGCTGCCGGCCATCACCGGCGTGCGGGCGGGTACCCGCAACGAGCTGATCCGCTCGTTCGCCGCCAGTGCCGCGGAACAGATCAACCAGCATATGGAGTCCTTGGAGAGCACCGGGCTGGTCGACTATTCCCGGCTGCCGGAGCCACCGGCCGCAGCGCCTGCGGCAGCGACCGTCCCAGCCGGTGCCGGTGCGGGCGCGCAAGAGCAGTTCAACCCGGTGGCCAGGGCCACGCTAGTGCCCCCGGCGGAGCCCCCGGCCGGTCACGATGCCACCGCCGTGGTTGCCGCCCTGATCTCGATCGGCGCGCTGCTGGTGGCTCTCGGTCTGGTGGGCGCCACCGGCCGCCGGGGCCGTCGGACCGGAGGTGCCACCCAGCGGCACAGCGCGGCGCAGCGGCCCGCGTACGGGCGCCGCCACGCCGCCCACCGCTGGTAACTGATCTCGCTCACCGGGTTCGCCTATTTACTGGCCGGGTCCAACGCTCCATGTCACGGCGGGAACAGCAGCTCGGCGGGACGTCCACCGCCTCGGACGACGACCCAATGCCCACGACCGTTCCGCGATGGCTGGAATCATTGTGGCGGATTGGGCACCGGCCGGCCGAACAACCCGAGCAGGGCGCCTCGATCGTCATCGGCGGCGCTGCGGTTGCGCCACAGATGCCCGCACGCGACGCACCGCTGCACCACAACGATCTTTCCGGCCTCGGACAACGCCCCGACCGGCTCCATCGCCCCACCGCACTCGGCGGCCCGGTCACCCGGGTTGACATCGACATGCCGTGACCACAGGCATCGTGGGCAGTGGTTGGTGTAGCCACTGCCGCGCACCAGCCTTCCGCAGCGCAGGCAGGTGAAATCCTCCTGGCGGCGGGTGAACGACGGTGGTTGCGTCATCACCTGCCAGCATGGCACTCACGTCTAATCCACCGGATCAGCGTTACGCTGGGTCGTCTCACGCGAGGGCACGGAGGTCGGGTCATGAAGCGGGCGGTACGTGCCGACGACCGGCGCAACTGGACGGTCCAGAGCCGGATCAGCTGGACCAAGCCGGGGACGGGCGAGGAATTCGAGCACGACATGGCGGGCGGCTACGTGTCCGGCGTCGCGATGCTCGGGGTCATCGTGGTGCTGACGCTGTTCGTGGTGTTCTGGACCCCGGCCGGCGTGGTCGTCCCGGCCTGGTTCGTCCTCCTGTTGCTCCTGCTGCTGTTACTGCTGCCGGTGTCGTGGGCGATGCAGCGACCGTGGATCATCACTGCGCACACCCAGGAACCGGCCGGGACCCCAGGCGAGCGCTGGGAGGCAGTCGTGCGCGGAGTGGGACCGGCCCGCGAGGAGGCCTTCCGGATCGTCGACGAGCTGCAGACGACGGGTGTGCTCGAGGACGGCAACGGAGCGTTGCGCCGGATCTCCTCGCCCACGCATTTTCATGATTCGTGACCTCTGGTTGACCGGGAGCAGCCCGCAGCGCGTGCACACTGGAGGGCATGCCGGAGCTGCCTGAGGTCGAGGCGCTGGTGCACCACCTGCGCCAGCACGCCGTGGGCGCCGCGGTGACCCGCGTGGACGTCGCGTCCCTGACGGTGCTCAAGACGGTGCAACCACCGGCGAGCGCACTGCACGAGCGCCCGGTGACCGCAGCGACGAGGCATGGCAAGTTCCTCGCCCTGCACACTGACGGGCCCGTGCTGGTGACTCACCTCGCGCGGGCGGGCTGGCTGCGCTGGTCGGATGCGCTGGCTCCCACCGCTCCGCGGCCGGGGAAGGGGCCGATCGCACTGCGGGTGCACCTCAGTGGGGGAATGGGTTTCGATCTCACGGAGGCGGGCACCCAGAAGCGGCTGGCGGTGTACGTGGTCGACAATTCTGCGGCGACATTCACATTGCCGGGCATCGCCCGGCTGGGCCCGGATGCCCTGGAGCTGTCCCGTGCCGGGCTCGCTGCCGTGCTGCGCGAGCGCGCCGAGCGACTCAAGACGGTACTGACCGACCAGACGATGGTCGCCGGGATCGGCAACGCCTACTCCGATGAGATCCTGCATGCCGCCCGGCTCTCGCCCTACGCCACTGCGGGGAGGTTGGACGACGAGGCACTGGACCGGCTGCACGACGCAATGGCGCGGGTGCTGCAGGACGCGGTGGCCCGCTCGGTCGGGCAGGACGCCGCCCGGCTCAAGGGTGAGAAGCGGGCCGGGCTGGCCGTGCACGCCCGCACCGGGCTGCCCTGCCCGGTGTGTGGCGACACCGTTCGTGAGGTGTCTTTCGCCGACCGGGCCTTCCAGTACTGCCCCACCTGCCAGACCGGGGGCAAACCGCTGGCCGACCGCCGCCTGTCCCGGCTGATCCGCTGATCCTGCTCGTGAGTGCGTAACAGTGTTCTAACACTGTTACGCACTCACGAGCAGTCGCCTGGGGTACCTGCCCGCTTGGTTGGCCCGGTTGCGGCGGGCGTGACCTGGTGATCGTCGGCGAGCCGCGGTTGTCACTGGGGAGCGGGCCCGCGACTATGGCTTGGTGAACTCGTTCGGCGCCGCAGTGCTGATCCTCCTCGTCGTCATCGCGGGAGCGGTCGCTGCCGGGTGGATGTACCGGGCGCGCAGCAGCCGGGAAGACTTCGGGACCGATGCCGACCGGGCCACCTACAACGCGCTGCACACCATGGCGCAGGCCTCACCCCCGCTGCGGGTCGGGCTGCTGGCCGGGTCCGCGACCGCGGCAGCGCCACATCTGCGGGCATTGCTCAACTGCACAGCTGTCGCGTTGACCAATGAGGAGAGCGTGATGTTGGCCTGGGACGGTGAGGCCCAGCATCACGCCGAATGGGTCGCCGAGGCCGCCCTGGAGGTGCTGAGTACCGGCCGCCAGCAGGTCCGCAATCAGCGCGAGATGGACTGCGGGCGTGCCGACTGCCCGATCCGCACGGTGATTGTCTCGCCGCTGGAGGTGGACGGCGGGGTGGTCGGGACCTTTGGCGTGGTCAGCCAGCGGATCGCGGCGGCCGGTGTGATGCGGGCGACCGCAGAGGTGGCTCGGTACGTCTCCAGCCAGCTCGAGCTCGCCGAACTCGACGAGTCCCGGTCCCGGCTGGCTCATGCCGAGGTGCGGGCGCTGCGGGCGCAGATCTCCCCGCATTTCATCTACAACGCGCTCACCACCATCTCCTCGTGTGTCCGTACCGACCCCGAGGAGGCCCGAGAACTGCTCATGGAGTTCGCCGAGTTCACCCGGTACTCCTTCCGCGCCGCCGGGGAGTTCACCACGCTGGCCGAGGAGCTCAACAACATCGACCGGTACCTCATCCTGGAGAAGGCGCGGTTCGGGGAGCGGCTGGGAGTCAGGTTGCAGATCGCGCCGGAGGTGCTGCCGGTGGTGCTGCCGTTCCTGGCGTTGCAGCCGCTGGTGGAGAACGCTGTACGGCACGGGCTGGCGGGCAAGCCGGGCGGGGGAACCGTGTCGGTGATCGCCGAGGACTCGGGGTCCGATTGCGTGATCAGCGTGGAGGACGACGGCATCGGGATGGATCCGGACCGCCTCCGGGAGGAGATGACCGACTCGCACGTCACCGGAGCGCATGTCGGGCTGGGTAACGTGCATGATCGGCTCCGGGGCGCCTTCGGCGACGAGTGCGGGTTGGTGGTCGAAACCGGACCGGGAATGGGCACGAAGGTCAGCATGCGAGTACCCAAGTTCAGCCGCGGGGTGCGCGCGATCGCGCCGCCCACGCCGAGCGCGTCGCGATCGCAACCGCCGGTCGTCGCCTAGCGACTCCCTGGCTGCGCTGGTCTCCGTAGGCTAGCGGGATGGACGTTAAGGACCTGACCTCGCGACTGCCGCTGCCCGGCGCTGCGCGGGAGCGCGGCCCGGTGGTGGCCGCAGTAAAGCTGCACGGCGTGATCACGCCGACCGTGGCGCCGCTGAGCCGCGGGGTGATCAACCTGGCCACCGTGGAGTCGGCGTTGACGCGGGCCTTCGGCTACGAGCGGCTGCGCGCGGTGGCACTGATGATCAATTCTCCGGGGGGTTCGCCTACCCAGTCCGCGCTGGTGGCGGATCGGATTCGTGGTCTCGCCGAGCAGAAGCAGGTGCCGGTGCTCGCGTTCTGCGAGGACGTCGCCGCATCCGGCGGTTACTGGCTCGCGTGCGCCGCCGACGAGATCGTCGCCCATCCCACGTCGCTGGTCGGTTCTATCGGGGTGATCAGCCAGGGTTTCGGGCTGCACGGCCTGCTGGAGCGGTTCGGAGTGGAGCGGCGGCTGTACACCGCGGGGGCGAACAAAGCGCGGCTCGACCCGTTCCTGCCGGAGCGGGCGGATGACGTGGAGTGGTTGCGCGGCATGCAGGACGAGTTGCACGGCATGTTCCGCGAGTGGGTCTGCCTGCGTCGCAAGGGAACGCTGGTGACTGAGCAGGACCTGTTCACCGGCGAGGTCTGGACCGGTCGCCGGGCGCTGGAACTGGGTTTGGTCGACCGGTTGGGCACCATGCGCGGCGAGATCTCCCAGCGCTACCCGGACGCCGAGATCGTCATGGTGGAGGGCCGGCGGCCGCTGTTGGCCCGGCTCGGGATAGGTCCGGCCGCGGCTGCGCTGAACGGCCGGGGCGGTCCGGAGTGGGCGCTGGGAGTACTCGAGGCACTGGAAAATAGGGCCACTTGGGCGCGCTTCGGGCTGTAGGACCGGCTGGCATCACCCGATAACAGGGCGGACACTATCCGCCTAACCGTGGACAGCGATACCCGCCATGTGCAGGATTGATGGTCCGTAGGCGTTTTCGGGGGCACGGTGTTCGGCGGAAAGGCGGTCAATGAGCGGCAACGACGACAATCCCGGACTTGTCGTGCTCGCCGTGGATGACGAGCCCGGTCCGTTATCCATGCTGGTTGAGGTGCTGGAGGCCGAGCCGCGGATCGGTACCGTGCTGACGGCTACCAACGCTACCGAGGCGTTGTCGGTGTTGCGACCCGATAATCGCAGCGGCAACGGTTCGCAGGCCAGGATCGATGTCGTCTTCCTGGACATCCGGATGCCCGGGCTGGACGGCTTGGAGCTGGCTCGCGTGCTCGCTGCGATCCCCAATCCGCCGGCGGTGGTATTCGCCACAGCGTACGACGACAAGGCCCTCGACGCGTTCGATATCGGCGCGGCCGACTACCTGATGAAGCCGGTGAGCCGGGAACGGCTGGCCAACACGATGCGCCGGATTGTGGCTTCCCGCCGCGATGCGGGTGCTCCGGGAGTGGAACCGGCCGGCGAGGACGAGGTCATCCCGGTCGAGCTTGCCGGTACCACCAAGCTGGTACCCCGTTCCTCGGTGCGCTGGGTGGAGGCACACGGGGACTACGCGCGGTTGCACACCGGTGAGGGCACCAGCCACCTGGTCCGCATCCCGCTGTCCCAGCTCGAGGACCGCTGGTCCGAGGCTGGGTTCGTCCGCATCCACCGGTCCTTTCTGGTGGCCTTGCCGCTGGTCACCGAGTTGCGCATGTCGGCGTCGGGCTACGTCGTGCGGGTGGGCAACGGGGATGATGCCACCGAACTGCCGGTCAGCCGCAGGCACACCCGGGAGCTGAAGGATCGTCTCGTACGGGCCGCTAAGCAGGGCTGGACGTCGCGGTGAGCACTGTGTCATGAGCAGTGACGCGGCCGGGCCGGAGCACGATCCGTGGGCCGCTCTGGAACAGGCGGCCCGGGAGCAGCAGGCTCTGGAACAAGCCGCGCGGGACGGGGGGTCCCACTCCCCGCTCTCCGGGCCGTCCGGCAGCAGGACCAAGGCCGGCAAGCGGGAGCGGATCGTGCTCGCGCGGCGGCGCAGCAGCCGCCGGGTGGTCCGCACGCTCGCCGACTTGGAGGATCAGACCGGCGTCGGTGAGGTACTGGTCCGGCAACTGGTGCAGGTGCAGTGGAAGTTGTCGATCCGGCTGATGCTGATCACCGTGCTCGTGCTCGCGAGCATCCCGGTGACCTTCTGGCTGGTCCCCTCGTTGGGCACGATCACCATCCTGGGCATGCGGCTGCCGTGGTTGCTGCTCGGTCTTGCGGTCTACCCCTTCTTCGTCGTGGTGGCCTGGTCCTACAACCGCAGCGTTGAGCGCAAAGAGCAGGACTTCGCCGACATGGTCGAGAACTGAGCGCCGACGTGCGGGGTTCGCCTGCGTTGTACTTCACCATCGGCGCGATGGTCGGTATCGCCGCGGTGACCATTCTGTCCGGGCTGTACGGGGCGAAGATGCGCTCGACCTCGAACTTCCTGGTTGCCTCCCGCACCGTGGGATCCCGGTGGAACGCCGCCGCGATCTCCGGGGAGTACCTGTCCGCGGCGTCCTTCCTGGGCATTGCCGGGTTGGTGCTCAAAGGCGGGGTGGACGCACTGTGGTACCCGGTCGGGTTCACCGCCGGGTACGTCGCGCTGCTGTTGTTCGTGGCCGCACCGCTGCGCCGCTCCGGTGCATACACGCTGCCCGACTTCGCCGACGTGCGGCTGGGTTCGGTGCGGCTGCGCCGGATCTGCACTGCCTTCGTGATCATTATCGGCTGGCTTTACCTGGTACCGCAGCTGCAAGGCGCCGGGATCACGGTCCGCGCCGTCACCGATGCGCCGGAGTGGATCGGTGCGGCGGTGGTCGTGGTGATCGTGACCTTCAACATCTACACCGGGTGGATGCGTTCGATCACCATCGTGCAGGCCTTCCAGTACTGGATCAAACTCACCGCGCTGGCCATCCCGGTTTTCGTGCTACTGCTCCATAACGCCGGCCAGGATCCAGGACTCCAGAACTCGCTGGGTGCCCGCGCGCCTCCGACCTTCCCGCAGGCTACCGACGTCACCCCCAAGCACAACGTCGTGCTCGAGGTCACTCAGCCGGTGATGGTCGGGGTCGCCAGCATGCGGGACGGGCATCTCACGAAGCAAACGGTCTTGTGGGGCCCCGGTGAGCACCAGGTCTCCCAGGGAACCACGCTGCATTTCGATGCCGGTAACCGGGTTCCGGTGGTCCGCGATGGCGCCGTGAACAACGCAGACTGGTTGCGCCCGCTGGGCGCCGGCCGGAATCCGCTGCTCGCCACGTACTCGCTCATCGTGGCACTCCTTCTGGGCACCATGGGGCTGCCGCACGTGCTGGGCCGGTATTACACCGACCCCGACGGGATGGCCGCCCGCCGGACCACGCTGCTGGTACTGGCGTTGCTCGGGGTGTTCTACCTGTTCCCGATGGCCTCCGGGTGGCTGTCCCGCCTTTACGTGCCGCAGTTACTGACCGGCGGGAACACCGACTCGGCTGTGTTGCTGCTCCCCAACGCGATGCTGGGTGGTGGCTGGCCCGGACTGCTGCTCGGTGGGTTGATCGCGGCCGGGGCTTTCGCCGCATTCGTCTCGGCCGCCACGGGGCTGGTGGTGAGCGTCGCCGGGGTACTCTCCGCGGACGTGCTCCCCGGCCGGCTGCGTGGATTCCGGGCCGCCACCCTGGCCGCCTGGTCGGTCCCGCTGGCCTTCATGCTGGCCGTGTCGTCGCTGGATCTGGCCCAAGGCGTCGGGCTGGCCTTCGCGGTGGCCGCCTCGTCGTTCTGCCCGCTGCTGGTGCTGGGTATCTGGTGGCGCGGGCTGACCGATGTCGGAGCCGCAGCCGGCATCCTGGTCGGTGGTGGGCTGGCTCTCGCTGCCGTGCTGCCCGCCGCGGCCGGCGTGGTCTCGGCACAGTGGCAACCGGTGCTGGCGCAGCCGGCTCTGTTCACCGTGCCGCTGGCCTTCCTCACCATGATCGTGGTGAGCCGGCGGACCAGCGACCGGGTTCCGGTTGACGTCTACCGTATTCTGCTGCGGCTTCACGCACCGGATCGGCTGGGGTTGTCCGAAGACCGGGACCTGGGTCAGCTAGGTTCCCTGTCCGGGATGGCTGCACTGCCCCGGATGCGGGGCGGCCGGCACCGTCGGTAGCCAACCCGAACGGCCGAACGGTCCAACATTGCGCTTTGCGCTGGTGAACGGCACGTCATGAGGGTGTGCCGCCCTCGCGACGCCATTAGCACCGCCATGATCATCATGACTGCCTTGGAGTTGTTTGGATGAGCACCACCGAGCCCGTCGGCGGTGCCGACACCGCGCGGGTGGCAGACCCTTGGGTCGCCGCCCATTCCAGCGCGGAGTTCGCCGCACTGCGTAAGCGACTGCGCAGCTTCGTCTTCCCGATGACCGCCTTCTTCCTGAGCTGGTACTTCGCCTACGTTCTGCTGGCCGCGTTCGCGCCGCAGTTCATGGCCACCCGGGTGGTCGGCAATGTCAACGTCGGGCTGATCTTCGGCTTGCTGCAGTTCGTCTCGACCTTCGCCATCACCACGTTGTATGTCCGTTTCGCGGACCGCAACCTGGACCCGATCGGCGGTCAGATCCGCGAGCGGGTGGAAGGGGGCTCTTGGTGACCGGCCTGCTAGCTCAGGGCGCAGTCGGGAAACCGCTGCTCAATGTCGGTGTCTTCGCCTTCTTCGTGCTCGTCACGCTGGTGATCGTGTACCGGGCGGCGCACCGCACCAAGACCGCTGCCGACTACTACGCGGCAGGCCGGTCGTTCACCGGTCCGCAGAACGGGGTCGCGATTTCCGGCGACTACCTCTCCGCGGCATCGTTCCTGGGTATCGCCGGTTCCATCGCGGTCTACGGCTACGACGGCTTCCTCTACTCGATCGGCTTCCTGGTCGCCTGGCTGGTAGCGCTGTTGCTGGTCGCTGAGCTACTGCGCAATACCGGCAAGTTCACCATGGGTGACGTGCTGAGCTTCCGGATGCGGCGCAAGCCGGTAAGGGCGGCGGCGGCGGTATCCACGCTCGTGGTGTCGTTTTTCTACCTGCTGGCTCAGATGGCCGGTGCAGGCGGGCTGGTCGCGCTGCTGCTCAACGTCAAGGGCACCGTCGCCCAGGCGCTGGTGGTCGCGGTCGTGGGCATCTTGATGATCATCTATGTGCTGGTCGGTGGCATGCGAGGCACCACCTGGGTGCAGATCGTCAAGTCGACGCTGTTGATCATCGGTGCCGGCATGATGACCGCCTGGGCGCTGGGTTCTTTCGGGCTCAACCTCTCGGGCCTGCTGGGCCAGGCGGCGGCGAACTCCCCGCACGGGCAGGCAGTGCTCGAGCCGGGCCTGCAATACGGCAAGAGCGTGACCACGAAGGTCGACTTCGTCTCGCTGGGCATCGCTCTGGTGCTGGGTACCGCGGGGTTGCCGCACATCCTGATGCGCTTCTACACGGTGCCCTCGGCCAAGGAGGCACGCCGGACGGTGGTGTGGGCGATCTGGCTGATCGGGATCTTCTACCTTTTCTCCCTGATCATCGGGTACGCCGCTGCCGCGCTGGTGGACGGTGGCCCGCAGCGGATCGCCAGCATGCCCGGGCAGGAGAACTCAGCGGCACCACTGCTGGCCTACCAACTGGGCGGTGAGCTGCTACTCGGTTTCATCTCGGCGGTCGCGTTCGCCACCATCCTCGCCGTGGTCGCGGGTCTGACGATCACTGCGTCGGCGTCGTTCGCGCACGACGTGTACGCCAATGTGATCAAGCACGGCACCTTGGATCCGGATCGTGAGGTGCGGGTCGCCCGGATCACCGCCCTGGTCATCGGCGTGCTGGCCGTGCTCGGTGGTATCGCCGCGCTGGGCCAGAACGTGGCGTTCCTGGTGGCACTGGCCTTCGCGGTCGCGGCCTCGGCGAACCTGCCGACGATCCTGTACTCGCTGTTCTGGAAGCGGTTCAACACCACCGGCGTGCTGTGGAGCATGTACGGCGGTCTGGTCAGCAGCGTGCTGCTCATCGTGCTGTCCCCGGCGGTGTCGGGAAACTCGAAGGCGATGTTTCCCCATGCCGACTTCGCGATCTTCCCCCTGAAGAACCCGGCACTGATCTCGGTCCCGCTGGCCTTCCTGCTCGGCTACCTCGCCACCGTATTCAGTAAGGCCGATCCGGACGACGAGACCAAGTTCGCCCAGATGGAGGTGCGCGCGCTGACCGGGGCCGGCGCCGAGCGCCCGCTGGCAGCCGCCTCGGCTGGTCCGCCGCCCCGGGCGTCGTTGAGCACCCTCTCCCGTAGCGCAGCGTCCGGTGAGACCGGCGGTGTGCCCCCGAAGGAGCCGGTCGGCGCTGGTGCTCTCTCATCGGCCTTCCCCACCAGCACCAGCACCACCGGCGCTGCCAGCCAGCCGGCCACGGCGGCGACGGATACCAACGACGGATTCCGGCGAAAGATCGTGATCACCGCCGTCGTGGTCGCCGGGGTGACCACACTGGCGGTGACGGTGTCGATGAATCGTGTCCTAGCCACCTCAGCACCCGTGGCCGACACCACCCCGCAGCTGCTGCCGAACACCAACGCGGACGTCGGGCCCGAGGTCGCGATACCCGCTCTGGGCCAGACCATCCAGGCCGGGACCACCCCCAACTTCGTCGCGGTAGCCCCCAATGGGCGGCAGGTCTACATCGCCAACCGGACTGCTCAGGTCATCACCGTGGTGGACACCGCGATCAACCAGGTGACCGCGACCATCCCGATCACGGCGGGCCCGCCCCAGTTCCTCGCCTTCGCGCCGGATGGCCGCACGCTGTACGTCAGCCTGTTCAACGACCAGCGGACGGTCCACGCGATCGACGTGCTCGACACCGCCTCGAACACCGTGGTCGCCACGATCCAGCAGCCCGCGCGCCCGTACCTGGCGGCGGTCAGCCGGGATGGGCACCGCCTGTTCATCCCCAACCACGACACCGCTTCGGTGTCGGTGATCTCCACCGACACCAATTCCGTCATCGCGCAGATCAACGTGGCACCGAACCCGCACTGGGTCGCTTTCTCCCGGGACGGAACCCGGGCCTACACGGCAAACCACGAGTCCAACCTGGTCTCGGTGATCGACACCACCACGCTGGAGGTGCTGGCGACCGTTCCGGTGGGGGCCAGCCCGCACAGCATCGCCGTGCATCCCAACCTTCCGCTGGTGGGTGTGGTGAACTATGACGCCGGCACGATGTCGGTGATCGACACCATCACGAACAAGGTGGTGGCGACGGTGCCGGTCGGGAAGAACCCGCAGGACATCGCCTGGGCGCCGGATGGCCGGTTCGCCTATGTGGTCAATGAAGGCAGCAATTCCGTCGCGGTCATCGACGCCCGGACCAACCGGGTCACCGCCACCATCCCGACCGGCAACACCCCCACCAGTATCGCGGTGCTGCCCAATGGTCGGCAGGCCTACGTGAGCAACTCCAAGAGCGGCACGTTGACCGTCCTGGACCTCACTGGCTGATCCGGCGGAGCGCTCTGCCGGCTCGTGGCCTGTGGCACGATTGGCGACTATGAGTTCCCCGGTTCCGGCGGTGTCAGCCGCCGACGTGCCTGCAGGCGTAGTGATGCTCGATGTCCGCGAGGACAACGAGTGGGTGGCGGGACATGCACCGGAAGCGATGCACGTGCCGATGGGTCAGGTCCCCGAGCGGCTCGAGGAGCTGTCCGCCGCGTTCCCGCAGGGCCCCGTGCACGTGGTGTGCCGGTCCGGAGGGCGTTCGGCGAAAGTCACCGCCTACCTGAAGCAGGCCGGGTGGGACGCGGTGAACGTCGAAGGTGGGATGCGGGCCTGGGCCGCTGCGGGGCGCCCGATGTCGGCCGAGTCGGGTGCCGCGCCCCAGGTGGTGTAACCACGGTGCCCGCCCCGACCGACCCGGCAGGTGAGCAGATGCGGGCGCTGGCCGCGGTAGCTGTCCCGCTGCTCGGCTTGACCGCCGGACTGGTGCTGGTCACCGGGGGGGCCGAGGCGTGGCGGTACGCCTTGCTGCTGTCGAGCCGGACCGATGCGGTGCCCGCCACCCCGCTGCACGCCAGCGATGTGATGGTGGTGACCGGCGGCGTGGTGTCGCTGCTGTCCGCGGCGCTCGCCGGCCTGGTCACGCTGGGATGGCTGATACATGCCGCCGCGGCCGCCTCCCAGGCAGCGGCAATCGCTCCGATCCGATCGCGCTGGCAGCTGGTCGCCGGGGTTCTGCTGCCGGGGATGAACCTGGTCGCGCCGGGTGCGGTGCTCGCCGAGCTGGAACACGCGGCGCTGCGCCAGGATCCGGAGCGCCGCCCGCGCCCCTCCCCGCTGGTGATCGGGTGGTGGGTGACCTGGGTGGTCGGGGTGCTGCTGGCAGGCATCGCGCTGCTGTGGGACCTCCGCGACGGGGTCCAGGCCCGGGCGGACGGGGTGCTGCTGCACATCGCCACCGACCTGGTGGCCGGAGCGGTCGCGATTACCACGATCCTGGTGGTGAAGCGGATGACGTGGTTGCTCAGTCCGGTGGCGCTGGCCGGCTCCCGCCGCATGGTGGTGATGAAGGTCTCCGGTGGTATCCGCTAGCGTGCACCGGTGTCCAAGCGCACTCTGACCAGAACGCGTCGCTCGGGTGACGGTGAGATCAATCCCCGCCAGGCCTGCCCGTGCGGCTCGGGCAAGCGGTACAAGGCCTGCCACGGTGACCCGGGTGGCGTCCAGGATGTGATCGTCAGCCGGCCCTTCGCCGGACTCGCCGCGGAATGCCAGCTCGTCGCGCTGCGCGAGTTCGTACCCTCGGCCACCGCGCCGCTGCCGCTGGCGCAGCCGGCAGAGCGGACTGTCACGGTGGCCAGCGTGCTTCCGACGGCGGCCGCGGCGATCGTGCGACCCGATGGCACGGCGCTGGTGGGCCTGCAGGTGCTGGCGCGTTCCGGGGACCTGTCCCGGGACCTCGGCCGGGCCGTCAGCTGGGCGCTGGCCGCCGAGCCGGGCTCGGTACTGCCGGTGGTCGGCACCAGTGCCGAGGGGGAGCAGATCCGGTTGCAGGAACTGCTGCGTCCCGATGTGCCACTCGAGGTCAGTATGTATCCCGACTTCGCCTGGTGGATTCCCGGTGACGAAACCCCTACCGGGGAGGTAGCCGCGTCGCTGGAGCGGGCCAACGCCGCGATCATGCCGACGGAAGCTGTTACCGGAGCCGGGGTGGAAGCCGCCTACTGGGTCGATGTCGGCGACAAGGCGCACCTGCGGTGGGTCCGCGCGGAGCCGGAGGAGCAGCTGCTCGCCGCGCTGGCCCGGCTGGCCACCCGGGATGAGCTGGGCTTGGGTGAGGGCACCCGATTCGCCGGGTCGTTCCGGGCCCATGGGGTACTGGTGCCGGTCTGGGATCTCGACCGCGAGCAGCACGCCCGGGAGTGGGTCGCCCCGGCGGAGGCCTTCGCGCTCCGCTTGGCCGGCGCCCTGGCCTCACTGACCCCCGGCGCGGATGAGCCTCCCACCGACGCCGAACGCCGCTCCCTGCACGGCCTCCGCGGCCGCCAAATCACCCTGCGCTGAACCCCGGTCGTGGG
>DASYAZ010000054.1:0-6146 GCA_036501085.1 Pseudonocardiaceae bacterium | reverse complement strand
TCGCTGGGCGCGGTGCCCTTGCGGGCCTGGCGGTCCACCCACGCAGCGCACGCCCGCGGGGCGACTGCCGCACCGGCCAAAATCAGATCGATCCGCATCCCACGGTCCGTATGGAACATGCCGGCGCGGTAGTCCCAGTAGGTGAAGATCCGCTCGGCGGGCCAGCGTTCCCGCACTACGTCGTGCAGCCCGAGGGCGCGCAGGGCGTCGCGTTCCGGGGGTGTGACGTGGGTCGAGGTCGCGAAGGCCGCTGCGCTATAAACGTCGTGGTCGGTGGGTGCCACATTCATGTCACCACAGACCACAGTCACCGCAGGATCTCCGGCGGCCACGGTAGCGCGCAGGGCGGCCAGCCAGTCCAGCTTGTACAGGTAGTGCGGATCCTCGGGCGTGCGGCCGTTGGGCACGTACACCGAGATCACCCGCAATCCCGCGCAGGTCGCGGACACCGCACGGGCCTCAGGGCCCGGAAGCTGCCCCACCGGATTGGAGGGCTCGTCGAGGAGCCCCGCGACGACCTCGTCCAAGCCGACCCGGGAGGCAATCGCCACCCCGTTCCAGCGACCGTCGCCGTGGTGGGCCACGGCGTACCCGCGCTCGGTCAGCGCAGGGCGAACCAGCTCATCGAACGCGTCCGCGGGCAGCTTGGTCTCCTGCAGGCACACCACGTCCGGCACCCGCTCGTCCAACCAAGGCAACAGCCGAGGCATCCGCGAACGCACCGAGTTCACATTCCACGTCGCCACCCGCACCCGCCCACGCTATCGCCCTACCGCTCCCGCCCCGCATGGAGTGGGCTAGCAGGCTGCGACCCGGGTGCGCCGGCGGAGCAGGACGCGGCCACGACGGCCCGGCCGGACCCCCACCGCCTGACGCTGCGGCGCCCGAGGCGCCGCAGCGCGCCCTGAATCTCATCCGGAGGGCTCATCCGGAATCTGCGACGTGCAGACCTGCCAGACCGGCGAACAGATCGTCCTCCCAGTTGTACGGTCCCGAACCCGGGCCGCGCTCACCGCGGACCAACAGGTAGCTCTCCATCGCGAACTCGGGGACCTGGGTGAGCATGGCGAATATCCCGTTCTCTAGATCCACCTGGCTGCGGTACGCCCGCAGCGCAGCGACCTTGCTATCCAGGTACGCCCGCCCGTCCAGCACCGCGGTGATCTCCTCGTCGGGCAGCGAGTTGGGCACTATTTCCGTTGACGACAGCACCCCAGCCTCCACCGCGGTCTGGATCAAGCTGCGCGACAACGTCATCCAGTAGACCTTCGCCACCTGCCACGGCGCGCCCAGTTCCGGCGCGAAGCGGGGGTCAGCAGCGGGATCCAACGCGGCCATGGTCACCCGGTTGGCCTGGATATGGTCCGGATGCCCGTAGCCGCCGTCGGCGTCGTAAGTCACCACCACCTGCGGGCGTTCGGTGCGCAGGATCCCGACCATCGCCCGGACCGCCTCGTCAAGGTCAGCGCAGGCGAAGGTCGCCGGGTCCTTGGTGGCAGGGATCCCACTGTCACGCCAACGACCGCGACCGCCCAGCCAGTACTGCCGCGCGGTGCCCAACACAACCATCGCCTCGGCCAGCTCAGCTTCCCGGCACAGGCCGAGCCCGTCGGGGTCGACGTCGCGCAAGCCGGCAAGATCGGGCGCGACGATCTCGCCCAGCTCGCCACGGGTACACGTGACCAAGACAACAGTGGTGCCCTGCCGCGCGTAGCCGGCCATGGTTGCGCCAGTCATAGACGACTCATCGTCCGGGTGGGCGTGCACCAACAGCAACCGACGGTCATCCATCCGACCACGCATCCTTTCGCGGCAGCCGCCGCTGGCCCGGCGTACCCCGGTCGGGGGTGATTCTGCACCCAGACGGGCGATGCGGGACGAAGCCACCCCCGGCTCCTGCGCGTCCATCGCTGCCGTGCGCTTCCCGCTGCCAACTACTCAGCCGGCTGTCCCAGCCTCGACGAGATCGACTCCGCGCCAAACCCGTCGTGGATTTTCGGCGCGGCCAGTAACTGCACCGTCACATTTGGCACACAAATCCCACGGAGAGGAGCGTTCATGCGTTGCGAACGTGCCGGAGATGGCGACTTGGCAGAAAGTTGCCATCTCCGGCACCCGTGTGAGCTGCGACTGCCGTACCTTGGGAACGCACAGACTGTGACGGTATGTCAATCCCTGTAGCGGCGAAATGAATCGGCGCTCCGACCGCGAGACCGTCGGTCAGAAGAGATAACGGCTGGGTAATCCCCTGAGGTAACCTGAGGGTCACCGCAGATGGGTGCACGTCGTCCCGATGCGTGTATCAAACCCAATCGAGACGACGGGAGGTGCTTGTGACCGCTACCTACCTGCCTGCAGGGCCGAATTTCGGACAGCGTGGACGTCCAGCAGCCGGTCTGTACGACCCCGCCTACGAGCATGACGCCTGCGGCGTGGCCTTCGTGGCAGACCTCGCCGGGCGCCGCGATCACGGTATCGTACAGAAGGCTCTCACTGCGTTGCTTAACCTTGAACACCGGGGCGCTCGCGGCGGGGAGCCCGACACAGGTGACGGCGCCGGCATCCTGATCCAGGTGCCAGACGGCTTCTTCCGGCAGGTCGTCGACTTCGAGCTCCCTGAGCCGGGTCAGTACGCGGTCGGCACCGCCTTCCTTCCGGACGACGACACAGCGGAAGCTGCCGTGATGGCCGCGGTCGAGGACATCGCGGTGCAGGAGGGCATGCGGGTACTGGGTTGGCGGCAGCTGCCGGTGCACCCCGAGGGAGTCGGACCGACAGCTCGCTCAGCGATGCCCCGATTCCAGCAACTGTTCCTTACGCCGGCGATGCCGGCGACCGATGCAGCGGCCGGGCTGGAGCTGGAGCGACGGGTGTACTGCGTGCGCAAGCGCGCCGAGCACGACCTCGACGTCTACTTCCCCAGCCTGTCCGGACGCACGATCGTCTACAAAGGGATGCTCACCGAGGAACAGCTGGTGAGCTTCTACCCCGATCTGTCCGATGAGCGGGTCACCAGCTCATTGGGGCTGGTGCACTCCCGGTTCTCCACCAACACCTTCCCGTCCTGGCCGCTGGCACACCCGTACCGGTTCGTCGCGCACAACGGTGAGATCAACACGCTGCGCGGCAACCGGAACTGGATGCGCGCCCGGGAGAGCAAGCTCGCCACCGACCTCATCCCCGGTGATCTGAATCGCCTGTACCCGATCGTCACCCCCGGGGCCAGCGACTCCGCATCTTTCGACGAGGTGCTCGAACTTCTGCACCTGGGTGGCCGCTCGATGCCGCACGCGGTGCTGATGATGATCCCGGAGGCCTGGGAGAATCACGCCGAGATGGACCCGGCGCGCCGGGCGTTCTATGAGTTTCACTCCACGCTGATGGAGCCCTGGGACGGTCCGGCCCTGGTCGCGTTCACGGATGGCACCGTGATCGGTGCCGTGCTGGACCGCAACGGCCTGCGCCCGGCCCGCTACTGGGTCACCGAGGACGGCCTGGTGGTGCTGGCCAGTGAGGTCGGGGTGCTCGACATCGACCCCACCACGGTGGTGCGCAAGGGTCGGCTGGAGCCGGGCCGGATGTTCCTCGCCGACACCGCGGCCGGCCGGATCGTCGGTGACGACGAGATCAAGGGACAGCTCGCCGCCGAGCACCCCTACGCCGACTGGATCGCCCAGGGCCTGACCCGGCTCGCGAGCCTGCCCGGGCGCGACCGCGAGGTGCACACCCACGCCTCGCTGGTACGGCGCCAGCAGACGCTGGGATACACCCAGGAGGAGCTCGGAATACTTCTGGCGCCGATGGCCCGGACCGGCGCCGAGCCGATCGGGTCGATGGGCAATGACGCACCGCTGGCCCCGTTCTCCCAGCAGTCCCGACCGCTGTTCGACTACTTCAGCCAGCTGTTCGCCCAGGTCACCAACCCGCCGCTGGACGCGATCCGGGAGGAGCTGGTGACCTCCCTGCAAGCACAGCTCGGTGCGCATCCCAACCTGCTGGCAGCCACGGCGGATTCCTGCCGGCGGATCGTGCTGCCGTTCCCGGTGCTGGACAACGACGAGCTCACCAAGATCGTCCACGTCAATGATGATGGTGACCAGCCGGAGTACCAGACCTACACCGTCAAGGGCCTCTATGACGTGCATGGTGGCGGCGCGGCGCTGGTCCGCCGGCTCGATGAGATCCGCGCCGAGGTCTCCGACGCGGTAGCCGGCGGTGCGCGGCTGATCGTGCTGTCCGGCCGCGGTGTTGACGCCGAGCACGCTTCGATCCCGTCGCTCCTGCTCACCGGCGCGGTGCACCACCACCTGGTGCGGTGCAAGACCCGCACCCAGGTCGGCCTGATCGTCGAGGCCGCCGACGCACGCGAGGTGCATCACGTCGCCCTGCTGATCGGCTACGGGGCGGCGGCGGTGAACCCCTACCTGGCGATGGCCACCGTGGAGGACCTCGCCGACCGGGGCCTGCTGGGTGACATCGACGCCAGGACCGCCACCCGAAACCTGATCAAGGCGCTGGGCAAGGGTGTCCGCAAGACGATGTCGAAGATGGGCGTGTCCACGGTGGCTTCCTACACCGGAGCGCAGATCTTCGAGGCGATCGGGCTCGGGCCGGAAGTCATCGACTCCTGCTTCACCGGCACCACGTCCCGGCTTGGCGGGGTCGGCTTCGACACGCTGGCCGACGAGGTCGCGATGTGGCACAACCGTGCGTTCCCGGCAGACGGGGTGCGCGCCCCGCACCGGGAACTGGCGATCGGCGGCGACTACCAGTGGCGCCGTGAAGGCGAGGCGCACGTCTTCTCCCCCGCCACGGTGTTCAAGCTGCAGCACTCCACCCGGACGGGCCGCTACGAGGTGTTCAAGGAGTACACCCGGCTAGTCGACGATCAGTCGCAGCAGCTGATGACCCTGCGCGGACTGTTCGCCTTCCGCGAGGGCTTGCGGCCGCCAGTGCCGATTGACGAGGTGGAACCGGTTGAGTCGATAGTCAAGCGGTTCGCCACCGGAGCCATCTCCTACGGATCCATCTCCAAGGAAATGCACGAGACGCTGGCCATCGCGATGAACCGGCTGGGCGGCAAGTCCAACACCGGTGAGGGCGGCGAGGACGCCGACCGCTACACCCGCGACGCCAATGGCGACCTGCGGCGCTCGGCGATCAAGCAGGTGGCCTCCGGTCGGTTCGGCGTGACCAGCGAATACCTGGTCAATGCCGACGATCTGCAGATCAAGATCTCGCAAGGCGCCAAGCCTGGCGAGGGCGGCCAACTACCCGGGACCAAGGTGTACCCGTGGATCGCCAAGACCCGGTACTCCACTCCCGGGGTGGGTCTGATCTCCCCGCCCCCGCACCACGACATCTACTCCATTGAGGACATCAAGCAGCTGATCCACGACCTGAAGAACGCCAACCCGCGGGCCCGCGTGCACGTCAAACTGGTGTCCGAGGTGGGTGTCGGCACGGTGGCCGCCGGGGTGGCCAAGGCGTACTCCGACGTGGTGCTCATCTCCGGGCACGACGGCGGCACCGGCGCCTCGCCGCTGTCGTCGATCAAGCATGCCGGCACGCCGTGGGAGCTGGGCCTGGCCGAGACCCAGCAGACGCTGATCGCCAATAAGCTGCGGGACCGGATCGTCGTGCAGACCGACGGCCAGCTCAAGACCGGTCGCGACGTCGTGATCGCCGCGCTGCTGGGCGCCGAGGAGTACGGCTTCGCCACCGCTCCGCTGGTGGTGTCGGGCTGCATCATGATGCGGGTCTGCCACTTGGACACCTGCCCGGTCGGCGTGGCCACCCAGAACCCGGTGCTGCGGGCGAAGTTCACCGGCAAGGCCGAGTACGTGGTCAACTTCTTCCAGTTCATCGCTCAGGAGGTCCGCGAGTACCTGGCTGCGCTCGGGTTCCGAACCCTCGAAGAGGCCGTCGGGCGCACCGAGATGCTGGACACCCGCCCGGCGATCGACCACTGGAAGGCCGCCGGGCTGGACCTGTCGCCGATCCTGGACCTGCCCTCAGATCTGGATCCAGCGGCTGCGCGGCACCGGACCAGGGAGCAGGACCACGGGCTGGACAAGGCGCTGGACAATACCCTCATCGCGTTGGCGGAGGGCGCGTTGGCCGATGGCGAACCGGTCCGGCTGGAC
>DASYAZ010000053.1:0-2889 GCA_036501085.1 Pseudonocardiaceae bacterium | reverse complement strand
CGTTCGCGCTGGCACGGCCCGTCGGCCAGCGACCGGTAGTAGCCCTGCCGGACCACCCCGAACTGGGCGCACATGAACGTGACCGAGAATTCCTTGTCGGCGGCCCAGTCCGCGATCGCCGCGTACTTCACGGCTGTTCTTTCGCGAACCAGGCCGCGACTTTTTTTGCGAAGTCACGCTCCATTCTCAGGACGGCGTTCTCTTTACGGAGTCGCACCAGCTCGGCCCGTTCAGACTCGGACAGGTCCTTGTCAGAAACCCGGCCGGACTCCCTCGCATTCTTCACCCATTTGCCTAACGTCATCTCGTGGACGCCGATACTATTCGCCACCTCGGCGATCGATCGGCCCGAATCGAGAACGAGGCTAACGGCCTGATCCTTGTACTCCTGGGTGAAATGTCGGCGTGTCGCCACGCGATTCCCTCCGCTGCGATCAGCGGCAGTCTACGGAGTGTCTACAAGATCGGGTACGGTCCAGTGAAGGGTCCCCCCGCTCAGCCGGTCGAAGCATCTGACGCTTCTATTTGTGTCAAGGCTGTTCGGCGCTGTCTCCTCCTGTCGTGTGAGTCGGGTGGCAGGCCCTGGTTCCGCGGGTCACGTGTGGAGCCGGCGGTGCTCGGCGACGCGGGCAGGCGGGGCTGCACAATCGGCGGGGCTGGCCACGCTGGTTCAGTGGTAGGTGGAAGGTGCGGTGGCATCCCCCATCGGTGGCAGCGCAGGACCAGGCAGGCGGCGTGGTCCGGGCAGGGGCCCGGGAGCCGGTCAGGGGTGTAACGAGATGGCCCGGGCTCGCGTGGGCGCTGGTTCACGCGCTGGGTGCCGCGTTGATGGGGGTCATTGCCGCGGTGAGGGTGCGGTACAGCTGGCGGGCGATGTAACGCTTGATGCAGCGCCGGATTTCCCTCGGGCTCTTGCCTTCGGTGGTGCGGCGGGCGACGTAGGCCTGGGTGGCGGGGTCGCTGCGGATCCTGGTGTTGGCGATGACGTGGATGGCTTTGTTCAGTGCCCGGTCTCCGCCGCGGTTGAGCCGGTGCCGCACGGTGGGTCCGCTGGAGGCCTCGGTCGGGCTGGTGCCGGCGAGGTTGGCGAACGCGGCGTCGTTGCGACACCGCCCGGGGTGGGAGAACGACACGATGGCTTGCGCGCCGCTGACCGGACCGATCCCACGCCGATCAGTCAGCCCCGGAACGAGGTCGTTGACGATCGCGGCCAGCTCGCCACGGTTGGTTTTGAGTACCCGGCCCGCCTCGCGCAGCGCCAGGGCCAGGCGGCGGATCTCCGCGTGGCGTACGGCCTGCTCGCGGCTGGCCTCCCGAGGCTGGCGACGTTTGACCAGTTCAGACAGTCTGGGCGTGGTGAGCTTGCCTCGGGCGAGACGACGGTCGGCGTCGTCTCCATCCCGCAATAGCGCTTTGAGGCGGTTGGTCTGTCCGGTGCTAGTGGTGGTTAGCTCTTCCCGCGTGCACAGTAGGATGCGCAGAGCCTCGCGGTCCCCGTCCGCGCGTGGAGTGGGCAACTTCTCGGCGTCCAGCTGTAGCGCGTAGAGCACGGCCAGGTGCGCGTCGATCAGGTCGGACTTTCCCTTGCCCCGGCGGGTCTTGCGGCTGGGTTGCTCGGCCTCGATCACCGGGAGTCCGACGGCTTTGGCCGCGCGGGCCAGCCCGGTGCCGTAGCTACGGGTCCCCTCGATTGAGACCACCAGCCTCGGCCCGGGAGCGTGCTCGAACATCCAGGCCAGCGCCGCGGCATGGCCGGCGCTGTCGTTGTCGAACGAGCCGGTGGCGATCACCGCCCCGCTGGGATAGGCGATCTCCACCTGGTTGGTGTCGCGGTGGGTATCGGCGCCCATGACTGCATCGGTGACTTCCGAGATCATGGCCACTGGCCGGATGTCCTTCCTCGGGGCACGGTCAGATGTCGGCACCGGCCTGGATGAGGTCACCGTGGTGGCATATCTGTGACGGGTCACGCTCGCGCGGACATGCTTCTAATCAAGCCAACTGGTGGACCAGGCTGGTGCCAGCAACCACGACGGACATGTCAGATGAAGGGCACGCCGAGGCGGCCAGATCTTGTCCGAGTCACGCCGGGTCACCGGCACCGAGCCTGGTGGTTCTCCATCCAGGAGTCCCGCAACGACACTCACAGATCTTGTCGGTTCGGTGGGACAGGATGCTCGCCGTGCGGATGATGTTGATGTTGTGTGATCGGGAGGAGATTTCCCGTGGTCTGGCGGAAGGTTTGCAGTACAAGGAGATCGCGCTGAGGATTGGTCGTGATCCGTCGGTGGTCTCGCGTGAGGTTGCCCGCCACGGTGGCCGTCATCTGTACCGGGCAGGGGTCGCGGACGGGGCGGCGTGCGTGTCTCGGGGCCGGCCGAAGGTGCTGGCGGTGGAGCGATCGGCGCGATTGCGGGCGGTGGTGTGCCATCACCTGCGTCGGGGCTGGTCCCCAGCCTCGATCGCGGGCCGATTGGCCATCGACTACCCCGAGGATCAGGCTTGCCGGGTGTCGCACGAAGCGATCTATCAATGGGTGTACGCCCAGCCGGTGTCCACCCTGGCCAGGGAGCTGATCAGCTTGCGGACCGGACGTAAAGCCCGCTGCGGTGGCCGGCGTCCACCGCCGGCGCCGCGCATCAGCGAGCCGGTCTACATCGACGAACGCCCCACCGAGGTAGCCGGTCGCGCGGTCCCCGGGCACTGGGAGGGTGATCGTGCGACGTGGAAAGTCGCACGTGGTGAGTGGTTACACCGATTGGAGGCTCGATTGATGAGGGTGTGATCCGGTCCAGTGTCAAACGGACCGTCCCCGCTCTGGCGTGCGTCATGGGTAACTGTGGGGTGCAAAGCCCGGGGAAGAAGCCGAAGCCGTTCTCGTTCCATCCG
>DASYAZ010000052.1:0-34173 GCA_036501085.1 Pseudonocardiaceae bacterium | reverse complement strand
GTGAGTGCGTAACAGTGTTCGAACACTGTTACGCACTCACGACCGGCTCAGGGGAGCCAGCTGACGTGGGTGTGCAGGAGCGCGAAGCCGACGAAGGCGACGATGTCGATCAGGGCGTGCGCGGTGATCAGCGCCCACAGCCGGGGAGCTCGCTGCCAGACCCGGCCGAAGACCAGGCCCATCACCAGGTTCCCGGCGAAACCACCGAACCCCTGGTAGAGGTGATAGCTGCCGCGCAGCGCCGCGCTGGCCAGCACCGCGACGCCCGCACCCGAACCCAGCTGGCGCAACCTGGTGATGAGGTAGCCCACGACCAGGATCTCCTCGGCTACCGCATTCGCCACCGCCGCTGCGACGAGCACCGGGACCCGCCACCACGTATCGCCCAGCGCGGAGGGCAGCACCGTGAGGCTGAGCCCGGCCGCGTGGGCCAGCAGGTACAACCCCAATCCCGGAATGCCGAGGAGGGCTGCGAGGACCACACCCAGCCCCAGGTCCCGGCCGCTCACCCGGCGGTCCAGGCCCACGCTGCGCAGCGAGATCCCGCTGCGCCAGAGCAGGTAGCCGCCCAGAGCCGCCCAGGCCAGTAGCTGGATCACCCCGGTGAGCTGGTAGAAGAAGTCCAGCAGCCCGATCTTGCGTGCCGGGGCGTTGATCGCGACCGACTGATCGGACAACGAACCCGGAGCCAGCAGATCGTCCACCAACGTCAGCAGGCTGCGCAGTCCGGACAGCCCCAAGGTCACCCCGAGAACCAGGACGACCTCGATGACCAGCGCGCGGCGTTGCCCGGGATCGGTGACCACGGCGACCGTCGGGGGGTGCTCCGCCACTGAGGGCGCCACCAACCCGCGCCACCCTCCGCGCAGCGTGCTCACCACTCCGACGCTATCCGCCTGGCCCGCTGGCTGCGGACGGGGCCGCGTATCGTGGCGGTGTGTGGCGCTTCGCGCTGTCCCGGCGATGGTGGCTCGGGCACGTGCTGGTGGTGCTGTGCTGCGGATTGTTCCTCGCCCTGGGCCGCTGGCAGTGGGACCGGAGCCAGTCACCCACGGGTGGTTGGCAGAATTTCGGCTACGCGCTGCAATGGCCGTTGTTCGCGGTCGTGCTCCTGGCGGCCTGGGCTCGTTTCCTGTGGCTGGAGCAGCACCGCGACGCTCTGGCCGATCCCCAGGCGGATTCACACCCCTTGGACCTGACGACCGGTACGGTTTTTCCGACTACCGCCAGTTCTCGTGACCCCAGTTCCCCCACCGTAGCTGCCCGGGAGGACGATCCCGACGATGAGCTCGCCGCGTACAACGCCTACCTCGCCCGGCTCGCGGAGCGGGACCGGCAGTAGGTCCGGCCGGGTGCCGCCCCGGTTGCTGGCCTACCGGATCGCCGCATACGCCACCGGCGTGATGCTGCTCGTGCTGACGACGTCGGTGATCCTGCACTACGGTTTCGACGATGAGCGGCTGGCCTGGAGCGGACCCGTACACGGGTTCCTCTACATGGGCTACCTCGTCACCACAGTCCTGCTCGGGACCTCGGTGCGGTGGCGGCTGTCCCGGATGGTGCTGGTGGCCCTCGCCGGCACTATTCCCTTGATGTCTTTCGTGGCCGAGCGCAGCGTCACCCACGAGGTGCGCCGTCGGCTCGCGGCCTAGAAAGCAGTGGAATCGGGTGAGCCCTGATTGGCGCTGGATGGAGCCGAGCTAAGGTGCCTCGGGTGTCCACGGTGCTGGAACTGCATCCTCCTGGGCCGCCAGGTGTCCCACCCCTGCTGGCCCGGTTGGTCGATGACGCCGCGCTGTTCCCACCGTCGGCGGTGAGCATGGCCGACGCGCTCCTGGCACATCTCGCGGCTCGCTGCGCCCCGTACGCCGGGGTGATCGGTTTCCTGCTCTGCCCGATCTCCCGCTTCGGCACGCTGGTCAGCGCTTTGCGCAAGGCTCATCTCACCCAGCCCGTTGCACTCTCGTTGGTCGCCGACACCGGTCTGGGCGGCTTACCCAAGGCGATCTCCACCGCGCTGGACAACCCCACGTTGCTGGACCTGCGGATGATCGAGGTCCCAGCACCGGCTGAGGTGGACGCCAACTGGCTGGTGCAGCTCACCGAGTTCGTGCCGGACGACGTGGTGCGCGTGGTGGAGCCGCGCCGCGGCCGGCCGGAGTGGCTGACGGGGGTACGCCGGGTCGCGGAGGCCGGCTGCTGGCCCAAGCTGCGCTGCGGGGGGCAATCCGTGGAGTCGATCCCCAGCGTCGAGGAGGTGGCACACTTCCTGGCCATCGCGACCTGCACCGGCCAGCCGTTCAAGGCGACTGCCGGGCTGCACTACGCGGTCCGCCAGCAGGATCAGAGCACCGGACTGACCCATCATGGCCTGCTCAACATGCTGGTGGGCACCGCTCACGCGGTCTCCGGTGGCAGCGCGGGCGATGCGCTGCGCAGCACCGATGCCGCAGCGCTGGCCGCGGAGGCCGGTGCACTGTCGGAGGAGAGCTCCCGCGTCGTGCGCGAGGTGTTCGCCTGTTACGGATCGGTGTCGTTGACCGATCCGGTGGCCGACATGGTCCGGCTGGGGCTGCTACCGGAGCCGGGAAACAGGCAAGCCTCTCAGGGGGGTAGGCCGTAGGCTCGCGCTATGACCGCCGTCGCGTATCTCGGGCCCGAGGGAACCTTCGCTGAGCAGGCTGCTCGAGCGCTGGCCCCGGGTGAGGAGCTGGTCTCCGCGGTGTCGGTGCACGCGGCGGTCAGCGCATTGCGCGCCGGCGAGGTGGCGGCGGCCTGCGTGCCGGTGGAGAACTCGGTGGAGGGGTCGGTGCCCGCCACCCTCGATGCCATGGTCGAAGGTGAGCCGGTGCTGGCGGTAGCTGAGGCCGTGCTCCCGGTCCAGTTCAGCGTGCTGGTCCGGCCGGGAACCGTCGCGGCCGAGGTGCGCGTGGTGGCCACTCACCCGCACGCTGCGGCCCAGATGCGGTGCTGGCTTGGTACCCACCTGCCGGAAGCCACGACGATGCTGACCACCTCCACCTCGGCGGGGGCCGTCGCCGTGCTCGAAGGCCAAGCCGATGCAGCGGTGTGCGCCCCGGTGGCATTGGTGCACTACCCGCTGACCGAACTGGCCAGCGGGGTGCACGACAAGAACGACGCGAAGACCCGGTTCCTGCTGCTGCGCCGCCCCGGGATGGTGCCGGCGCCCACCGGCACCGACCGGACCTCGCTGGTCGCGATGGCCGTCGACCGGCCGGGGGCGTTGCTGGAGGTGCTCGCCGAGTTCGCCCTGCGCGGTGTCAACCTCACCCGGATCGAGTCCCGGCCGATGAAGGCCAGGCTGGGGGAGTACCAGTTCTTCCTGGACTGCGAGGGCCATGTGGCGCAGGACGCGGTCGGCAACGCGCTGGCGGAGCTGCACCGCCGGTGCACCTGGGTTCGCTTCCTCGGCTCCTATCCCCGGGTCGGCGAGCCCCGGCCCGGACCCGATCCCGCCGGATTCGCCGCTGCCCGGGACTGGCTCTCCACCGTGCGCGCCGGCAGCGGCGCCTAAGGGCGTTGGCAGATCTTCACGTACCGCCGCTGCGGCTCGTACTGGCCCGGCACGGGGAGACCACGGCAAATGCTGAGGGCATCCTGGACACGCTGCTGCCGGGGCACCCATTGACCGAACAAGGCCACCGGCAGGCGGCCGAGCTGGCGCAGCGGCTGGCCGGTGAGCCGGTGGAGGCGGTGTACGCCAGCCGCGCGTTGCGTGCCCGGCAGACGGCCCAGCCGATCGCGGCCCGGCACGGTCGGGCGGTGCAGGTCCTGAGCGGGGTGCACGAGGTCTTCGTCGGTGACCTTGAGGGCACTCAGGGATGGGAGGCGCACCGCGCCCTGCACGAGCTGTACCGCAGCTGGCATGACGGTGACCTCGACCGCGCCCGCCCGGGTGGGGAGTCGGGCAAGCAGGTGCTCGACCGTTACCTGGCCGATGTCTCGGCGATCCGTTCAGCGCACGCGGAGGGCACTGTCGTGCTGGTCAGCCACGGTGCTGCGACCCGGCTCGCGATTGTGGCGCTGGCATGCAATGTCGATGGCCAGTTCGCCGAGCCCCGTTACCTGCCCAACGCGTCAAGCGTGCTGCTGGAGGCCGACGGTTCCGGTTGGCGGTGCCTGCGCTGGGATGACCTTGCGCTGGATAACCCCGGGATGGGATGACCCTGACCTGGGGGGTGCTTCGCTTGACCTGAAGTGCGCTTCAGGTTGCAGACTGGTCTCACCGGCATAAAAGGAGGGATCACCTACGATGAGCGTCGAACTCAACCACACTATTGTTCGGGCTCGCGACAAGGCGAAGTCCGCAGCATTTCTCGCCGACATCCTCGACCTTCCTGTTGGCGAGCAATGGGGTCCTTTCATACCGCTTGAGGTTGGCAATGGGGTCACCCTGGACTACGCCGACGCCGAGGATGTCCAATCCCAGCATTACGCTTTCCTGCTCGACGAGGACGAGTTCGACGCGGCCTTTGCTCGGCTCCAGGAATCCGGCCTCACCTACTACGCCGACCCACATCACCAGCGATCCGGTGAAGTCAACCACCACTACGGCGGCCGTGGCATATATTTCGCCGACCCCGACGGGCACAACATGGAATTGATGACGGCGCCCTACGGCTCCACTCCCGCGGCCTGACACTCAACGATGAGCTAGCCCCAGCCGAGTTCGTGGATCCGGTGCTCGGGAATGCCGAAATGATGCGCTATCTCGTGTACCACAGTCACCGCGACCTCCTCCACCAGCTGCTGCTCGTCGTGACAGATCTCCAGCAGGGCATCGCGGTAGATGGTGATCCGGTCCGGTAGCACCCCGCTGTACTGGGAGTCGCGCATAGTCAGCGCGACTCCCTCGTAGCGGCCCAGCAGTCCGGGCTCGCCGGGATTGCGGGACTCCACCAGCACCACCACGTTGTCCATCGCGCCGGCCAGCTCGGACGGGATCAAGTCGAGCGCGTCGGACACCAGCTCGTCGAACCGCTCAGGGCTCACCCACGCGGCCATTAGGGCGGCGGTGCTGCCGGATCGGCCGCCTGGGTCACCGGTGGTGGTGCGGCGGGCGCCGGTCCGGGGGTTCTCGGGGCGGCGGGCGCGGGCTGCTTACCCACCTGTACGGGGCCCTTGACGCTGCCGGTCACCGGAGCGAAGCCGGAATGGTCGGGCAGGAACGCGCCGAGCCGGCAGTCCACCCGGGTGCTGCCGGCCTGCCAGCTCTCCGCCCGCAGCGTCTCCCAGAACAGGGTGAGGCCCTTCTTGCTGGCCACCGCAGTGCCACCCGCGAAGTTTCCTGCCAGCCTGGTGCATGTCTTGTCCAGAACCTTGTCCTGCGCGGCCTCATCGGGGGTGCCCTTGCGGAAGGAATCTTTCAGGTCCACCACCCCGACGATCTCCACGGCATGGGGGCCCGCGCAATCGACCGGATCGCCCACCGCCTTGCCATCGTTGCCCAGGCAGGTGCCGATTGGATGGACGTCGGCCTGATCCTGCTGCAGCGCGCTGCCGGTGATGGGGTACAGCGTGCCGCTGCGGCCCGCGGCCTGCACCCCGCAGCGCAGTGTCCGGTCCCCGCGGACCCAACCGGCTGCACTGGGTTTGATCGCTCCCACCGTGAGCCGGCCGAACGGGTCGAAATGGTCGTCCAGCGCCTGCTTGGTGAGCTGGGTGCAGCGCTGTGCCACCAGTTCCTGCCAGCGGTCCGGGTCCGGGAAGGGGGCCTGGTCGCTGAAGTCCCGGAGGTCGAGCGTCCCGGTGACCTCGAAAAGGTGAGGTTGCTCGCAACCCACCGTCCGGGCGTCGGTGGCGTCCCGCCGCTGCCAGGTCAGGCAGGCGTGCACCGGGACGCGGAGCGGTTGCGGGCTGGGGGCGGCGACGCTGGGTTCGACAGCGAGCAGCGCATCCTTGCCCCGGGGAATCCCGATCGCGATCAGCGTCACCAGCGCACCGAGCACCGCCCCAGCGGCGAGCAGCTTGATGCTGCGGTTGGCACGCTGCCCGGTACGGGGTCCCGGCGCATGGGAAGGTGGCATCGATTTCATCTTGCTACTCGATCGAGAAAGCCACCCTAGCCGTGCACCCACCGTGGTGGCCATCGTGTGCGGGGATCACCGGGTGGTGCGCACGGCCCCCCGTCCTGCCCGGCGCGCTTTGACCGCCTCGATGATGATCGGCACGATCGACAGGGCGACGATGGCGACCAGGATCAGCTCCACGTGATCCCTGACAACGGCGATCCGGCCGAGCCAGAACCCGAGCAGGGTCACTCCGGTGGCCCAGGCGATGCCCCCGATGATGGAGTAGGTGAAGTACTTCCGGGGATCCATCCGGCCCACTCCGGCAATGGCCGTGATGAAGGTCCGCACGATCGGGACGAAACGGCCCAGCAGGATCGCCCGTGGCCCGTACTTGTCGAAGAACGCGTGCGTCCTGTCCACGTGCTCGCGCTTGAACAACCGGGAATCCGGCCGGTTGAACAGCGCTGGCCCCGCCTGATATCCCAGGTAGTACCCGACGATATTGCCGGCCACGGCACACCCGGTGAGCAGCAGGCACATCAACCAGATCGGGGTGTCGATCAGACCGTTCGTGACGAACAGGCCCGCGGTGAACAGCAGCGAGTCACCCGGTAGGAAGAAGCCGATCAGCAGACCGCATTCGGCGAAAATGATCAGACACAGTCCCACCAGCACGTAGGGACCCAGCATCCGCAGCAGCTCGCTGGGGTCGAGCCACGACGGACCGAGCGCCAGGAATGTGGCGGGCGAGAACCTCACGGCGTCACGGTATCGGTCAGTCTCAGCCGGCCCCCCGCCCACCCATCGCCCGTGCACCCATGCGGTGGCCTCACCAATAGCTGATCACTGCGGCCAGGCCACCCGCCATGGCCCCGAGCAGGATCGCCAGCGCGAGCACCGCGGCGGCCGGCAGCCTGTCGGGCTTGGCGCGCGCCGGCTCGCGGTCCGGTACCGGTCCTCGACCCGTTCCCGCCGCGGGCGGCGTCGTTACCACCCCGGATGCCTGGGCCTGCAACGCGGCCGACAACCGCCGGTGCACCTGGTCACTCATCGTGCAGGACTGCCTCCGCACCAGCGATGGTGGTGATCACGACGATCATGCGGGTTCGCGGGCCGCGCTGCGGGCGGGTGACAGCGGGTCACCGCTGTTCCAGGATCCGTTGCAGGGCATCCAGCGCGCGGCTGGCGCTGGATTTGACGGTGCCCCGGCTGACTCCGGTGGCCGTCGCGATCTCCGCCTCGCTCATCCCCCCGTAGTAGCGCAGCACCAGCACCTCCCGCTGCCGTGGTGGCAGCTGGCCCAGCGCGCTCACCACCGCGTGATGCTCGGTGGTGAGCATCGCCAGCGACTCGGCGGAGCGCGCGTTGGCCTGGTGCGGGGGGACGTAACCGCGGGCGGTCTTGCGGCGGCGGAGCACCGAACGGGAACCGTTGACCACCGCGGTGCGCAGGTAGCCCAGCGCCGCCGCCTCGTCGCGTAGCCCCGACCAGTGCCGGTGCAGGCCGGTGAACGCCTCCTGCACCACGTCCTCAGCAGTGGCCGCCTCGTCGACCAGCAGGATCGCCAGCCGCACCAGCCGCATCCGGTGCTGGCGGTAGAGATCCTCCAGCGTCAACGGCCCATCGAGGGACTCCGCGGGGTGGGCGTCACTGTAGTTTTCAGTGTTGTTGTCAGGGGCGCCGTCGATCACCCGCAGGTGGCCGAGGGTCGTCTCGACCGAGTGCTGCACGGTCATGCGGTCGAGCGTTTCATCGGGGGCCACGGCGGAAACGTACTGCGGCCACGCCGGGTCCGTCCGATCGCATCTGGCCGGGGCCGGTGCGGGATACTGCGAGTTGCGCCAGAGCAACCCCCGAGCAACCCCGACAGTCAACCCGAACACAGGAGGTCACCCCGTCATGCCCATCGCCACGCCCGAGGTCTACAGCGAGATGCTGGACCGCGCGAAGACAGGCGAGTTCGCCTACCCGGCGATCAACGTGACTTCATCGGAGACCCTGAACGCGGCGCTGCGCGGGTTTGCCGAGGCCGGCAGTGACGGCATCGTGCAGCTCTCGACGGGTGGGTCGGAGTTCGCCTCCGGCAGCAAGGTCAAGGACATGGTCACCGGTTCGGTGGCGATGGCCGAGTTCGCCCACGTGGTGGCCGCGAGGTATCCGGTGAACGTGGTGCTGCACACCGACCACTGCCCGGAGAACAAGCTCGATACCTTCGTCCGGCCGTTGATCGCTATCTCACAGGAACGGGTGGCCCGCGGGGAGACCCCGCTGTTCCAGTCGCATATGTGGGACGGTTCGGCAACCGAGTTGAATCGCAATCTGGAGATCGCCGCCGAACTGCTGGAATCCGCCATCAAAGCAAAGATCATTCTTGAGGTGGAGATCGGTGTCGTCGGCGGGGAAGAGGACGGCGTCGCGAACGAGATCAACGAGAAGCTCTACACCACAGCTGAGGACTACGAGCGCACCGTGGATGCGCTCGGGGCCGGTGAGCGTGGTCGTTACCTGCTGGCAGCGACGTTCGGCAATGTCCACGGCGTGTACAAGCCGGGTAACGTCAAGCTCCGCCCGGAAATCCTGAAAATGGGCCAGCAGGTCGCCGCGCGCAAGCTGGGCCTGCCCGAGGGTTCCCACCCGCTCGATCTGGTGTTCCACGGCGGGTCCGGCTCACAGCTGGCGGAGATCCACGAGGCGCTCTCGTACGGGGTGGTCAAGATGAATGTCGACACCGACACCCAGTACGCCTTCACCCGGCCGATCGCCGGGCACATGTTCACCAACTACAACGGGGTGCTCAAGATCGACGGGGAGGTCGGCGACAAGAAGGCCTACGACCCGCGGTCCTACCTCAAGCTCGCCGAGCAGTCGATGGCTGACCGGGTGGTGCGCGCCTGCGAAGACCTCCGCTCAGCAGGCCGCGCCCTGGCCGGTTAGGTGCTCTTCAAGAGCTACCAACCCGCCGTGCCGCTGCCCTCAACGGCTACCAACCCCTCTCGGCGGATGCGCTCGGGTGGTTGCCGGCCCAGGCCGCGCGGCACGTCAGCAACAAGACAGCGCGTATCACGGCAGGATGGAGCGATGACCGTGCACGGCAACTTGATGGGACCCGACCCGACACTGCTGCCCGAACAGCCCGACGCCGAGCGGGCCCTCGCGGCGGCGGACGATCCCGCGACGGTGGCCGCCGCCCACCCGGGGTTCCCCGCAGCCTGGGCGGCACTGGCCGAACGGGCGCTCGACGAGGGGGATGCCGTCGCCGGTTACGCGTTCGCCCGCACGGGTTACCACCGGGGCCTGGACCACCTCCGCCGCGCCGGGTGGAAGGGCCACGGGCCGGTACCGTGGTCCCACGTTCCCAACCAGGGTTTCTTGCGGGCGCTCGCGGCACTGGCCCGGGCGGCGGCCGAGATCGGCGAGGACCCCGAGGCCCTGCGGTGCCGCGAACTGCTCGACGAGAGCGACCCCGCCGCGGCCGGCGCCCTCGGGTTGCCGTGATCCCCGACATGGAGACATATCGGGGTTCGGAGCCTTCCCTCTAGCCCGATATGTCTCCATGTCGGGGGTTGGGAGGTTGAGCGGAGCTGCGGAGCAGCTGCCAGTCCTCGGTGTGGCGGTACCAGGTCCAGCGGTCGGTGGTCCGGGAGGCGACACCGTCGCGCCACACGCCGGTGGGTCGGCAACCCAGCTGCACCGCCCGCCCGGCGGCCAGCCGTCCCCTGCGAGCCAGCCCGCGCGGTACCACCCGGACTACCAATCCGAGCGCCCGGTCCGGCGAGACCTCCAACCGGGAGGCGCGCCCGCGCAGCACCACCTCGTCGTCGCAGTAGGCCACCCCGTCCAGCGGGCGCACCACGCCCAGCCCCACCAGCACCCCACCCGCGTCGTCCCGAACCAGCGGAACCGGGTGCGGTTCGCCGTGCAGCGCGATCTCGGCGGCGCACACCGGATCCGTGGGAACCCCCCAGAGCCGAGCCACCACGGACGACGTCGCGGCCGGCACGAAGGCCACCGGGACCGTCCCCAGCGTGCCGGTACGCAGCAGCCGGAGCAGCACGGCGGCCAGATCGGCGTCGGTGCCGCATACCACCAGGTGACGGCCGTCCAGCCCGTCCAGCGTCCCGTCCAGCTCCTCGCGTCCGGGGCGCTCTGGTACCGCCGTCACGACTCCGGGCAGGCCAGGCCCGGGCCAGCAAGCAGAACCGCAGGTCAGCACGACAGGCCCGGCCACATCCACCTCGTAAGGTCTACGCTCGTCCGGCGCACTTGCGCGGCGAAACCCCACCGGTGTTGGAGTACCACATGCCCGCGATCGTGCTGATCGGCGCCCAGTGGGGCGACGAAGGCAAAGGCAAGGCCACCGACCTGCTCGGCGAACGGGTCCAGTGGGTGGTGCGCTACCAGGGGGGCAACAACGCGGGTCACACCGTAGTGCTACCCGACGGGCAGGACTACGCGCTGCACCTGATCCCCTCGGGCATCCTCACCCCGGGCGTGACCAACGTCATCGGCAACGGCGTGGTGGTCGATCCGGGTGTGCTGCTCGACGAGCTCGCCGACTTGGGGCGCCGGGCGGTGGACACCGAGCGATTGCTGATCTCCGCGGACGCGCACCTGATCATGCCGTATCACGTGGCGATCGACCGGGTCACCGAGCGCTACCTGGGCAAAGCCAAGATCGGCACCACCGGACGCGGTATCGGGCCCGCCTACCAGGACAAGGTGGCCCGGGTCGGGGTGCGGGTGCAGGACCTGCTGGACGAGAAGATCCTGCGGCAGAAGGTCGAGGCTGCGCTGGAGTTCAAGAACCAGGTGCTGGTCAAGGTGTACAACCGGCGCGCGCTGGACGCCGAGCAGGTGGTGGACACCGTGCTCGAGCAGGGTGCGCACTTCGCGCACCGGATCGCCGACACCCGGCTACTGCTCGACCAGGCGCTGCAGCGCGGTGAGACCGTGCTGCTCGAGGGTAGCCAGGGCACGCTGCTCGACGTCGACCACGGCACCTACCCCTTCGTCACCTCGTCCAACCCCACCGCGGGTGGCGCCTGCGCCGGCGCTGGCATCGGTCCGACGAAGATCACCTCGGTGGTGGGGATCTTGAAGGCCTACACCACGCGGGTCGGCTCGGGCCCGTTTCCCACCGAATTGCACGACGCCCTGGGCGAGCGGTTGCGCAAGGCCGGTGGCGAGGTGGGTGTCACCACCGGGCGGATCCGGCGGGTTGGCTGGTTCGACGCGGTGATCGGGCGCTATGCGGCCCGGGTGAACGGGATCACCGACTTCTTCCTGACCAAGCTCGACGTGCTCTCCGGGCTGGATACCGTGCCGATCTGCGTGGCCTACGAGGTCGAGGGCAAGCGGATCGAGGAAATGCCGATGACCCAGACCGACCTGCACCACGCGGTACCGGTCTACGAGCAACTGCCCGGTTGGTGGGAAGAGCTGTCCCACTGCCGCGCTCACGCCGAGCTGCCCCCCAACGCCCGCGCCTACCTCGCGCGCGTCGAAGAGCTCTGCGGGGCGCGCATCTCCGCGATCGGCGTCGGCCCCGGCCGGGACCAGACCATCGAGCTCCGCCCCTTCTAACCCCCCGCCTCCCCCAGCCCCGACATGGAGACATATCGGGGCTGGGGGAGGCGCTACGACCCCGATATGTCTCCATGTCGGGAACAGGGGCTCAGCGGCTCAGGATGGCTTCTTCCAGGTCCAGATCGTGGAGGGTGCGGGTGAGGACCTCATCGTTGATGCGGCCGGCGTCGCGCAGCCCGATCAGGGTCTCGCGCTCGGTCGCCAGCATCTCCAGGCGCAAACGGCGGTAGATGACACTGGGTGCCTCGCCCAGTTCGGTCTCCGGGCGGCCGAGTCGCTCCCAGACGCTGTTACTTCGCTGCTCGGCGGCCTTACGCAGCCGGGCGGTGACCGTCGCCGGCGCTCCGTCGGAGGCGGCTTCGAGCCGCTCCAGGGCGGCCTGCGTCGCCGTATGGATGGCATCGGCCTCGGCCAGTGCGTCGTGATGAGACTCGCGGCCCTCCACCCCGAGACGGCGGATCATCCCGGGCAGGGTGAGCCCGTGCAGCAGCAAGGTGGCGATCGTGACGCAGAACGCCAAGAAAATGATCTCGGATCGGCCCGGGAACGGTGCGCCGGAATTGGTGACCTGCGGGATCGACGATGCCGCGGCCAGCGTCACCACCCCACGCATCCCAGCCCAGGACAGCACCGCCGGAATCTGCCATCGCGGCGCCGGATCCCGGGCGCTCACCCGGCTGAACAGCACTCGTGGCAGGTAGGTGGCGGGGAACATCCACACGATCCTGGCCAGCACGGTCGTCGCGATCACCGCGGCCGCCGCGATCAGCAACGGGCCGATGGCGCCAACACCGCGCACCACCGCCGGCAGCTGCAGCCCGATCAGCGCGAAGACGAACGCCTCGAGCACGGTGTCCGCGGCCTGCCACACCGCCTGTTCCTGCAACCGGGTCGCGTACCCGGCCTGGGGGGCGTGGTGACCCAGGTACAGCCCGGTCACCACCACCGCGAGCACCCCCGAGACGTGCACCTGCTCGGCCAGGGCGTAGGCGGCGAAAGGCACGACCAGACCCAACGCGCTCTCCAACCGGGAGTCGTGCAGCCGCATCCGCACCTGATGCACCAGCCGGCCGAGCACGGCGCCGAGCAGCACGCCGCCGACCGCCGTGAGCAGGAAACCGCCCACCCCGGCCAGCACCGAGGGACGGCCGGCCACGGTGGCGGCCACCGCGACCCGCAACACGGTCAGCGCGGTGGCGTCGTTGAACAAGCTCTCGCCAGCCAGCACCGTCATCACCCGCCGGGGCAGCCCCAGCCGCCGCCCGATGGCCACCGCGGCCACCGCATCCGGGGGTGCGATCACCGCCGCGAGCGCCAGCGCGGCGGGCAGCGGCAGCGCAGGTACCAGCCACCAGGCGACCAGCCCGACACACGCCGTGGTGAACAGCACCAGCCCGACGGCCAGCAAGGCGATCGGCCGGATGTTCGCCCGGATCTGGATCGCGGAGCTGCCCAGCGCGGCGGAATAAAGCAGCGGCGGCAGGATTCCATAAAGCACCAGGTCCGGGTCGAGCTGGTAATCCGGGACGCCGGGAATCGCCGAGATGGCCAGTCCGGCGACGACCAGTGCCAGCGGCGCGGGCAGCCGTAACCGTTGACTGGCCGCGGTGACCGCGAGCGCGCCCAGCACGAGCAGGATCAGCGGCAAACCGTCCATCAGGCCAGCATCGCACCGGGAGGTAGCAATACATGAGCTGCGAACACGTGCCGACGCTTCCCAGCCCCGCGCCCGAGGCGCCGGATCAGCTCAGATGCGTCGATTGCGCAACGCTCGGTGAATCGAACTGGGCGCACCTGCGGATGTGCTTGAGCTGCGGTCACGTGGCCTGCTGCGATTCCAACCCGCGCCGGCACGCCACCGCGCACCACCTCAGCACCCAGCACCCGGTGATGCGCTCAGCTGAGCCCGGCGAGAGCTGGCGCTGGTGCTACCTGGACCGCAGGCTGGTCTGACCCCGAACCACAGGCGCGCCGAGTTTCACACCTGAGCTGTCCACCGCGGCTGCGGCAACCGTGGTGTGAAACTCGGGGCGGTCAGTGCAGTGGGGCGACCAACCTCGCCACCTCGCCGCCGCTCAGCTACGGTGCGGCGAGATGAACATCGGTCTGCGAAAAGGGCGGCGGGACTCAGCGTGCCAGGACCTGGCCCGCGAAGTGGCGACGCTGCGCGGCGCGGCGTGACCGGACGGGACCGGCGGGCCGCGACTGCCGCGCTGTGGGGCTCGGCCGACTATTCCGGTCTCGCGCGGCTGCTCGAGCCGACCGCTGACGCGCTGGTCGAGTTCGCCGCGCCGAACCAGGGCGATCATGTCCTGGACCTGGCGGCCGGTACCGGCAACGTCGCGATCCGGGCCGCGGCGCGCGGGGCACGGGTCACCGCGGCCGACATCGCCCCACGGATGGTGCAGCTGGGCCGGGAACGCACCGGGTCCACCGTCGAGTGGATCGAGGCGGACGTCGAGGAACTGCCGGTGCCGGCCGACAGCGTCGACGTCGTGCTGTCCGCCTTCGGGGTGATCTTCGCCCCGCGACCAGACGTGGCCCTCGCGCAGGTGCGTCGGGTTCTCAAGCCCGGTGGGCGGCTGGCCCTCACCGCGTGGACCTCCGACGGCTACACGGCCCAGCGGGCCCGCATCATCAGGGAGTTCGTGCCCCCGGATCCTGCCGCTCCCGACACGCTGAGCTGGGGCGATCTGAGCATCCTGGAGCGAAGGCTGGCTGGTGGATTCACCGACATCACGATTGAACGCCGGACCTTGCCCTGGCGGTTCGACTCGGCCCAGCAGATGACCGCGTTCTACACCGCGCATTCGGCAGCGTACGTCGCCGCGACCCGGGCTGCCGGTGCTCGGGCCGAGCAGTTGGTGGCGGCGATCGAGCGGCACGCATCGCCCGACGGTGGTCCGGTGCGGGTGGAGGCGGAGTACCTACTGGCGCTGGCTCGCTAGCAGCTCCGGAACGTCCTGGGACGCCACCGGCTGGGCGAACGCGGCACCGCGTGCCGAGTCGGCACCGGTGCGCCCCCACCAGCGCGCCTGCTCGGGATCAGCGACGCCCGCCATGACCACGGCGGTGCCGGTGCGGCGGATCAGGGGCATCATGCAGGCCACCGCGGAGCGCACCACCGAGTCGGGCCGCTGCCCGGCGGCGCGCACCAGCGAGCTCGCCAGCTCCACTACCCGTACCGGCAGGGATTCCAGCAGGACGAGGTTTCCGAGCGCCTCGCCGTAGTGGGTGAGTACGACGCACACCCCGATCTCGGCCAGCGTGCGCACGTTGTCCACCGCGTCTCCGTGCCCGGCGACGATCGTCTCGACCGGCATGCCGAGCTGAACGTCCGCGGCCCGCAGTCCCGTTGCGGCCAGGGTGGAGCGCACCACCGCCACCAGGTCGGGATCCTGAATCAGGTTCGTCGTCAGGTCCACCCGGACCGGCGGCACCGCCACCCCGAGCCGCTCGCGCCATTCTTGTAGCTGTTCGCAGGCCCGCCGTAGCATCCACGGCCCGATCGAGAGCACCAGGCCGGTCTGCTCGGCAAGCGTGATGCAGTCGTCGTGGTCCACCGCGGCGCGCCCGGGGTGATCCCAGCGCAGCAGCGCCGCGAGTGCACGGTCCGGCCGGTGTCCTCGACCGCTGGATCGACCCGCACCACAGGTTGGTAACGCAAGGTGACCTGACCGTTTTCCCAGGCTGCGGGCATACTGGTAGCCAGCTCGTAGCGGGTGCGCTGCTGGGCGTCGAACGCCGGGTCATAGAGCGCCCACTGCCCGCGGCCGGTTCGCTTGGCCTGGTGCAGGGTCGTCTCCATGGCGCGGATCAGTTCTTTGGTGTCGGTCTGTCCAGCGGTGCGCCGCACGATGCCGACACAGGCGGAGACCGCCAGCCCCCGGTCGGCGAGGTAGACCGGTTCGGACAGCTCAGCGTTGATGCGGGCGGCGAGGGTGGCGGTGTCGGGTGTCGTCGGCGATTCCTTGATGGCGATGGCGAACTCGTCGGCACCGAACCGGGCGAGGAACGCGTGCTCTCCGGCAACGAGCGCCTGGAGCCGGGAAGCGACCGATCTCAGCAACAGGTCACCGATCCCGATGCCCAGCCCGTCGTTGACGATCCCGAAGCAGTCCAGGTTTATCTTGCACAGCACCACGGTGGCGTCGGGCTCGCCTTCCAGCAGCCCTTCGAGGTAGATCCCGAAGTGCAGCCGGTTGGGTAGGCCGGTGAGCAGGTCGTGCAACGACTGATGCCGCATCCGCAACTCGAGGAGGTGCCGGTCGTGCACGTCCTCGATCATCGTGACGTGGTGGGTGGGATTGCCCACCGCGTCCCGCAACACCGACGCTGTCAGTGAGACCCAGGTGGTGTCCCCCTTGCCCGAGCGGGCCTTCACCCGGCCCTGGAAGCGGCCGCGCATTCCCTCCTTCAGCGCCCGGTAGGCGGAATCGAGCGGGGCGGCATCCTCGGGACCGAACAGCTCGCTGATGTCGTGACCTGTGATCTTGGCGGGCGGGTAGTGCAACAGCTCGGTCAGGGCGCCATTGCTCTGGGTGACGGTGCCGTCCAGATCGCTGATCAGCATGCCCACCGGCGCGGAGTCGAACACCTCCCGGAACCAGGCCTCGCTCTGCTCGGGGGCGCGGTGCCGGCGGGCGGTGACGTGCCCGTAGGCCAGGATTCCGAGCAGGGTCGCGATCTTGCCGGCCAGGCCGACCACGGCGGCCAGCTCGGGCCGCTCGGACAGCGCAGACCCCAGAACCACGACCGTGCGCTCCAGGCATTGCTCGCTGACCAGGCCCCGTTCCACCAGGGTGGCTGCGACCTGCGCTGCGGGTGCCGGGGTGAAGTCCTCCTTGGCGAGTGCGGCGACCAGGAAGTGCAGCTGATCGGTGAGGCAGGCCTCCAGTGGCTCACCCGCCGGGCGCATCTCGACGAGAGGTGTCACCGCATCGGACCAGGCACGCACCACCCCTGCGAGCGATGCCTGGCGCGCCGAACCGCTCATCCGCCTGACCACCCCACCCTGCGCCTGCGCGGTGCTGAAGGATCGAGTGCACCAGTAGTGTACCGATTCTCCGGCGTGATCAATTAATGGGATTCCACCCACCGAGCAGTCCGTGTGGGTGAGCACCCGTACTCTGCGTATCGTGCGAGTACTCGTGATCGGCGCCGGCGGCCGCGAGCATGCGCTGACCCTGTCACTGTCCAGCGACCCGTCGGTGACGGCGCTGGCCTGCGCGCCTGGAAATGCCGGCACCGTGGCCCTGGCCGAGCAGCCCCGGGTGGATCTCACCGACCCGGTCGCGGTGGCGAAGCTGGCGCGAACCTGGTCGGCCGATCTCGTGGTCATCGGCCCGGAGGGGCCACTGGTGGCGGGAGCGGCCGATGCTGTCCGCGCGGCCGGGATCGCGTGCTTCGGCCCCTCGGCCGGCGCGGCGCGAATCGAGGGATCCAAGGCGTTCGCCAAGGACGTGATGGGCGCCACTGGGGTGCCGACCGCGCGCTGCGAGCTGGTGGACAACCCGGGCCGGCTGGACGCGGCGCTGGGTCGCTTCGGGCCGAGATGGGTTATCAAGGACGACGGGCCGGCTGCCGGAAAGGGTGTCGTGGTCACCGAGGACCGGGAAGTGGCCAGGGCACACGCGCTGACCCTGCTCGATGGTGGGCACCCGGTGCTGCTGGAGTCGTACCTGGATGGCCCGGAGGTCTCGCTGTTCTGCCTGGTCGATAGCGACCGGACGGTGGTACCGCTGCTCGCCGCCCAGGACTTCAAGCGAGTGGGCGAGGGTGACGCCGGCCCGAACACCGGGGGGATGGGTGCCTATGCCCCCTTGCCGTGGGCCCCGGACTCGCTCGCCTCCCAGGTCGTGGTGGAGATCGTGCAGCCGGTGGTGGATGAGTTAGCGCGGCGTGGTGTTGCGTTTTCCGGGCTCCTTTATGCCGGCCTCGTGCTGAGTGCCACGGGCCCGCAGGTGGTGGAGTTCAACTGCCGCTTCGGTGACCCGGAGACCCAGGTGCTGCTGGCGCTGCTGCGCACACCCCTGGCGGGGCTGCTGATGGCCACCGCCTCCGGTGCTCTGGTGCAGCAGCCGCCGCTGGACTGGGACCCGGGGTTCGCGGTGGTCGTGGTGATAGCCGCGGAAGGCTACCCTGGTGTCACCCGAACCGGTGATGTGATCACCGGTTCGTGGGGGCCGGGAATTCTCCATGCGGGTACCCGTCGCCGCGATGACGGAGCGGTGGTCTCAGCCGGGGGTCGGGTGCTCTCCGTGGTGGGAACCGGAACTGATCTTGCGGCCGCCCGGGAGCAGGCCTACCAGCGCGTCGAGCAGGTTCACCTGCCGGGTGCCCATTACCGAAGCGATATCGGATTGCGCGCGACGCGCCGCGAAGATGGACCTTCCGCGGGTGCCTGACGCGATAGCCTCCCGGCGATCATTCGCGGGAGTGGAGGCTGAGCAACACGATGGTCATTTGCGACCGCCAAGGCGGCCAACTGCTGCTGACGCTGTCGCCGGAAGGTGTTCGCTTCCTACGCGAACAGTGGTCGTGGCTTCGGGAACTGGTTCGCTGGCAGCTCGCCGGCTGTACCGATGATCCGCTAGCCCAGGTCACCGGGCTGCCGGTCCCCATCGGCACGATCGACGGCCGGCTCGCCTACGTCGTGGACTACTGGTGCGGCACGAAGGAGACCGGTCCGGTCCGCCAGCTCTGGGAGGGCTGGGTGCTGCACGATCTGGAACACAGCCTGACTCGGGTCCTGGGCACGCTACCCCGGCACGGTGGTGTGGTCCAGCTTCCCGGCCAGGGTTATCCCTCCGCGGCCGAGTGGGGCTGGATGCTGGAAACGCTGCACGTGGTGCTCGACGTCTCCGGCCGGGTCACCATCACCGGCTCCCCGGAACGCATCCTGCCCCCGGCGCCCTCCGCTCAAGACACGGAGAGTTACCGTCGCAGCCTGCGCTGGCTGGAAATGGTGATCGACGCGCTGACCCAGGCGCAGCGCGCCAACCCGGCCAATCCCACCGACTCGGCGGGCACCACTGACTGACCACCCTCTCGAAGGGGCGGCTTCATGAGTTCTGCTGTGAGAGTTCTGCTGTGAGCACCCCGGAGGAGATCGACCCCACCGGGGAGGTCCGGGAACCGGTATGGGACCCCACCCTGGGTATCCCGGTCGAGACGAGTTGGCGGGGCGACCCCGCGCACCGGTTGGTCACCATCGGTGATTCGCTGACCCACGGCTTCGCCAGCGGGGCGGTATTCCAGACCGACCTGTCCTACTCCGCGATCATCGCCCATGAGCTGGGTTGGAGTGGCTTGCGCTACCCGCGCTACGGGGGCCCGGGCGGGCTCCCGCTGAACCTCGAGCTGCTGATGCGCGAACTCGAGAGCCACTTCGGCGGCGAGCTGAACCGGTGGGACCTGCCGATGGCGCTGTTTCGCGGCCGGCAGTTCATGGACCAGGTGGAGGACTACTGGGAGCGCGGCCCCGGTTCGGTGCTGCCGGCTCCTGCGGCGACCAACCATGTACTCGGGGTCTACGGCTGGGGCTTGCGGGACGCCCTGGACCGCACCGCGCAGAGCTGCGAGGCCGAGATCGGGCGACCGACCGACGATCTGGTGCACCAGATCGTGCAGAACCACGGTGCCCGTGCCGCGCTGCGGGTACTGCCCCGAGCCACCGAGGCCGACCGGCGCAGCACGGTGTTCGACGCCGCCGCCGCGCTGGGTGCCGAGGTAAGCACCGCGCCCGGCGGGGATCCCGATCACGGTGTCGAGACCCTGGTGGTCTTCCTGGGCGCGAACAACGCGCTGGGCGTGATCACCGAGTTGCGGGTGGTGTGGAGCGGTCCGGGCTATGACGACCTGGCCCGCAACGGCCAGTTCACGGTGTGGCTACCCAGCCACTTCAGTGCCGAGCTCCAGCACGTCCTCGCCAAGGTCCAGCAGATCCGCGCCCGGCACGTCATCTGGTGCACCGTCCCGCACGTGACCATCGCACCGATCGCCCGTGGAGTGGCCGGCAAGATGGCGCCGGGTTCGCGCTACTTCCCGTACTACACCCGGCCGTGGATCTCCGACAGCGACTTCGAGGTGGGCCGGGATCCCTCGATCACCGGGGAGGAGGCCCACGCCGTCGACGCCGCCATCGACCAGTACAACGATGCCATCACCGCGGTGGTCTCCGGTGCGCGCCGGCAGGGCCAGGACTGGTATCTGCTGGACACCGCCGGCCTGCTCGACCGGCTCGCCTCCCGCCGCTACCTGGACGACCCGCAGGCCCGGCCGGACTGGTGGCGGCCCTACTCGCTGCCGCCCGAGCTCGCGGCGCTGTCCCCGGTGCCCGATTCGCGATTCCTCACCAGCGATGGTTCCGGACGTCGCAGCGGGGGGCTGTTCTCGCTGGACGGGATGCACCCGACCACGGTGGGCTACGGCCTCATCGCCCAAGAGATGATCGACATCATGGTGCGCGCCGGGGTCACCTTTTACCAGCCCGACGGGCAGACGCCGCGGACCGGACCGGTCCGGGTCGACTTCGCCCGGCTGATCCGCCGGGACACCCTGCTGACCCACCCCCCGGCCAACGTGACCGCTGGGCTGCACATGCTCGGGTGGGCCGACGAGGTGCTCGACGTGGTGCGTCGGGTACTCGTGTGGTGAGGCGACCGTAGGCTGGCCTGGTGATCCCCGACGTGCTGGCCGCGCGGTACGCCTCGGCTGAGCTGGTCCGGCTGTGGTCACCCGAGCACAAGGTGGTGCTCGAGCGCCGGCTGTGGCTGGCGGTCCTGCAGGCCCAGGCCGAGCTGGGGATGCCGGTCGAGCCGCGGGTCCTCGATGACTACCGGCGGGTCCTCGATGAGGTGGACCTGGAGTCGATCGCGGCCCGGGAGCGGGTGAGCCGGCACGACGTCAAGGCCCGCATCGAGGAGTTCAACGCGCTGGCCGGGCACCAGCAGATCCACAAGGGGTTGACGTCGCGGGATGTCACCGAGAACGTCGAGCAACTCCAACTGCGCCGCTCGCTGGAACATGTGCGAGACCGCTGCGTCGCGCTGCTCACCCGGCTGGCCGGCCGCGCCGCGGAGTATTCCGATCTGGTCTTGGTCGGGCGCAGCCACAACGTCGCGGCGCAAGCCACCACGCTGGGCAAGCGGTTCGCCAGCGCCGCCGACGAGCTGCTGGTGGCTTTCGCCCGGCTCGAAGAACTGCTGGCGCGCTACCCGCTGCGCGGGATCAAGGGCCCGATGGGCACCGCCGCGGACATGCTGGACCTGCTCGGCGGAGACCGCTGCACGCTCGCGACGCTGGAGCGGCGGGTGGCCGAGCATCTGGGATTCGGGTCGGTGCTCACCAGCGTGGGTCAGATCTACCCGCGGTCCCTGGATCACGAGGTGCTCAGCACCCTGGTGCAGCTGGCTGCCGCGCCCTCCTCGCTGGCGACCACCATCCGGCTGATGGCCGGCCATGAGCTGGTGACCGAGGGGTTCCAGCCCGGGCAGGTCGGCTCCAGCGCCATGCCGCACAAGATGAACACCCGCTCCTGCGAGCGGGTCAACGGCCTGGCGGTGGTGCTGCGCGGGTATGCGTCCATGGTTGCCGAGCTGGCCGGCACCCAGTGGAACGAGGGGGACGTGTCCGATTCGGTGGTCCGCCGGGTCGCGCTACCCGATGCGTTGTTCGCCTTCGACGGGCTGGTCGAGACCGTCCTCACCGTGCTCGGAGAGTTCGGTGCCTACCCGGCGATGATCGAGCGGGAGCTGGAGCGCTACCTACCGTTCCTGGCCACCACCAAGGTGCTGGTTGCCGCGGTGCGTGCTGGGATGGGCCGGGAGAGCGCGCACGGCGTGATCTCCGAACACGCCGTGGCGGTGGCAGTGGCGATGCGGGAGAAAGGCGCGGGCAATGACCTGTTCGATCGGCTGGCCGGCGACAGCCGGCTGCTGCTGCAGCGTGCCCAGCTGGACGCGCTGCTCGCTGATCGCATCCCGTTCACCGGGGCGGCCGCTGACCAGGTCGCCGCGGTCATCGCCGCGGTCGAGGCGGTGGCAGCCCGCTACCCGGAAGCCGCCGCCTACCATCCGGCCCCCATCCTGTGAGTTGGGCGCTCTTCAAGGCACACCAACCCGGGTTCCCGCGATCGTCAACCGCTGCCAACCCGGTGCACGCCAAGCGACCGGGAACATCGAATGAGCCGGCCGGATATCGCGCTCGCCTGGGCCGCGGACGGGCAGGCGCTGTTCGAGAGCACCGCTGAGAAGCTGGACGACCTGCGCGGATCATCCCGGCTGCCCGGCTGGAGCCGCGGCCATGTGGTGACCCATGTCGCCCGAAACGCCGAGGGCCTGTGCCGGCTGCTCGCCTGGGCCCGCACGGGGGTGGAGACACCGATGTACGTGTCAGAGGCGGCACGCGACGCTGACATCGAGGCCGGCGCGGCGCGGGCACGTGGCGAGCAGCTCGAGGATCTTCGGCACGCCGGAGCCGCATTCACCGCCGCTGCCCAGGAACTCTCCTCAGCACAGTGGGAAGCGACCGTGGGAACCCGGCACGGTGACGTGCCTGCCGCGTTCATCCCGTGGGCGCGGACGCGGGAGCTCTGGTTGCACCTGGTCGACCTGGATGCCGGGGTCGAGATCGAAGTCATCCCCGAGGACGTCGCGGTGGCGCTGATCCGGGACGTGGCCGGGCAGATGAGCAGCCGGATCTCGGCCGGGATCGAGCTCCAGCTTCCCGACGGCGCGCGGGTCGCCTGCGGTCCGGAGACCGGGGTACCGGTACCGGTCTCCGGACCGGTGCAGCATGTGGCGGGCTGGCTGACCGGACGCTCATCGGGGTCGCGACTTCACGCACCGTACGGGCTGCCAGATCTTCCACGCTGGCTGTAGCTCAGCAGGTCGGAGAACTCACTTCTTCACCACGCGGAACGAATCAGCGATCTTGTCGAAGATCGGAGCGGACTCCTTGAAGTGCTCTCGGGGCAGGGACTGGAAGACGAGACTGATCATCTTCTTGCCGTTGAACAGGAAGAAATGCGAGTGCACGCCTTCCTGGTTCGTGGTGGGGTCCTTGAACGAGTAGAAGTAGAAGAACCCGGGCAGGCCGCCCAGCTGGATCTGCTTCGGATCAGTGATCATCTGGATCGACTTGTTGGACAACACCAGCTTGTCCGTGACCTGCTTGGCGGCCGGAAGCTGTTGTGGCCCCACCGGCTCCTGGAGGTCATTGACTCGCGCGAGGAACGAATCCTGCGTGCCTTGGGAGAGCAGGAGAAGGACCTGCGGATCCTTCGGGCTCAGCTTGGTCCACGTGGAGGGGTAGGCCAGCTGGAAGCCGGCCTGGTCGCTGCGGAACGCGCTGAAACCAGCGGGCAGTGTCGCCGAGGCGGCATCAGCCTTGTTCGCCGGGCTTGCCGCCTTCGCCGCCTGCGCGGGCTGGTTGGACGTGAAGAACTCTGGCCCCCATATCGCGGCGGATGTTCCAAGCCCAGCGGCCAGAACCACCCCGACGACGATCACTAACACCCGCTTCTTGCGCACGGCGTCCCAGAGATTGGCCATGGTGCCCCATTCCATCAGATTGTAAGCTCCCGCTCACTGTGTGTGAGCAAGTCAATGCGAGTCAGTGTGCCGTCCGTAGGGTTGACCCGTCACGGAGGGCAGCATCGTACTGGCACCGTGTCACCGCCGGAGGGCCCACCCCGGCATGGGCATTGCGTGGACGGTCGCGGGACGGTAACTGAAAACCGAAGCACCAATCGCCGCTCGCCGATCCCGCTTCCCCGGTGGATCTTTGGCGTCCAATAGAGTGATCTGTCGGCTAATGGGTGAACCGTGGGCTGTCGTGCCCCGAAGGGCGGACTAGGGACATGAGGTGGGAGCGCGACGACAGGGCCTGCACACCTCACCGTTGAGTCGTTCGATGTTGGGTGGAAGGGGACAGACATGGCTTTTGCTAGTCCAGAAGACAAGTTCGGGATCAAGATCCAGAGCCGGGGTGGTAGGAGTCTCGAGCAGAATTTTTCGATGATCCTCGGCTCCATCTACGTCGTGGGCGGGATCATCGGGTTCTTCATCTCGGGCTTCGGCAAAATCACCGAGATGACGAACCACGACCTTTTCGGGCTCTTCCTGATCAACCCGTACCACAACATCGTGCACATTGGCATCGGGGCGTTCTGGCTGCTGGGAGCGTTTGCCCTGACCACTGCCGGTAACGAGGGATTGAACCTCGCCATCGGTGGCGTCTACGCCCTGGCCACCGTGATCGGTTGGATGGGCTACCTCTCGTTGCTGTCCATCCCGGGTGGTGCGGTGGGCGACCAGTTCCTGCATCTGGTGACTGCCGTGCTGACGCTGATCTTCGGTACCGGCCTGCTGAGGGTGTTCAGCGGTCGACGCGAAACCGTAACCGCATAAGCGGTCACCTCTTCAGGCCGTGTCCCCTGAGCATTCAGGGGACACGGCCTATTTTTGTGCGGGAACCCTGACACCGGAGGTCGTAGTGGCGCTCGTCGTCCAGAAATACGGCGGCTCGTCAGTGGACAGTGCCGAGCGGATCAAGAGAGTGGCCGAGCGGATCGTCGAGACGCGCAACCGAGGCCACGAGGTCGTCGTGGTCGTCTCGGCGATGGGTGACACCTCTGACGAGCTACTCGATCTCGCCGGCCAGGTTGCGGCGCAACCACATCAGCGTGAGCTCGACATGCTGCTCACCGCCGGTGAGCGGATCTCCAATGCGCTGGTCGCGATGGCCGTGCAGTCCCTCGGTGTGGACGCCCGATCATTCACCGGTTCCCAGGCCGGTGTGATCACCACCGCGGCGCATGGCAGGGCCCGCATCATCGACGTGACGCCCAGCCGGGTACGCGAAGCGCTCGATCAGGGCGCCGTCGCGCTGGTGGCCGGGTTCCAGGGGGTGGCCCAGGACACCAAGGATGTGACCACACTGGGGCGGGGTGGCTCGGATGTCACCGCCATCGCGCTGGCGGCGGCGCTGCGAGCGGATGTGTGCGAGATCTACACCGACGTCGACGGCGTGTACTCCGCTGACCCCCGGATCGTGTCCCACGCCCGCAAGCTGGACCGCATCACCTACGAGGAGATGCTGGAGATGGCCGCCTGCGGGGCCCGGGTGCTCATGCTGCGCTGTGTCGAATACGCCCGGCGCAATCACATCGTGATCCACGTCCGCTCGTCGTACAGTCGCAACAGCGGCACCATGGTGTCCGGATCAGTGGAGGATCGCGCCGTGGAACAGGCCATGCTCACCGGCGTCACGCACGACCGGTCGGAATCGAAGATCACCATCATCGGGGTGCCCGACGAACTCGGCAAGGCTGCCCGCATCTTCCGGGTGATCGCCGACACCGAGCTGAACATCGACATGGTGTTGCAGAACATCTCGCACGGCGACACCGGCCGGACCGATGTGACCTTCACCCTGCCCAAACTCGATGCGCCGTCCGCGGTCAAGGCGCTGCGCGCGATGCAGTCGGAGATCGGATTCGAGGACATCCTGTGCGACGACCGGGTCGGCAAGGTGTCGCTGATCGGGGCTGGGATGCGGTCACACCCCGGGGTCACCGCCCGGTTCTGCGAGGCGCTCGCCGAGGCCGGGGTGAACATCGAGACCATCAACACCTCTGAGATCCGGATCTCGGTGCTGGTCCGCGCCGAGCAGCTGGACGACGCGGTGCGAGCGATCCACGAGACGTTCGAACTGGGCGGTGGCGAGCAAGCCGTCGTCTACGCCGGTACTGGGCGATGACCAACGTTGCCCGAGGTGCACCTGTGCTGGCCGTCGTGGGTGCCACCGGGGCCGTCGGCACCGTGATGATCGAGATCATCAACTCCCGGCCGTCCGTGCCGTGGGCACAGATCCGGTTGATCGCCTCCGCTCGCTCGGCGGGCAGGCAGATCACCGTGCGGGGCGCTCAGCACAGCGTTGTCGAGCTTGCCCCGGAGGCGTTCGAGGGCGTGGACGTCGCCATGTTCGATGTCCCCGACGAGGTCTCCGCGCAGTGGGCCCCGGTTGCGGTTCAGCGGGGTGCCGTCGTGGTGGACAACTCGAGTGCCTTCCGGATGGATCCCGGCGTGCCCCTGGTGGTCCCCGAGATCAACGCTGCGGCCGCGGCGGAGCGACCGAGGGGGATCATCGCCAATCCCAACTGCACCACGCTGTCGATGATGACCGCGGTGGGTGCCCTGCACCGGGAGTTCGGGCTCACCGAGTTGGTGGTGGCCAGCTACCAGGCCGCTTCCGGTGCCGGCCGCCCCGGTGTGGACCGGCTCTACGCCGAGCTCGCCGCGGTGGCCGGCCAGCCGGTGGGGATTCGAGGTGGGGACGTGGCGGCCGCGCTGGCCGCGGCGGGTCTGCCGGAGGAGTCCCCGTTCCCGGCGCCGCTGGCGCTGAACGTGGTGCCCTGGGCCGGATCGCTCAAGGACTGTGGCTGGAGTTCTGAGGAGCTCAAGGTCCGCAACGAGTCGCGCAAGATCCTCGGCATCCCCGACCTCAAGGTGTCCGCCACCTGCGTGCGGGTCCCGGTGGTCACCACCCACGCGCTGGTCGTGCACGCGGTGTTCGCCCGGCCGGTGACCGTGACGGGTGCCCGCACGGTGCTCGGCGCGCAGCGGAGCATCGTGCTGGCCGACGATCCGGCTGCCGGCGTGTGGCCGACCCCCGCCGCGGTGGTCGGAGCGGACCCCACCTATGTAGGCCGGATTCGCCAGGCGCTGGACTTCCCCAATGCGCTGGACTTCTTCGTCTGCGGGGACAACCTGCGCAAGGGCGCGGCGCTGAACACCTACGAGATCGCCGAGACGCTGGTCGAGTCGGGGTAGGCAAACCGGTGACCACGAGTAACCGGTAAATTTGTCGGGTTCATCCGCGAACCGGCCGGGGCGGATCGATCGAACAGGGTAGTAAGCGCTGTTGGGGGTGTGGTCAGGTGAGCTTGCCGAGCTCGGTCGGGTGGACGGCGTCGGCGGCGCAGCTGAAGGTGGCACACCGGGCCCGGCAGGTTGTGCTGATCGCGATACTGACCGGCCTGTTCGCGCTGATCAATCCGGTCCAGGCCTCGGCGCACATCGTGGGAACCGGTGGTTCTCCCACCGATTACCGGACCGTGCTGACAGGAATTCGGCCCGCGGTACCCGCGGTGGCGGTCACCGTCGGGCTCGGTGGGCAGTGGGTGCGCGTCACCAACCAGGGCGCAGCCACGATCCTGATTCTCGGCTATCAAGGTGAGCCTTTCTTGCAGCTGTCCGATAACCGAGTCCAGGTCAATCAGCTCAGCAGCACCGCATTCCAGACCGGGCTGATCCCGGCAGCTCCGGCTCCGGAGACCCCGGCGGCGGCACCGGCGTGGAAGAAGCTCAGCGAGGGATCCGGCGCTACCTGGACCGACGGTCGGATCGCACCCCCGCAGTCATCCCCAGCGTCCAGATCCTGGCAGTTGCCGCTGGTTGTGGACGGGCAGCAGGTCACCGCCCTGGGCACCCGGGACTTGATACCGCCCCCGTCGCCGTGGCCGTGGCTGGTGGTCCTGGTGATCCTCGTCGTGGCGGTCGGAGCCCTCGGGCGGAGGCGGGACTGGCACCGGCCGATCGCAGTGGTGATCGGGGTCGGAATCCTGAGCTTTTCGCTGCACGTGCTGGGTACGGCCTTCGCTCCACAGCAGAGCGGCCGGGTGGTCGCTTGGGTCAGTGTGGGTTTACTGGCCGGATTCGCTGTGGTGGTCGGCGTCGTCTCGGTAGTCAGTGCCTTACGCCGGAGTGCGGCGACGTCAGATCGGGCCGTGGTGACCGGGGCGATCATATTGCTGCTCGCAGCGACCGACATCAGCGTGCTGTGGAACTCCGAGCTACCGTTCGGGGGTCCGGCCTTCCTGGATCGAGGGCTGACCGTGATCTTCTACGGCGCCGGGCTGGGATTGATCGTCGCCGGAGTCCGCCGGGTGCGAGCGGCGAAGGCAGCAGGCCTTACCGCAGGGGGCACGAGCGGTTGAGGGCACCGGCAGCAGTGGAATTCCTCGCCCATGGAATCGAGGGCCGGCGGGACCTCCCCCTTCCGCTCGATCTGATGATCCAGGCGGCCGCGATCGCCCTGCTGGCCTCGTTCTTCGGCCTTGGCGTGTTGTGGCGGACGCCGCGGCTGCGGGCGGGCGCAGCGGGACGGGCACTGCCGCGGCCGATTCAGCGGATCGTGGACAGCGCCGGGTTGCGCTGGTTGCTCCGGCTGATCGGTCTGGCCGTACCGGGCTATGTCCTCGTCGCGGCGCTGCTGGCGCCGGGGGAGCCCAACCCGCTGCCTTATGCGGTGTATGTGCTGTTCTGGGTGGGACTCGTTCCGCTGTCGCTGCTGTGCGGGCCGGTGTTCCGGCGGCTCAGCCCGCTGCGCACCATCCACCTGCTGCTGGCCACCGTCACCCGGATCCCGCCGGATCGGGGTCTGCGCCCGCTGCCGGCTGCGCTGGGGTACTGGCCGGCAGCGGTGTCGCTGTTCAGTTTCGTGTGGCTGGAATTGGCCGCCCCGGGTCGGGACACGGTCAGCGTGGTGCTCTGGTATTTCGCCGGGTATGCCGCCGTGCACCTCGGTGCCGCACTCCTGTTCGGGGAGCGCTGGTTCGCCCGTGGCGACGGGTTCGAGGTCTACTCCACGTTCGTCGGGAAGCTCTCACCCTTCGGGCGGCGGGACGACGGCCGGCTCGTGGTGCGCAACCCGCTCGACGGTGCGGCGACCTTCGAGACCGCGCCCGGGGCGGTGGCCCTGATCGCCGTGCTGCTGGGTTCCACCTTCTTCGACACTCTCTCCGGTTCCGCCGAGTGGATCCAGTTCACTCAGACAGTGCCGGTGCCGGATGCCCTGGTCTCCACCACCGGCCTGGTATTGATGATCATTTTGGTGGCTCTCACGTTCGTCACCGCGACGCTGCTGGCCGGGCAGATCGGCCGCCGGGGTCGCAGGCCGGTTCCGGGGCTGCTCGCGCACACCGTGATCCCCATCGTGGTGGGCTATGTCGTCGCGCACTACTTCTCCCTTTTCCTGTTCCAGGGGCAGCAGGCGCTCGCCTTGCTGGCCCATCCGCCGGGTAGCGGTACGCGGGTGTCCGACGCCGTCAACTACGGCCTGGTCACGACTACCGGTATCGCGTTGGTCCAGGTCATCGCGGTCATCGTGGGGCATGTTCTCGCGGTGATCAGTGCCCACGACCGCTCAGTCGCGCTGTTTCCCCGTACGGATGCCGTCATCGGGCAGCTCCCGCTGACCGTGCTGATGGTCGGCTACACGGTCAGCGGGCTGACCCTGCTGTTCGCCGGGTGAGCGAAACTCGTGCCTGCCGTCGGTGAGCTGGCGCCTCAAGCCCTGACGGGCCCGCACTGCCGTGGCGAAGTGTTCCGGCACGCTGACCGCCGCTCTGTCCAGCTTCACCCCCCCGGGGCGCTCCCGAAGATGACGAGTTGCGGATATCCCCGCTTGCCGGTGATCAGCGCTGAAGAAGACGTACATGTTTCCATTCCACGTCACCCCGTCCAGCGGGACGTTGAAGGCGTCCTGGGCCATCCCGGGAACCAGGGGTGGCCTGAATCTGCTCTATTTTCTGGGCGGGTTTGGTGAGCAGGGAGTGCGGCTCCAGCATATCGAAACAATCAGTTCGGACCACACTTCCTGCGGCCGGGCGTTGGGGTGCCAGTAATGGACGACGGCGTCCCGGGACTCATCGGGTGGAGTTGTTGGCGGAGTCGTTGGCGGAGGCGGACGGGAATCGAACCCGCCTGGTCGAGGTGCTCGACCACGTCAGTTTTGAAGACCGCGGGGGCCACCAGGCACCCATACGCCTCCACTGCGAGATCCTAGAGCTGGCCTCCGAGTGCCGGCACACACCATGGCTGGTGCCGGCGATCGGGCGGCCGGGCTTGCTGGTCGGGGCGTCGTGAGCTGCTGTGACATCCGCGCTGAGCAACGGAGCTGAGGACCGTGCCGATTACTGGTCCGCGGCGCCGGCCGCAGCGGGCCGGGCCGCATCAGCTGCCAAGAATGTCCCCTGGGGTTCCGAGCCGCTCATGGCGCGGAGGCGGTTCTGCCATCAGGACCAGCCGATTGCGCCCTCTGGCGCCGGCCGGAGTGTGAACCACCTACTCGGCGTAGTGCGAAAGTCTCGCGGAGACATCGCACGGCAGTACCATGCCCAGTCTGAAAGAAGGGACTCAACCGGTGACTTTGACCAGGTTGCTGGACTACCTGCCGCGCGGAAACTTGCTCGACGACTATGCATGGCGTCAGCGACACAAACTCCTGCTCTGGGTTCTCGGCCTGCACATACCTGCTTTGTTCTTATTTGCGTTATGGCTCCGGCACGACCCGCTGACCACTTTTTATGGGCTGGTTCCGCTTATGGCGTGCATGCTGGCCGGTGCCTGGACGCCGCAACGGAGGGTGGCATCGTTTTTCACCTCGGCCGGTCTGGTGTACTGCTCAGCGGCTCTGGTGGTGTTCTCGCGGGGTTCCATCGAGGCGCACTTCCATTTCTTCATCATCCTCGGATTCATCGCGTTGTACCAGGATTGGGTGCCGTTCCTGTGGAACATCGTCTTCACGGTGCTCAGCCACGGATTGGGCACGCTCTGGCAGGCCGATCTGATCTTCAATCATCCGGATGCGCAGGTAAACCCGTGGACTTGGGCGCTGATTCACGGGGTCGCGGTACTCTTCGCCTGCGTCGGCTTGGTTATCTTCTGGCGGACCACGGAGGATGAGCAGCAGAAGTCGATGCGCTTGGCCACCCAGCTGGCCGATGCCGAACTCGGCCAGCGCACGTTCACCTCCGAGCTGCTGGTGAATCTCGCTCGGCGCAACCAGAGCATGCTCTACCGGCAGCTGGACATCATCAACCAGCTCGAGGAGGCCGAACGCGATCCTGACGCGCTGGGTGAGTTGTTCCGCCTGGACCACCTCGCGACCCGCATCAGGCGCAACGCCGAAAGCCTGCTGGTGCTCTCCGGTGAGGAGCCACCTCGGCGCTGGCGGGAGCCCGTCGCGCTGATCGACGTGGTGCGCGCCGCGATCGCGGAGATCGAGGACCTGGATCGGGTGAGGTTCTTCGTCGACGAGCGTCTGGCCGTTCTCGGGCACGCCGTCACCGACCTCACTCATGTGCTCGCCGAGCTGGCCGAGAACGCGGTGCGGTTCTCCCCGCCCGAGGCGCAGGTCACCATCCGCACTCGAAACTCCCTGCAGGCGCCGGGCACGGCGGTCATCACCGTCGAGGACTGGGGGGTGGGAATGCTGGTGGAGGATCTGGCGCAGGCCAACGAGGTGCTGTCGCATCCCCGTGACATCGATCTTTCGAGTACTCCCCGGTTGGGTCTGCATGTGGTGGCTCGCCTGGCAGCCCGCCACGGTGTCGAGGTGTCGCTGACCGATACCCCCGGTTCCGGGGTGACCGCGGTGGTCACGCTTCCCGCCGAGCTGCTCGTCGACCACAAGCCGGAGCTCGTGGTCAATGCCGTGGCGCTGCGTGGTGTGGCCACTGCCTTGCCGTCTCGGACTCCCGGCACCAGCCTGCCGCTGCCGGCGGGTATCCCGCTGCAGCGCGCCGCACCCGGCGCCCTGGCCTCGAAGAGCGTCCCGCGGAAAGCCGGCTCCCAGCCTGCGGTCGACTGGACGGGGTGGTGGACCCCGGCCAGACCGGTGACGGGGGAGATATCCAGCAGGCCGGCGTCCACCGGGGCACCGTCCGGTTCCCAGCTCAACCGCCGGATACCGCAGGCCAATCTGGCTCCTGAGCTGCGCCGGGCGCGCCCCCCGGACCGGGGTGGTCGCCGAGGCCGAGCCCCGCCACGGTGGGCCGCCTGCCGGCGTGGCGACGGCCCTGGACGCGCAACGCGCCCGCGAGGCGTTGTCCCGCTACCAGGCCAGCCGCCAGGCTGCCCGGAACCAGGTGGACGGTGACCAGCGGAGCGGGTCGTGAACGCGGCAGGTCCGGTTCGCGGCCAGCTCGACTGGCTGACCAGCGACTTCGCTCGGGATACTCCGGGTGTCCGGCACGCCCTGGTCGTCACCGGGGACGGCCTGCCGCTGGCGTCCTCCAGTGGGGTTGATGCGGCGCTCGGTGATCAGCTTTCCGCCGCCACCTCCGGATTGGTGAGCCTGTCCCGGGGCGTGGCGCAGCTGCTGGCGCTGGCGCCGCTGGGCCAGACGATCATCGAGATGACCGGTGGTTACCTGTTCGCCACGCCGATCGGCGAGGGCTCCACGCTGGTCGTTGTCGCTGCGCGGCAGTGTGACATGGGCCTGATCGGCTATGAGATGACCATGCTCGCATCCCGGGTGGGGCATGCCCTGACTTCGCCGCCCCGGCGCACCTCGGAATGGTCCGACCCGGCGGTGGCGCCTCAGCACCGGACAGCACGGTGACCGCAGCCAGCGGGCCCGGTGGGTTCTGTGCGGCCCATCGCTACGGCTGGGGCGAGGGGGACCGGGTGGTCCCGGTCTATGCGTTCACCCAGGGGCGCACCCGGCCATCCGGTCACGAGTTGCCCTATGAAGCCCTCGTGACGGCCACCGAGCGGGCTGTGGAGCACCTCCCGACCTTGCAGCCGGAGCGCCGGGCCATCGTCCGGATGTCGGTGCAGCCCATCTCGGTGGTGGAGATCGGGGCGAACCTGACGTTGCCGGCGGGAGTGGCCCGGGTGCTGGTCAGCGATCTGGCGGATGCAGGGCTGCTGGTGGTGCACCTGCCCCAGCCCACGACCACCGGCGGCGGGCCGCGAGAAGAGATCTTGGGGAGGCTGCTGGATGGGCTCCGCTCCCGTTAAGAGCAGCCGGCCCGGCAGTCCGGTCTGGGACCGCCCGTTGATCCCGCTCAAGATCCTGGTGGCAGGTGGGTTCGGCGTCGGCAAGACCACTTTCGTCGGGCCGTTGTCGGAGATCCCACCACTGAGCACCGAGCAGGTGATGACCGCACTGTCGGTGGATGTGGACGACGTGGCTGCCGTCCCGGACAAGACCACCACCACGGTGACGATGGACTTCGGCCGCATCGCGGTCGATGACCAGATCATCCTCTACCTGTTCGGCGCGCCTGGCCAGGATCGCTTCTGGTTCATGTGGGACGAGCTGGCCCACGGCGCGGTCGGAGCGGTGGTTCTCGTCGATCTCCGGCGGCTCGACGATTGCTTCGCGGCGATCGATTACTTCGAGGATCGCCGGATTCCCTTTGCCGTGGCGGTCAACCAGTTTCCCGGCAGCCCGGCTCATCAGGACGGCGCTGTGCGTGCGGCGCTGAGCCTGCCGCCGGACTGCCCGCTGACCTGGATGGACGCCAGGCAGGCCCGCTCCAGCCTGGACACCCTGGTTGCGCTGGTGGCGCACGCTTTAGAGCGCAGCAGCGGTGCCGGCCAAGCGCCGGAAGACCCGGCCGCTCCACGCTGAGCGGCCGGGCCTTCCGGGTTATCGTCGAGTCGAAGCCGTGCTGCGGAAGGACTCAGCTGACGCCGAGCTTGTCGGCGGCCATCTTGGTTCCCTCGACCCGGTTCTTGATCTTCTGGAAGGCCACGTCACGGGCGTAGTCGGGCGACCCGTGGTTCGGCTTCTCATCGATGCTGAACGGCGAGAAGCCGCAGTCGTCGGTGGAGCCGATCCTGTCCTTCGAGATGAAGTTGGACGCCCTCACCAGCTGGTCGTGAACCTCCTCCGCACTCTCGATTCGAGGGTTCAACCCGTTGATGACTCCGATGTACGCCATCTGGGCGACGCCATCGGCGTCGTCGCGGAGGTGCTGCCCGATGGACTGGTAGACCGGGTCCTTCTCCCGCTCACTCTTCAGCTGGATGAGGAAGTAGCCGGCGTTCATCTGGAACATGCTCGGGAGCAAGTTGTTGTAAGGCACGTCGGCGCTGTGCACCGAGTCCCGGTCGCCGCCGGGGCAGGTGTGGACGCCGATCTTTGCGCGCTCCTCCGGCGTGAATTGGGCGAACACGCGGTTGTTCAGCTCGATGAAGTGCGGCAGCAGGCCAGCGCCCGTCCACGGGTTACGCGGGTCTTCCCTGGTCGCGAGCCGGCCCTCGGTGAAGTCGACGGAAACCCGGGCAGCTCCGGCAGCGAAAGCGTCGCGGATGTCCTTCACGCACTCGTTGACGATGTCGTCCTCGAACTGAGCCCGGGGGTAACCGGGAACCTCATCAATCAGCGGGTAGAGCAACGCGATCATGGACGGCGCGATCACGGCCTGCTTCATAGGTGTGTTCGCGTACCTGATGGACTTCCGCAGCGAGTCGGCGGCGTAGTACTTGTACCGAAGGGGCCCCCCGGTGAGGCGGGGCAACTGCCGGCCGTGACCGTCGGCGAAGATCGCGAAGAACTGCCCACCCGGGCCGAGGTTGTCGGCCAGGCCGGTCCCGTTCAGGGTGTCGGTGATGGGGTAGGTGGCGAAGCTCGACCAACGCTGCTCGCCGTCGGAGATGATGGGTGCCCCGGTGGCCTCAGACCGCTCGATCGAATCTTTGACGGCGATTTCCTGCTCGGCTTCCAGTGCCGCTAGATCAATTTTCCCCTGGTC